>CAJWEP010000153.1 GCA_913030945.1 uncultured Verrucomicrobiota bacterium
AAGGGCGGTTGTGAGACCGCCCTTTTTTTGTCGCTTGGCCAAGCGCGGTCACCGCCTGAGGCGGGCGGTGTGGTAGGCCAGGCGCTGGCCGGCGGACATCGACGCGAAGTCAGGCGCGCCACCGGGCTTGGTCGGCCAGGCGGCGCTTGGGGGCAGCGGCTCCGGCTTGCGCTTGGCCAAGGGGTTGTTGCGGATGGCCACGCTTGGCCTGTCGCCGGTGTCGCCGTAGCGCATCGACTGCTCGGTCAACTCGAGGTCCTTCTCCAACGGCCGGTTCGGCGTGATCCCCTTCCCCTGCAACACGCCGTGGTAGGCGTGCACCGCCTCCTCGGGAGTGATCGTGTCCTCGGCGATCAACCGCAGAAACTCAATGAACGCCAACTGGTGCTCGGCGTTGTTGATCTTGCGGCCGAACAGCGCCACGCGCGCGCCATGTTTCTTGGCATCGTGCAGCAGGCGGAAGGCGTCGTAGGTCGTCCCGGCGCTGCCGCCGAGCACGCCGACCACGAGATTGGGATCGTACTGGCAAATCTCCTCCATGTAACGCGGCCCATGGTAGACAATTTTCAGGAAGTCCGGCCGGCCGGCCTCGGTGATCCCGGCGAGGGTTCGCAGGATCTGGTCGTTGATGAACTCGCCCAGCTTCTCCGGCGGGATGCCGCTGTCCACGTTGGGATCGAACACCTCGAGGAAGTAGCGAAACCGCTTGCGCTCGGCCTCCTCGCGGAAAGCGTGGAACGCCTCGAGTGTGCGCTTGTCCTGCTCGAGGTCGTTGAGGTAAGTGACGGAGTAGAGTCCAAGGTTGGCCCCGGGGAACTCGCTGCCGTCGCGGTCGCAGTCCAGTTTGCCGCACTGGATGTGGTCGATGCTCGCCGAGCGAAACGGCTGCGCGCCGTGGCTGAGGTAGTTGCCGTGGCGCGCCGCCCAGACATCGGTGGCGTCGTTGGCACGGGCGGCGGGCGTGATGGGCGAATCTCGAAATAGGCCTTCCTTGATCGTCAACTGCTCGTTGACATGCGCCGACATGAGCATGATATCGATCAGTCCCTGGCCAACGACTTCGCGGATGATGTCGAGAAACTCGGGCAGGTTGCGATAGCCGAACTCATCGCGCGTCCAGACTTCCGGCGAGAACCGAGCCGGGCGCGCGCCCCTAGCCGAGAGATAGCGGCGATGGCCAAGCGCACGGACGCCAAACGCCATGTCCGCATCCTTGGCGTCGGCGATGATGAACGCCCTACTCGATCCGGGATTGGCCCGGATGTCGGCGAGCTTGGCATCGAGCGATTTCATTCCGGGGCCGCTTGGCCAAGCGCAACGACTCAGCCCTTGAGGCGATTCATGATCTCGGCAGTAACCGCCTGCACGACCGTCTCCGCCTGCGGATCAGTCGGCGTGCCGTCGGCGCTGTCACCGGATGGCGGCACGGCGCAACTGACTCCGGGACGCCACTCGTCGTTGTCGCACAGTTCACACTCCTTGAGTCCGAAGCGCGGATCTGGCACACCGAGCGTCTTCTTAATGTTGAGCAGGTCCTGCAGGTGCTTCGGCGAAAACTGTTTTGGTTGCACTCCCAATTGCGCGGTCACAAGAACGGTGCGGCAATACGCCTCGACAATCTCCATCTTGAAGTAGGCATCCTCGATGCTGTGACTCCAAGAGACGACGCCGTGGTTTTCCATCAACACCGTGTTGTGCTCGTCCACGAGCTCGGCGACTTTGCGGCCCATCTCCATCGTGCCCGGAGTCTCGTAACCGGCAATCGGCACGCGGCCGATCATCACCTCGATCTCCGGAATCATGCAGGTAGGCGGCGTGACACCGGCCACGGCAAAGCCGGTGGCGTACGGCGGGTGCGCGTGCGACACGGCACGGGCCTTGGGCTGTGCCTTCATGATCTGCAGATGCATGAGAATCTCGCTGGTGCGCTTTTTGGCACCAGCCAACTGGTTGCCGTCAAGGTCCACGAGGCAGAGGTCCTCCGGCTTCATGAAGCCCTTGGACACCAGCGTCGGCGTGCAGAGCACGACGTCCTCGGTGAGACGGATGGAGAGGTTGCCGCCGTTGCCGTCCACGTAGGCGCGCTGCCAGAGCCGGCGGCCAATCTCGCAGATCTGTTCCTTCAACTCATGAACCGCGCGGCAGTTGAACAGGCGCTCAAGATCGGCCTTCGGACTGTTGGCCCGGACCGATTGGTCGATGCCGCCGTCGTCGTTCCCGCCCTTGGCCGGACCGCCGTTGCGCTTGGCCTTGACCTCGCCCAGTTCGTTCATCCTGTCCCGTGCCGACGGCGTCAGGATGGCGTCGGAAGGGATGTTTCCCAAGCCTCCGCCCCGGTGTAGTTCGTCGATGTCCTTAACGCTGTAAACTTTTTTCATTAGGTGAAATTATTTTCTGGGTGCGTGATAAACAGTGTCCACGAGTGCGGCGTTGATCGCGTCAACCGGCGTTGGCTCAGGGAACGGTACAGCGGCTTCGCGACCCTCGATAAAACCGACCGTTTGGCCAAGGTCCCCACCTAGTGCGTCGAAAATGACCAGGCTTGGTTCGGCGCTCATGCCGCTCGGCGGCGTGTCGCCACTCTGGAACCGATCGCGGGTGTACGGGTTTACCACCAGCCAGCGACCGCCCTCAAATGCCGGAATCGACTGGCTCAACGTGACACGACCGATGACCTTCCCCAGCCTCATGCGGCAGCCTCCTCCGTTTCGTCGATGATGCCGCTGATCATCATGCGCACCGGGCTCCGATTGTCCCCGACGGCGCGCCGCGCGGCCAAACCATCGGACGAGACAACCACGCGCTGGTGCATGCCGGCCCCGTGTGGATCAATGGCAACGATGGGCGTACCGTCGTCCTCGCCCTCGAGATTGATCGGCTGACACACAACGAGCCGCCAGCCCTCCAGGCTGGGGTGCTTGCGGGTGGCAACCACGTTGCCCTCGACTCGTGCCAAACGCATACTCAATAAATCCTCAAATTGTCGACCATTACACAGCGGCGCACGCGGGTGAACGTGCGCGGATTGGTCACTCCCTCGCCGGTCGGTGTGGCGATGGAAAAACTCAAATACCCCTCGCCGCCCAAGCCCAGTCCGGCCATGCAGGGGCCGTTTTTGATGAACAGCGTCGTGTCGAGCGCACGTCCCATGGCAGTCATGTGATTGACATCGTGCGAGTGGATGATCGCCGTGTGGCGGTAACCATGCTCGGCCTTCAACGCCGCCTTGACTCCCTCCTCCACGCTTCGCACGCGAACGATCGGTAGCATCGGCATCATCTGTTCCTCCTCTACAAACAGGTGGTTCGCATCCGTCTCGGCGAACAATATTTGCGTGCCGCTTGGCACGTTCACCCCGGCGGCCTTTGCCAGCACCGGCGCGTCCCTGCCGATGAACTCCTTGTTCACCGACGCATCCGGGCAGCCCGCACCCTGGCCCTCCGGGAAGACAAACGCGGCCTGTGTCAGCGCATCGAGCTGGGAGCTGTTGAGCCGCACGGCGGCATGCTTCTCCAGCGCGGACATGAACGCATCGGCGACACTGTCCAGCACGAAAACCTCCTTCTCCCCGATGCAGAGTAAATTGTTGTCGTAGGCTGCGCCCTGCACGACACAGCGGGCGGCGCGGTCAATGTCGGCAGTATTGTCCACGAGCACCGGGGGATTGCCCGGCCCGGCGCAGATTGCACGCTTGCCGGTCTTCATCGCGGCATCCACCACGCCCGGCCCACCGGTCACGCACAGCAGGCGCACGTTGTCGTTGGCGCACATTTGCCCGAACGACTCGAGCGTGGGCTGCTCGATGATGGTGGCGATGTTCTCGATGCCGATGGCACGATGAATCGCCTCGTTGAATTTGCGCACCGCCATAGCGGCACAACGGCTCGCCGCCGGGTGCGCATTGAAGACCACCGCGTTTCCGGCGGCAACGATGTTAACGATGTTGCCGGCCAAGGTCGGGATCGAGTGTGTCGAGGGCGTCACTGCGCCGACGACGCCGAACGGCGTGAACTCCTCAAGCGTGATGCCGTGGTCGCCGCTTCGCCCATCCGGCCGGAGCCACTCGACACCTGGCACGTCACGGATGATTTGAAGCTTCTCGATCTTGTGATCCAGCCGGCCGATCTTTGTTTCCTCCAACTCGATTCGGCCCCACTCCTGATCGTTCTCCTCGCACATGCCCTTGACGATTTCAATGATCCGGCGACGTGCTTCGACACCCTGCTCGCGCAGTTGCTGAAATGCGCCGGCCGCGGCGTCGCACGCCTCGTCAGCGGTTTGGAACACACCAAAATGTCGGTCGCCACTGCCCTTGGCCTGACACCCGCACGATCCGTTGTCGCCTGCCGGCTTGACTGCCGGTGGCGGAACGACGACCGGCGTACTGCCACCCAAGCGGCCAAGGACGTCCTCGATCACGTCTCGGATCAGTGCTTCATTTACTGCATTTGCCATTTTATCTTTCTCCTATCGTTGGTTTGCTCTGCGCTTGGCCAACTGGGTTTAGTCTTAGACATCAGTCTTTGCGTCGTAGATGATTTGCCCAAGTACATCCACAGAATCCACAATGCCCACGACCACAGCATCCACCGGGGCACTCTTCATGCTCGGCGCCAACCGGGCGGAGCTGCCCTGGGTGAACATGACCAGTTCCCCCTCGCCCGCACCGACCGAGTCCACCGCAACGATGGTGTTTTTGCCGGGCCGAAACTTGGCAGGATCACTCTCGTCAACCAACTGGGGGCGAACCAGCAACAGCTTGCGGCCGCTCAGTCCGTCATCCTTCTTGGTCGCGACAACCAATCCCTCTACTCGGGCAAGGAACATGCCTGGGCCTCCTTATTTCTTGGCGACTTTGGGGAGCACCGTGCCGACATCGCTGTGCGGACGCGCGATTACGTGCACACTGACGATTTCGCCGCCTATGCCCTTGACGGCTTCTGCGCCTGCGTCTGTGGCCGCCTTGACGGCGGCGACATCGCCCGTAACGCATGAGCTCACGAGCGCGCTACCCACCTGCTGCACCGGGCCGGACAACTCCACGTTGGCCGCCTTTAGCATGGCATCGGTTCCTTCGACCAAGGCCACGAGACCCCGGGTTTCAATCAGTCCTATTGCTTGTTGTGACATATCAGTTTTTGTTTTGGTTTTTGTACGATAAAAAAATCAGTTTCGCCTATGTTCCAGATAGCGTTTCACCTCGCGCGCCACGACCAGTTCCTCGTTGGTGGGAATGACCATGACCCTGACCGGTGAATCGTCGGCGCTGATGATCGCCTCCTCGGCCCGAGCCGCCTCGTTTTTTTCGGCGTCGAGTCGGATGCCGAGCTGATCAAGCTCGGCGCAGATCGCGGCGCGGATGCTTGCGCGGTTTTCGCCGATGCCGGCAGTGAACACGAGGGCATCGAGCCCGTTTAACTGCGCGAAGTACGCGCCGAGCCAGTGCCTCGCCGAGTGCACAAACACATCGAGCGCGAGCTTGGCCTGCGCATTACCGGAATCGGCCTCCGACGCGATGTCGCGAATGTCGTTATGGCCACCGCTCAATCCCTTGAGGCCGCCCTCGTTGCACAGCGCAGTCTCGACGTCGTCAACCGACAAACCGTCGCGTCGCATCATGTGCAGCACCGCCATCGAGTCGAGGTCGCCCACGCGGTTGTTGTGCGGTAGGCCGGACTGCGGGCTCAAGCCCATGCTGTTGCCGACCGCCGCCCCGTTGAGGATGCCGGAGATTGACGAACTGCCACCGAGATGACAGGAGACCACCCGCAACGGTGAGCGGTCCACCGGCAAGCCGGCATCGACGTACAGATTGCGGGCGCGCTCGGCCACGTCTTCGCGGTCGAGTAGCTCCGCTGAACGCTCGGCAATAAATTTGTGACTCGCGCCGTGAAAACCCCAGCGGCGCACTCCCGCATCGTGCCAGCTTTGCGGCACCGCATAGCGCGTCGAGGCCTCCGGTGCCCATTGGAAAAACGCTGTCTCGAACAGCCCCACCAACGGTACACTTGGCATCTTCTCCGCAAACAGCCGGATGCCCCGGATGTACGGTGGGTTGTGCGCCGGAGCGATGTTGTTGCAGGCCTCCATCGAGTCCACCACCTCCGGCGTCAACTCAAGGCAGCCGGTGCGCCCCTCAGCCATGATGGTCTTAAATCCCACCGCGGCCAAGTCCTCCTCAGAGCCGACCCAGCCGCCCTCCCGAAGCTCGCCGAGTACCTGCTCGATCGCCTCGGCGTGGTCGCTCACCCGCTCCAGTCCGCCACGTGTCAACAACGTCCCGTCACCGCCTGTAAAATCAAACAGGCGGTATTTCACCGAGGTCGACCCGAGGTTGGGGATAAGGATTTTCACGCGATTTCAGCCAGTCGCTTGGCCAATCAGCCAGTTACTGCAACCACTCGCCCAATCCCTTAAGATCCTCGTGCGGGCGTGGGATCACCTGGACGCTGATCACCTCGCCAACATCGGCGGCAGCGGCAGCGCCGGCATCGGTCGCGGCCTTCACTGCGGCGACATCGCCACGGTAAAAACCGGTCACCAACCCGCTGCCGACCTTGTCCCAGCCGGTCATTGTGACATTGGCCGCCTTGAGGGCGGCGTCGCTGGCTTCCATCAACGCGCAGAAGCCCTTGCACTCGATCATTCCTATTGCTTGTTCAGCCATGATATTTTGTTTGCGTAATGGTTGCGGTTACTTGTTCGCCTTGCCCGCTGGGTTGTTAAACGCCTTCAACAGGTCCTCGTGCGGACGGGCGATGACGTGCGAGCTGACCAGCTCGCCGACCCGGGCCGCAGCGTTGGTGCCTGCGTCCACGGCGGCCTTGATGCTGCCCACGTCTCCCTTGGCCAACACAGTGATGAAGCCGCCGCCGATTGGCACCGTCTTCACCAGGTTCACGTTGGCTGCCTTGACCATGGCATCGCTGGCTTCAACACTGCCAACGTACCCCTTGGTTTCGATCATTCCTAATGCTTCACTCATGATGTATTTTTGGGTTTTACGAAAAAATTATTTCTT
Organism: uncultured Verrucomicrobiota bacterium; assembly: GCA_913030945.1. GTDB lineage: Bacteria > Verrucomicrobiota > Verrucomicrobiia > Limisphaerales > UBA1096 > UBA1096. The sequence continues at coordinate 7,022 of CAJWEP010000153.1, forward strand.
CAGCTCGCACGGTGTGTCCGATTGCAGGTTCACCGCGTTGCCCTCGTCGGTGTCCATGTGCACCTCCAGCTTGAAACTCTCATCCACGCGAACCAGCATCTCATCGAACGTCATCGCGCATGGACCGCCAACCTTGAGCTTCATCCGGCCACCTGCCTCAACTCCGTAATGCGCCGCATCCTCCGGGTGCATGTGCACGTGGCGCTCAGCGCGGATGATGCCGTCCGGCATCTCAAAAAAACCCTCCGGCCCCATTAGCATCCCCCCAGGCGTGCCCTCGATCTTGCCGGATTGGCACAGCGGAATGTCAAAGCCGAGCGCGATAGCATCGGTGTATGCGAGTTCCACCTGGTTCAACGTCCGGCACGGGCCGAGGATGCGCAGATTCGAGATCACCCGACTGCGCGGCCCGACCAGCGTCACCGTCTCCTTGGCCGCAAACTGCCCTTCCTGATACAGCCACTTAATCGGCGTCAACTGATGCCCCTTGCCAAACAAGGCCTCCACTGCCTCCTGCGTGAGATGGCAGTGCCGGGCACTAACGTTCACCACCAGCGCATTGGGCGCGCTACCGGCACCCGGCACCGGCTTGCCCATCCGCTGATACATCGCCTGACGAACCAAATGCTCGACCACAGCTCTGTGAACTGGATTTGCTTGAACAGCCATAAAATCGCTCCTCGGCGATGAAAATCGGTCAATTTGAAAGATTGTCAATAAAAAACTTGCAAATAATTTCATATTCTTCCAAATATCACGCCCGTGCAGGCAGAAGAGCGCCAATTCCTGATAGAACAGCACCTCCAAAAAGTGGAGTTCGCCTCACTTGAGGAGCTGTCGGAGAAGGTTGATGTATCGATTTCCACCGTCCGGCGCGACCTCACCCTGCTCGAGGCCAAGGGCACCATCCGGCGCACCCACGGCGGAGCTCGACTCGTGACGCCCAAGTCAGACGAGTTCACTTTTACCGCCCGCGACACTCATCAACTCAACGAGAAAGAAGCGATTGGTAAAGCAGCAGCCGCACTGATCCAGCCCAACCAAGGCGTGATCATCGACTCTGGCACCACCGCCTACCACGCAGCAAAGCACTTGGGCGGGAAAGCCTCGCACATCATCACCAACTCGCTCCCCGTGGCCAACCACTTCGGCTCCGACAACAGCGTCGAGGTGCTCGTCACCGGCGGGGTGATCTACCCGAGGCTCGGCGTGTTGGTCGGCCCGCTTGCCGTCGAGTCGCTCTCGAAGATGCACGCCGACGTGGCCATCATGAGCGGAGGCGGCATCACCCTCGACGGCGTCACCAACTCCCACGCGCTGCTCATTGACATCCAGCGCGCTGTGCTACAGTCCGCGCAGCGCATCATCTTCTGCCTGGACCACACCAAGTTCAACCGCCGCTCCGTCTCCCCCCTCTGCGGCCTCGACGCGATCGACACCATCGTCACCGACGCCCAGGCCCCGACCGACCTCGTTGCCGAACTGAAACAAGCCGGCACCCAAGTCGTCATTGCCTGAC
>CAJWEP010000154.1 GCA_913030945.1 uncultured Verrucomicrobiota bacterium
GTTTCATGGTTGTTGAATGTTGATTGTCTTTTCAGGGAAGGCCGGCGAGTGGATTTCGTGGATCGTCCCGTCCCGGCTCTCGACGACGAACACGCCGCCGATCCTTGCGTTGATTTGTTTTGTGCCTCCCGGTTTCACTACCGATGGGCGGCGGGTGCGGCGCCCCTGCGGTGAGATGCCGTAAACCAGGATGTCTGAATCGGTGCGGTTGGCGAACTTGATGGGAGCGGGTAGGCGGCCACGGTTGGGATTGGAGTGGACGGCCGGCACCATTTGCAGCGCACGGCGTGGGTGTGTCTTCAACAGGCGCGAGGTGAGATCGGTAACCAGTTCCTCCGGCGCGTTGCCGATGACGTTTACCGCCTCAGTATGATTTTCGCGATGGTCGTAAAGCTCGCGCGCGGTCACCCTGCCGGTGCCGAACTCGCGCCACTCCACAAACCGGTGTGTGCGCGTGCGCATGGCGTAGCCCATGTATTCACCGCCGTCGTGGTTGCGATAGTATTGGCTGTGTGCCACGCGGTCCGGTTTTGCTGTGGGGTTTTTCAGCAGTGGCAACAGGCTTTCGCCCTGCACGAAATCCGGCGTGTCGATGCCGGTCAGGTCGCAGAGCGTCGGGAAAATATCCAGCAACTCCACCGGCGTGTCGGTCGCCTGCCCGGCGGTTTCCAGCCCCGGCGCGGCAATGATGAACGGGACACGAGTGTCGATCTCGTAATTGCTCATCTTTCCCCAGCCATTGTGTTCGCCCAGTTTCCAGCCGTGGTCGCTCCAGAGCACGATGATGGTGTTCTCGGCGAGGCCCTCCTCATCGAGCGCCTTCAGCAGTCGCCCGATCTGTGCGTCCACGTACGACACGCTGGCGTAGTAGGCGTGCATCAAGCGGCGCGCGAGCGTGTCGGAGACGCGTCGCTCGTCCCACGGTTTCGGGAAGTCGATAAGATCCATGTAATGCGTCAACTCGTAGCTGTTGGAAAGCGCATACGGCGGCGTATGCGGCGTCACCTCGCCGTCGGTAATGACCGGGAGCGTTTTCGGATCGTGAAGATCCCAGTATTTCCTCGGTGAAATCCAGGCCAAATGCGGCCGGATAAAGCCCAGCGCGAGGAAGAACGGCTTCTCCGCTTGGCCAAGCCGGCGGAGATCCTCGATTGCGAGGTTGGTGCGCGCGCCATCGACCAGTTTGTGGTCGTCAATTACCGGCGCGGCAGTGGCCGGGCCGCGGAGGTTGTTTTTACGCCAGTCGTCGTCGGGCAGCTTGGCCTGCACTTCGCGGATGCGCGCCTGCCAGCCATCGGCATAACCCCGCTCCGTCTGGACGGGCCGGATCGGCTCGCTCCAAGACTGCGGGTCGGGCGTCGGGTTGTGATAAATCTTCCCGTGTCCCACCGCTGTGTAGCCGTGTCGACGCAGCCACTGCGGCAGCGTCACCGCCTTCGGCTTGGCCTCGCGGAAATGAATCGGCAACGTCCACACCCCCAGCATGTCAGGCCGCAGCCCGGTCATCAAACTCGCCCGCGAAGGGTTGCAGACGGCCACCTGGCAATGTGCCTGGCCAAAGCGCACCCCGCGCTTGGCCAAGCGGTCGATGTTCGGCGTGACGGCGAGCTCGTCCCCGTAGCATCCGATCGACGGCCGCAAATCATCCACCGCGATGAAGAGGATGTTGGGCTTGGCCATCGCAGTAACGGCGACGACCGACAAGACAACAGCAAAAAGAGAGCGGCGAGAGGATCTCATGTTTCTGGCAGGGTAGTGTGTTGCCTGTCGTGTGTTGCTCCTTACGAAAGTTTGTACTGGGGGATTTTCATCCACTCTCCGTTTTTCATGGCCGACATGTGGGCAACAATCCCGGACACGGTCATGTTCAGTGACTGGACGATGTCGATCCACGGTTGACGATCTTCGAGGATCGCGTGGACGAACTCGTTTGTGAGTTGGCCGTGTGAGCCGCCATGGCCGCCGGGCCTGACGCCGGGGGGGAGCGCCGGGCGTCGAATGTCAGGCAGGTTTTTCTCCTGCCCTTCGTATTGATTGTAAAACGAGCCTCTCTGTCCCCGCACGCGGCCCCGTTCGCCGTGGTCGCCCGGTGTGTCCCAACTGACCGTCATTCGCGACATGCCGCCCTCGCTGGTGCGGAACATTGCAACTTCGGTGCCAAACGGATTCCTGTACGGGTTGTTCTCCGGTTGCAGGAAGTCGGTCACGCTGGGCATCCCCATGCAGGAGACTTCGGTGAAACGGCCTCCGGTTACGCCGTTGTAGTAGGCGTTCGAGTGTGTCGGATACCACTGGGGCGGATTGCCGACGCGCCAACCCTTGTACGACGGGAGAGGTTTCGCCGCGTAGTGGTAGTACTCTCCCTCGGAGTAGATGAGTTTGCCGAAGCCCCCGGCGTTGTATATCCGGTGCATTGCGTAGAGCTCGGGGCGGTAGTACGAAGTCTCAAACATCATGTACTTGCGGCCGGTGTTCTTGACGGTCTCGAGCAACTGGTCAGCCTCTTCGAGCGATCCCCAAACAGCCGGCACGGCGCAGGCGACGTGCTTGCCATGCTTGAGAACCTCGATGCAGTGCCGCGCGTGGCTTGGCGCGTCGGTGGCCACGAACACAGCCTCAATGCTATCGTCCTTCACCAACTCCTCAAGCGATGGGTAGGCCGTCTTGCAGCGACACGCCTTGGCCAGTCCGGCGCGCCGATCCGGGAGCAGGTCGCTGACAGCGGCAATCTCAACATTCGGGTGATCCTGAAAACTGAACGCCGCACCAAACCGGCAATATCCGTAGCCAACAATGCCCACGCGCATCCTGCGGTCAGACACCGGTTTCCATGCCTTTGATGCGTTCGGATCGAACGGTGCCTCCTCGAAGCCTTGGATCGTTTTATCCTTGGCGAACGCTGCGCTACCTATCCCCAGTGCGGCGGTACCAAGGCTGATGGATTGCAGAAATGAACGTCGCGTTTTTGAGAGTGTTGTGGGATTCATGGCTGATGCTCCTTGGGCAGGGAACTGCGACGTCTGTCCTGAGTCAAGCCGACATTTTGTGCTGGAGTTGGCCCGGTGTTGATGCGGAAGCCGGGCGGCTTTGTATCAGCTCAATACGTCTTTCACTACGCTCCCGTGGATGTCGGTGAGGCGGTAGTGGCGGCCTTGGTGAGGGAACGTCAAGCGCTCGTGGTCGATGCCGAGCTGGTGCATGATGGTGGCCTGCAGATCGTGGACGTGTACCGGGTTCTCGGTGACGTTGACGCTGTAGTCGTCTGTCTCGCCGTAGGTCATGCCGCCGCGCACGCCGCCACCGGCCATCCAGTAGGTGAAACAGTTGGGATGATGGTCGCGCCCGTAAATCTCCCGGGTCAGTTTGCCCTGGCAGTAAACAGTGCGGCCGAACTCGCCGCCCCACACGACGAGCGTGTCGTCGAGCATGCCGCGCTGCTTGAGGTCGAGCAGCAGCGCGGCGGTGGGCCGGTCGGTGTCGCGGCACTGGGCCGGCACCTGTTTTGGGGCGTTGTTGTGGGCGTCCCAACCGCGGTGGTAGAGCTGGATGAAGCGCACGCCGCGCTCGGCCAGGCGGCGGGCGAGCAGGCAGTTGTAGGCGTATCTGCCAACTTTCGTGGCGTCGGGGCCGTATTGGTCGAGGATGTGTTCCGGCTCGCGCTGGACGTCGATCAGTTCCGGCACACTCATCTGCATTCGGAACGCCAGCTCGTACTGCGCGATGCGCGTGGCGATGGCGGGATCGTTGAAGAGGACGGCTTCGCTGCGGTTGAGTTTGCCCAGCGCATCGAGCATGCGCCGGCGTTGGGCGCGCGTGACGCCGGCGGGATTGTAAAGGTCGAGAATCGGGTCGCCTTGGCCGCGAAACTTGACGCCCTGAAATCGCCCCGGCAAAAAGCCCGCGCCCCATAGCCGGTCGTACAGCGGCTGGCCGGCCTTGGCGCGGCCGTTGGAGGTTAGCGCCACGAAGGCCGGCAGGTTGGCGTTCCCGCTGCCGAGCCCGTAGCTCACCCAGGCGCCCATGCTTGGCCGGCCGGGGAGCACTGAGCCGGTCTGGAACAGCGTCGCAGCCGGGTCGTGGTTGATGGCTTCGGTGTGCATGCTCTTGATGACGCACACGTCGTCGATGACCTTGGCCAAGTGACGCAGCGGTTCGCTCAGCCAGATGCCGGCTTGGCCGTGTCGGGCAAACTTCAGCGCGCTTGGGGCGCAGGGAAACGACGCTTGGCCGGAGGTCATCGTTGTCTTTCGCTCGGCCGGGTAAACGGACTCGGGCACCTCCTCGCCGAAGCGCTTGGTCAAGTGCGGCTTGTGGTCGAAAAGATCTATCTGGGACGGACCGCCGGACTGAAACAGATAAATCACCCGCTTGGCTTTCGGGGTGAAATGCGGCAAATCCTCCAAACCGTCAATTGCATTGCGGTTTGCCGCTTGGCCATTGAGCAGTGAACCCAGCGCAATGCCACCCAGTCCCAGCGTGCCGCGCTCGAGGAAGGCGCGCCGGGTGTGCATCGTGTGGAGTTTACCGGGCAGGATCATGTCAGTTTTGCGTGATGCCAAACACTCTCATTTTAGCCTGTTTTTTCAGGCTTTCTTGAAAACATGATTTGCTGTTGACACTTTTTGAGGCCATCGATGTTGCCTCGGTATTCAACCAGCAGGTCGTGCTCAATGTTGGTACAGATGGACTGCTTGCCCTTGACCTCTGAAAATGGAATCCAACAGATTTCATCGTATGGTATCAGAACCAAACCGAAGTAGCTGCAATCGTCTTCTGAGTAAAGCACAGATGTTGTCCCGCTGACACCTCACATTTCTCGAGCATGAGAGAAAGCAGGATCAGCGGATGCACCAGCAGCGATTGCGCGGCACGAAGGGGATTGGCCTTCGCCGCTCCACTGTCAATCACCCCGGTTTGCATTGCGTGCCAATCAGGCGTCCAGCGGCCACATCCCGCGTCTCAAGTGTTTATAGGGGAGGCGCAGCAAGTTGCTGCTGCAGGGGCCGGGGGTGTCCACCCGGAAACTGCGCTTGGTGATGGGACCGTAGGCGCGCTTGTGGGCCACAGCCGCCTTGACGACTATCACGTTGAGCACTCCGGGATCGACGCCTTGGCTGCGCCATTGGCCAAGGTCGAAAGGGGCGGTCTTGTTGCTGGTCAGCAGGAGGGTCACTCCGGCGTGGCGCACGAGGGAGCAGTCACCCATGTCGGCAAAGTCGCCGAGCATCGAGGCGAGGTGGCTTTGCTTGTCCTCCAGTTCAAAGCGTCCCTTGCTGCGCGCGAGCAATTCAACCTCAAGTTCCAGCGGGCCAAGGTCAAGCCGGCTGCCTTTGCCGCCGATGGGCAGAGTGGTTTTCCCTCCAACGCCGACTCCAGCGAGCCGTGCCACGGCTTTGGGGTCGTTGATGCAAACCGCTGCGTTTTCAATCTGATGCTCAACGAGCGCCCGCAGGCATCCGGTACCGTCACCGGGCGCGCCGCCACCGATGTTGTCGGCCGGCTCGACCAGCACAGTTAGGCCGTCGGTTGGCTCGCGCAGGCGGGGCATGATGGATCGGATCGGTTCTTCATTCGCAAGCCCGCTTTCCCTCAAATCCCCAGCCAACAACTCCAGCTTGGCCAAGTTCTGCGCAGCCCTTTCGGTTGAGCCGGTGGTGACGACCTGAAAACTCAGGCCGGTATCCGGTGTATCAGCGAAGGCGAACCCGGCAGCGATGTTTACGGCCCACACATCGTCTCCCTCCATCAAGCGCGCTTCGGTCTCGAGGGTTCGCATCGGGTCATCGGCGGTTCCGGTTCCGGTGGGTAACAGGAGAATATTCGTCTGTCGCAGGTGCATGCTGGGCCGGGCGGTGTCCAGGCATTTTGCCAATAATTTGGCGGCGTGAACGGCGGCTTCGCGGGCGTCGGCATGGGGATTTTCACGGTAGGCCACGAGACAGTCGGCGTTGGCCGCCATGGCCGGGGAGAAATTGGCATGCAGATCGTAAACACCGAAGATTGGCTTGCCGCTGCCGGCCAGCTTGCGAATGTGTCGTAGAAGCTCGCCCTCAACATCGCGAATACTGTTTGAAACCATCGCGCCGTGAAGGACGAGATAAACGGCATCACAATCGGGGTGCCAAGCGTCCTTGAAATCGCTCCACCAAGTCTCGACAACCTCGTCCTCCACTGTGCCGCCGGGGGTCGAGCGGTAATCGATCGCCGGCAACATCTCCCAATCCTGCCCGTTCGCGTACTCGAGAACCCCGCCAAGCGGAGAGGCATCCCCGGCGCTGGCCAGCATCTCCGCGCCTCGGCGGATGTCGAAATCGGCCAGCGACGTCGTGTTGTCCACAAACGAATGGGTCTCGTGAGACAGGCCGGCAATGAGGATGCGTCGGCTCACAATATGCCATGCTTTGCAAACGCTTCGCCCACCGGCACACCGGCGGCGAGTTCATCCCGCACGGTGTTTTCGCTGCTTACTTTTTCCCGGGCCAGCTTCAGGGTTTCATCGGCGACTTCCTGCGGGATGATCACCACGCCGTCCTCATCGCCGATGAGATAATCCCCGTTCCTCGCCGTCACACCGTCGATGGTGACTGCTTGGCCAAGCGCCACCACGTCGATGCGACCCTTGCTGTCGGCGGGGGTGCAGCCGATGCCAAAGACGGGGAAGTTCATCCCGTTGAGCGCCCAGAGGTCGCGTGAGCAGGTGCTCATCACCACCCCGCGCACGCCTTTGGTCAAGCAGGCCATGGAGAGGAGTTCGCCCCAAAAGGCACACTGCCTGTTATGCCCGGCATCAACCAACAACACGTCGTCCGCCTGCATCGTGTCAATAGCCTGCAACTCCAGCTTGTACGGCTCAGCGGGAACCTCATCCACGGCCTCCGCCCGCGCAGTGAAGACGCGGCCACAAACCCGGCGCACCGGCGTAAGTGCGGCGATCTCTGCGCTGAGCGTCTGTTGCCGACACCCAAGAGCGTCGAGCACATCAGCAACGACGGCAGCGTAAAGATTGTCCAATGTGTCCAAGGGGTTGCTCATAAGTGGCTCAATTGTGTCGCGGCAAGCAGCACGGGGGCAAACGTTTTCTTTTGGGTGCATCCAACCGCCTCTTCTGTTCGGCTGTTTATTTCTGCACACGCCTGGCTTGTGTTGCCGACGGCGGCTTGAGGTGGGTGTCCATCCAGCCGTACATCAATTCACGCGACTCGTGCTTCACCGAGTGGCCCCGGCCGTGGACGTAAAAGGCGAAGTTCCCGGGCGCTTTTTCCAGCTCGTAAACATCCATGATTTTCAGGTTCATCAGCACGCGCTGCCGCTGGGTCAGCGGGTCGCCGTCATTCAGTGCGGAGAGGTCGAGAAAGGCCCGTGGCGCGATGAGCGAGATGATTTCGTGAAAGTCAATCTCAGGCAGCTCACCGCGAAGCAGGCCCGCCCGGATCGGCTTGAAGTACACGTACCAATGATCGCGTGACCAGGCCTTGACCTTGCTGTTGTGGCGAAAAAACGAGGCGCTGCAATTGCTGGCCGCCGCCTTGATGCGCGAGTCGTACGCCGCCAGGAAAAACGTGCCGTGCCCGCCCAGTGAATGACCAAGCGCGCCAATGCGCCCGCCGTCCACGACGTCGAGCGACTGCAGGACATCCACCGCGATGCTGTGCTCGTAGGTGAACTTGCCCACGGCTGTCCAGTTTGGATGCTTGGCATGAAAACGCCCGGTCTCGTATGACCCCTCGGGCGGAATGCGGTGTCCGGCCACGAAATGATCCGGCGCGATGACGACGTACCCGCGCTTGGCCAAGTGATCAAGATAGGCCTTCTCCGGGTTGTCCACCAGCCCGGCGGCGCGCTCTTTTCCTTGCTTGAACGTGCCATGCAACACCACCGCCGCCGGTAGTTTGCCGGTATGTTTTATCGGTACGGCGAGGTAAGCGTGGGCGCGCTCGTCCTCCTCGACCCGGTAGCTGACAAGCTGCCGTTCGTAAATGCCATCCACCACGACGCGCTCGTGCACCCGCAGCTCGAGCGACGGCTTGGCCGGCTTGAATTCATCGCGCAACAACCGGAGGTAGCGCTGCCGTAAAACCGCCTTGTGTTGTTTCCAATCGCCCGGCGTCTTCACGCCGTCGAGCAAATCATCCCACGAGGATTGGATGACCGGCGGGTCGCTCCGCTTGCGGACGTCTGCAGCCGGTTCCTCGCCGAGAACGCACGGCAAAATGGCGTTCAGGAAAACGCAGACCACCAGTAGTTGTGTCCTCATCGCCATTTCAACGGGGGCAGGGATTCAAGGTCGATCAAGGCTACTGTCTCGTGGGTGTTGCCGGTGTGAAACTGAACGTAGCGCCCCAGTCGATCAAAGGAGGCGTGGGCGTGAATTTTTACCTTGTCCCGCAAGCCGGTAGCCAGTAGGCGGATGTTGCCGGTGGCCCGCTCCATCAGCCAAAGGCGTCCCTCAAAATCGTCCAGCACCAGATATTTTCCATCCGGTCGTGCCGCCGCATGCCAGTAGTGGCCTTCACGAATCATTTGAGATT
>CAJWEP010000155.1 GCA_913030945.1 uncultured Verrucomicrobiota bacterium
GTACACAGCCTCTGCCAAGCCGGCAAAACCGATGTCCTGCTGCTCGAGAAAAACGACGCGCTCGCCGCAGAAACCACCTCGCAGGCGGCTGGCTTGGTCGGGCAGGTGCGCACAAGTGTCGATCGCGTCAAGCTGGCCATGTGGTCGGTCAAGACCTTCTCCGAACTGGAGGCCGGGCCGGATGCCAAGCCGGGCTGGCGCCAGGTCGGTTCGTTGCGCGTGGCGTTGACCGACGAGCGTGTGGAAGAGTTCAAAAAGATGAAAACGGTTGCCGATGAGGCCGGCCTCGAGACGTCTTTCATCAGCAACGAGGAAGCCAGGTCCAAGTGGCCGATGTTTGATTTTTCCCCGGCCAGGTCGGTGCTGTGGTGCCCAAGTGACGGCTATTTGCAACCCAACGACCTGGCCATGGCCTATGCCCATCGCGCCCGCCGAAAAGGTGCGCGCCTAGCCACCGGAGTGACAGTCGAGGGCATCCGCATGGAGAACGACCGCGTCACCGGCGTCGAGACTAGCCAAGGCGTAATTGCCTGCGACACAGTCATCAACGCTGCGGGTGCGCACGCGTGGCATGTCGCGAAAATGGCCGGGCTCGACCTGCCAATTTTCCCGGTGCGGCACGAGTATTTTGTGAGCGTCGATGCCGAGGGCATGCAGTCGGAGTTGCCGGTGATGCGCGTGCCGGATGCGTCGCTCTATCTCCGCGCTGAGATCAATGGCCTGCTGCTCGGCGGCTGGGAGCCGGAGTCGCTCTCGCTCAGGCCGAGTGACTTTGAGAATGGCCAGACGCCGCCGCGCGTCGAGGAGGACTGGGACGTGATGGGCTGGTTCATCGAGCAGATCGCGCCGCTCTACGGCAAGGCCGCCGACCTCGGCGTGCGCAGCATTTTCAAGGGCTGGCCCACCTTTGTGCCGGACGGGAAATTCATCATCGGCGAGAGCCGCCGGCTAAAGGGCTTCGTGATGGCTGGCGGCTGCAACGCCCACGGCGTCAGCGGCTCGGCTGGCATTGGCCACCACGTGGTCGAGTCGATGTTCGAGCCGTCGCCGTCGGACTACGTGTGCAGCCTCAGCCCGGATCGCTTCCTCGACAACAACTGGGACGCGGCCGAGGCGCAAACATCAGCCCAGCGAATTTACGAAACCTACTATGGCCTCGGACACTGAGCCCAACACACCACTCCCCGAGCGCGCCCGGGTGGTCATCATCGGCGGGGGTGTCGTTGGTTGCAGTGTGGCCTATCATCTCACGCGGCTTGGCTGGAAGGATGTTGTCGTGCTCGAGCGCAAGACGCTGACCGGCGGTTCGACCTTTCACGCCGCTGGTCTGGTCGGCCAGCTCCGCAGCTCGGCCAGCATCACGCAACTGCTCAAATACAGCGTTGAGCTTTACGGCAAACTGGAGGAGGAAACCGGCCAGGCGACCGGCTGGAAAGCCAATGGCGGTCTGCGCTTGGCCTGTAACGACGAGCGCCTGGCCGAGATCAAGCGGCAGGCGACCACGGCGCACAGTTTCGGCCTCGAGATGCATTTGCTTTCGCCCAATGAAGCGAAGGAACTTTGGCCGTTGATGGATGTCTCGGACTTGACCGGTGCGGCATTTTTGCCGACCGACGGGCAGGCGAGCCCGTCCGATTTGTGCCAGGCCCTGGCCAAGGGCGCGAAGATGGAGGGGGCACAAATCATCGAGGGCTGCCGCGTGACCGGCTTCGACATCCGCGATGGCCGAATCGCCGGTGTGCAGACGGAACAAGGCGACATCGAGTGCGAAATCGCGGTCAACTGCTGCGGTATTTGGGCGCGCGAATGCGGTCGATTGGCCAACGTCTCCGTGCCGGTGCAGCCGATGCAGCACCAGTATCTCATCACCGAGCCGATCGAGGGCGTCACCGCCGACCTGCCGACGCTGCGCGATCCGGATCGGCTCTGCTATTTCAAGGAGGAGGTCGGCGGTCTCGCGATGGGCGGCTACGAGTTGGATCCCATGCCGTGGATTCCACAGGACGGCATTCCGAGTGACTTTCATTTTCAATTGCTTGAGAGCAACTGGGACCAGTTTGAGGGGCTGTTTTTGCAGGCTGTCGGGCGCGTGCCTGAGCTGGAAAATGCCGGCATCCGCCAGCTTCTCAACGGGCCGGAAGCGTTCACGCCGGACGGCAGTTTCATCCTCGGCGAGGCACCGGAAGTGCGCGGCTATTTTGTCGGCGCCGGCTTCAACGCCTACGGCATCGCGGCCAACGGCGGCGCGGGGCGGGCGTTGGCCGAGTGGATTGTCGGTGGCGAGCCGTCGATGGATTTGTGGCCGGTGGACATCCGGCGATTCGGCGAGCATCACTGTGACACGAAGTTTCTTATCGAGCGCACAACCGAGGCCACCGGCAAGCATTACACGATGGCTTGGCCAAGCGAGGAACACGAGTCGGGTCGACCGCTGAAAACGTCGCCGCTTTACGAGCAACTGAAGTTGGGTGGTGGCTGTTTCGGCAGCAAGTTTGGCTGGGAGCGGCCAAACTGGTTTGCGCCGGATGGTGTCGAGCCGAGGGACGAGCCAAGCTACGGGCGCGCGAACTGGTTTGAACATGTGGCGCGCGAACACCGGCACACTCGCGAGGCGGTTTCGATATTCGACGAGTCGTCGTTCGCCAAATACCAACTCGCTGGTCCGGACGCCGAAAAGGCGCTGTCGTGGATCTGTGCCAACGACATTGACGTTCCGCCGGGCCGCTTGGTTTACACGCAGCTCTGCAACCAGCGCGGTGGCATCGAGGCCGACCTCACCGTCTGCCGCTTGGCCGAGGATGAATTTTACATCGTCACCGGCACCGGCTCGGCGGCGCGTGACTTCAACTGGATCGAGCGCAACATTCCCGACGACTGCGATGTGCAGTTGACGGACATCTCGATGGCGACCGCGGTGCTGGGGCTGATGGGGCCGCTTGCGCGCGAGGTGCTTTCGCAGGCGACCGACGCCGACTTGTCGAGCGACGCATTTCCGTTTGCAACCTCGCGCGGACTGCAGGTCGCCGGGGCGACGGTGCGGGCCATGCGTGTGACATTCGTTGGCGAGTTGGGTTGGGAACTGCATGTGCCGGCCGAGTCGGCGGGAGCGGTTTACGATCGGCTGATGGAGCTTGGCCAGGCGCACGGTATCGCCAACGCCGGATATCGCGCCATCGACAGCTTGCGGCTGGAAAAGGGCTATCGCATCTGGGGCGCCGACGTGACGCCCGACCACACGCCGCTCGAGGCCGGACTCGGCTGGGCGGCCAAGCTGAAGACCGACACGGCATTCCTCGGCCGCGAGGCGCTCGAGCAGCAGAAGGCGGACGGCTTGGCCAAGCGCCTAGTTTTTTTCACGGTGGACGATCCGGAGATTGTGCTGCTGGGTCGCGAGACGATTTACCGCAACGACGAACGCGTGGGCTGGTTGACCAGTGGCGGCTTCGGGCACACCGTTGGCCAAGGGATTGGCATGGGCTACGTGCGAAATAACGACGGCGTGGATCGCGATTTCCTGGCGAGCGGCGACTACGAACTGGAAGTCGCCTGCGAGCGCGTGCCGGCCAAGCTGTCGCTGCAACCGGCCTACGATCCAAAATCCGAGCGTGTGAAGATGTGATGGACAACCCAGCGCAAATCACGCGCGAGACGTTCGGCAACATTCCGCCGGAGTCGGTCATTGCGTTTTATGTCATGGCCGTGGCGTCGCTGCTGGTGTTTTGCTGGGGTGTGTGGCGTCGCTGGAAACTTTGGAGGCAAGGCAAACCGGTCGCTATCGGGAAAATTCTGCTCGGCAATTACCAGCGCCTGAAGCCGCGTCTTGGCCGGCTGCTGAAGGAGGGCCTTGGGCAGAAACGGGTGCGCGGCCGTGGCCTGGCCAGTTGGGCGCACATCATGATGTTCGCCGGGTTCATGATGCTTTTCCTCGGCACCACGCTGTTGGAGATTGATCACCTCGGGGCCAAGCTTTCGGAGAAGTTTCATTTTCATCACGGCTGGTATTACGTCGTTTACGAGGGGGCACTCGATCTGTTCGGTCTACTGTTTATCCTTGGCATTGGTCTGTTCGCGTGGCGGCGGATGCACCGGCCAACCAGCGTGGGGCATCGGGCGAGTGACTGGATGGCGCTCGGCCTGTTCCTCGGCATCGGCGTCACGGGCTACCTCGTCGAGGGGCTGCGCATCGTGTGGGACCGGCCGGAAGGACTGGCACTGTGGTGTTCGCCGGTTGGCGCCGGCGTTGCCAAGCTCCTCGGCGGGATGAGCGAGCCGGCGAGTCGGTCGGCGCATCTAGCCGTGTGGTGGATGCACTCGTTGATGGTGTTCGGATTTTTCGCGATGATTCCCTTCACGCGGCTACTGCATTTTATCACCGGCCCGGCGAACCTGTTTTTTGCCACGCCGTTGCTTGGCCAACTGAAGCCGGTGACAATCGAGGAGGTCGAGGAAACCGGCCTGGTTGGCGTCTCCGAGATCGCGCACCTCGACCGACAACAGCTGTTGAGTCTCGACGCCTGCGTCGAGTGTGGCCGTTGTCAGGATGCCTGCCCGGCGTTCGCTTCCGGCAAGCCGCTTTCGCCCAAGGCTGTCGTGCAGGATTTGAAGGGGCTGATGCAGGCGACATCGATTGGCCAAGCGGTCGCGCTGCACGGCGACACCGTCCAGGCCGAGACTGTCTGGTCCTGCACCTCATGCAGTGCCTGCGTGACTGCGTGCCCAGTGCGGGTCGATCCGCTTGGCCTATTGTTCGATCTGCGCCGCGATCGCGCCGCCGAGGGGGCGCTGGCCGGTTCCGCCGCCAACTCGCTGCGGCAAATGCAAACCAAGGGCAACCCGTGGGGCTTCCCGCAGGCCGAGCGTCTGGCTTGGGCAGAAGGGCTCAACGTCCCCTTGACGAAGGATAATCCCGATTTCGAAATCCTGTGGTGGGTCGGCTGTGCCGGGTCGTTCGATCGACGCGCGCAGAAGGTTACTCGCGCCATCGCCAAGCTGCTGACCAAGGCTGGCGTGAACTTCGCCGTGCTCGGGCCGGACGAATGCTGCACCGGCGACTCGGCCCGGCGGCTTGGCGACGAGTTTTTGTTTCAGGAATTGGCCGAGAAAAACCACGCGGCATTCATACAGCATGGCGTGCGAAAAATTCTCACCCAATGTCCGCACTGCCTGAACTCGCTGACGCACGACTACCCGCAGTTCGGGAATACATTTGAAGTCGTGCACCACACCGCATTCCTGCAGCAACTGATCGACGCTGGAAAACTCACCGAGTCCCAGGGCAATGGCTCAGTGACCTACCACGATCCTTGTTACCTCGCGCGCATCAACGGCGTGCACCAGGCGCCACGCGACCTGCTCGGTAACGGCGTGAGCGAAATGCCGCGCCGACGCGAAAGGACTTTCTGTTGCGGAGCCGGTGGCGGGCGCATGTGGATGGAGGAGGAGACTGATCAGCGGGTATCTGTGCTGCGTGCGCAGGAGGCGCTTGGGACCGGCGCGGAAACCGTGACTGTCGGTTGCCCGTTCTGCCTGACGATGATGACCGACGGGGTTAAGTCGTGCGGCTCCGGCGCCGAGGTTGAGGACGTCGCAGAGAACTTGGCCAGGCGGCTTGGCCTTTGACACACCTCACTGATGAACTCGCCCGACAATTTTCGCGACCGAGCCCTTCAGTTTTTTCCCGGCGGTTCGAACGGTGAATATGGTATCCCGGAGGGCGATGCGCCAGTGGTTGAACGCGGGCATGGCTGTCGCGTGTGGGACACCGACGGTCGTGAGTATCTTGACATGACCATGGCATGGGGCTCGGCGCTCGTCGGTCACGCGCATCCAAAAGTGCTCGAGGCAGCCGTTGCGGCTGCCGATAAGGGAGCCAACTTTGCCGCCATCAACCGGCCAATGGTCGAGCTCGCCGAGCGCATCGCCGACCTCAGCTTGTGCGTGGAGCGCATCCGGTTTGTAGCCAGCGGCACCGAGGCGACGATGCTTTGTCTGCGAACGGCACGGGCGGCAACCGGCCGGCCGAAGATTTTGAAGTTCGAGGGAGCGTATCACGGGCAGCATCCCGAAGGCGTGACAAGCTTGGTCGGCAGCGATCCGCCCGATTTACCTCAACCGGATTCCTCCGGCACCGGCGCGCCGTGGGTCGAGCGCGATGTGCTGGTCGCTCCCTACAACGATCTTGCCGCGACACGGAGGATTCTGTCGGATCACGCCGCTGATCTAGCTGCCGTGATCGTCGAGCCGCTGCATCGCTGCATACCCCCGGTGGACGGATTTTTAAAGGGGCTGCGTGAGGTCACGGCCAAGCTGGGCATCGTGCTGGTATTTGACGAAGTGGTCACCGGCTTTCGCCTGGCATTGGGCGGCGCCCAGGAATATTACGGGGTTTCACCTGATCTGGTTGCCTACGGCAAGGGGTTGGGCGGTGGATTCCCGATCGGCGCGTTCGGGGGGCGGGTTGACGTTATGGACGCGGTGAACGAGCACCGCCTGCCCGGGCCGAACTACGCTTGGTCCGCTTCGACGACCGGCGGCAACCCGGTCTCCTCGGCGGCGGCTCTGGCGGCGATCGATGTATTCAGTGAGCCGGGCGTTTACGACCGGCTGCATTCGATGGGGCGGTTGCTGCGGGAGCGCCTTGGCCAAGCGCTTGACCAGGCGGGTGAGGTGGCTCAGGTGCTTGGCGACGGACCACTGGCACAGGCGGTATTCCTCGATCGCCCGGTTCAAAGCCACCGTGACTGGCTCGCTGCCGACCGCCAACGCGGCCGCGCCGTGATGCTCGAGTTGCTGCGGCGCGGCGTCTTCCTCAACCCGATGGGAACCAAAATCTACCTCTCCCTCGCCCACGCTGAGCCAGATCTCAACGAACTGGCCTCCCGCTTCACTGCGGCACTGAAAGCCACCCGTCCATCTTGATTTTTTTAGTAGCTCCCCAAAGCGCGGTGCTTAATTTAAATCCTTTTCCTGGGCGATGCTGTAGAGGTGTGTTCTGCCCCTTAGAAAGAGTTGATTGCCGGCAAGTGCGGGTGAGGAAACGATTTGTTCGCCGAGTTTGTTTTTGGCGATGATCTTGAGTTCGCGTGAACGTTTGAGGACGAGTGTCACGCCGCTGCGATCGTTCAGGTAAATTCGGCCGCCCGCTCCAACAGGCGATGCGTAAACGTTCGTGAGGCCCTTTAAGCGTGTGCGATCGATGTAGGTTTTGCCGCTCTTGGCGTTCACACAGGAGAGGAGCGCCTGGTTGGATTGGGTGAAGTAAAGCAGACCATCGTACAGGATCGGGGACGGGACGTATGGTGTGCCGCGGCGCTTGGTCCAGAGGATTTTATCGGAACCGGTGATGTCGCCTCTGGCATATAGCGGGATGGCCATCAGCGAGTAGCCCTTGTAACCGCTCATGCAGTAAACGTTGTCGCCTTCGACAACCGGGCACGGAATGGCATTGCCCGTGAGGCCGGCGCATTTCCAGATCACTTTGCCGGTGTCCAGGTCGTAGCTGCGAACTTTGCCGGAAGCGGTGGTGATGACTTGTGTTTTGCCACTGTGCGCAACAATGGCTGGGGTGGCCCATGCGTTTTTTTCGTGGCGTTCAACCTTCCAGAGCGACTTGCCGTTTTTGGCGCTGAGAACCTCGATGGAGGATTGTCGGGAGTGATCTCGGACGATAACGAGTTTGCTCTCGTGTACCACCGGTGAGCAGCCTTCGCCAAGACTGGCTCCCATTTTGATCTTTCCGAGGTTGCGCTCCCAAAGTTTGTTTCCATCCAGATCGAAACAGAACAGACCAGCCGAGCCGAACCAGCAGTAAAGGCGTTCGCCATCGGTGGTCGGTGAGGCGGAAGCGAAGTTGTTGTCACGGTGCGCGCCTTCATGAGGAATAAGTTTTGTGGCGAGCTGGCGCCAGAGCACTTTGCCAGTGTTGCGATCGAGGCAAAGGACAACAAATTCAAAGGAGGTATTGGGGTGGGTGATGCCGAAGACGCGTTTGGGCTGATCCTCCGGCTTGGGCAGGGTCGGGTCCACTTCGCCGGTGTTGATCGCCGTGAGGACGAAAAGCTTGTTGCCCCAGATAATCGGGGTGGAGCTACCATTACCCTCGACCGGCGCCTTCCACTGGATGTTGTTGGTTGGGCTCCATTGGACGGGAGGCTTGGCCGTGGTGGAGACGCCATTGGCATCCGGTCCGCGCCAGTGATGCCAGTTGTTGGGCTTGGCCTCCTCAAATTGATCCGCATGCGTTTGGCCAAGCGGGAGCGTCGCGGCGATCAGGCCAAGCGTTGCGAGCGTGGTGATTTTGTTCAGTGTCATTTTCTTTTTATTCATTTCAGGTTCATCCGCCAGATTCCTAGCCTCAGGATCTGGGTTGGTGTTACCCATCGCACGAAGGGTAACAGAATCCTGCCCCTTTTTTGCCCTGTTCATGCTGCTATTCGCTCCCTTTCGATGATTGCCGAGACAGTCTTGGGGTTCCAATGCTTGCG
>CAJWEP010000156.1 GCA_913030945.1 uncultured Verrucomicrobiota bacterium
CTGTTCGCTGCGGCACCCACGAAAACAAAACCCAACGTGGTGCTGATCGTTTCCGACGACATGGGCTGGAAGGATGTCGGCTTTCACGGCAGCGAGATCCGGACGCCGAACCTCGACCGACTTGTGGCGGAGGGGGTCGAGCTGGACCGGTTTTATGCCTACCCGATCTGCAGCCCGACCCGAGTGGCGTTGATGACCGGGCGCTCTCCGATCCGCTACGGCATCCTGTCGCCGGTCGGGAAAAGTTCCAAGGCACTGCCGGTGGAGGAGTTCATTCTGCCGCAGGCGTTCAAGGCGGCGGGCTACCAGACGTTCATGACTGGCAAGTGGCACCTCGGTGTGCCGGACGAAACCGCGATGCCGCACCGGCGCGGGTTCGATCATTACTACGGATTTCTCAGCGGCTTCATCGACTACTACACCCACACCGACACCCGCCGCCGGCAGCTTGACTGGATGCGCAACGGCGAGTCGGTAAACGAGGAGGGGTACTCGACCGACCTGCTGGCCGACGAGGCGATCCGGCTGGTTGAGGGGCGCGATCGCGCGAAACCGTTTTTCCTCTACCTGCCGTTTGGCGCGGCGCACTCCCCGTTGCAGGCGCCAGAGAAGGTGATCGCCAAGTACAAGGATATCGCGGATCGCGACCGGCGTGTTTATGCGGCGATGGTGGACGCGATGGACTCGGCGATCGGTCGCGTGCTCAAGGCGGTCAGCAAACAGGGCGTGCTGGACGACACGCTCGTCATTTATTTCAACGACAACGGCGGCGCGCGGGCCGGGGCGGACAACGGTCATCTCGCGAAGGGTAAGGGCAGTGTGTACGAGGGCGGTATTCGCGTGGCGGCGGCGATGCGCTGGCCGGCGGCGATCCCCGCTGGCAAAAAGAGTTCGCAACTCACATCGGTGATGGATCTGTTCCCGACACTCATCGAGGCGGCCGGCATCGAGAGGGGCAAGGCCAAGCCGTTCGATGGCAGGAGCGTGTGGCCGGCGATCAAGGATGGAAAGGAGGTCGGGCGCGATGGGGTGGTCATCGCCAGCCCGCAGGAGCTCGCCGTGCTGCGCGGTCAATGGAAGTACATCCGGAGCGGCCGGGAGGACAGCCAGCGCGCTTCGAGACTGTTTGACATCGTGAATGATCCGGGCGAGACGACCGACTTGGCCGGCGAGAAGCCGGATTTGGCCGGGGAACTCGACAAGGCGACGCGGGAATTCCTGCCGATGATGGCCAACGTCGCGATCCGCGGTCGTGGCCAGGGCGGCTCGAGGACGCGCCGGGGATTGCCGTGGCGAAATGATCCGCTGTTGATCGCGCTGGACGAGGATCGCGACTCGCAGTTGTCTGCGACGGAGCTTGGTCAGGCGGAAGTCAGGTTGCAGGCGCTCGACAGGAATAAAGACGGCAAATTGAGCGCTGACGAATTGGGTTTGCGGAGGCGCTAGCGCCTGGCGGTCAGGCGATGATGTCGTGGGCGACGTTGCCGTGGATGTTGGTCAGTCGGAAGTCGCGCCCGGCGTATTGATAGGTCAACGCCTCGTGGTCAAGTCCCAACAAATGGAGGATCGTTGCGTGCAGATCGTGGAAATGCATCCGATCCGTGACTGCGGCGATGCCGTGCTCGTCTGTCGCGCCGTGGGTGATGCCGCCTTTCACACCGCCGCCAGCCATCCAAAAAGTGAAGCCGGTGGCGTTGTGGTCGCGTCCGTCCTTCTGCTTTGCGTGCGGTGTGCGGCCGAATTCCCCGCCCCAGACGACCAGCGTCTCCTCGAGCAGACCGCGTTCCTTCAAATCCCTGAGCAGGGCGGCCAACGGCTGGTCGGTGGCCTCGCAGTTGCGTGTGAGTGTGGAGTTGAGGTTCCGGTGCTGATCCCAGTTGCCCTGCGAAATCTCGATAAACCGCACGCCGGCTTCCGCGAGGCGGCGTGCGAGTAGGCACTGGCTTCCGAAGTTCTCGGTGGCGCGATTGCCAATGCCGTAGGCATCGAGCGTGGCCTGGGTTTCGTCCCCGGTATTCATCAACTCAGGTACGGCGGACTGCATTCGGAAGGCGAGTTCGTACGATTCAATGACGCCCTCGACCTGCGAGCTTTTTCGTTTGCGTGCGAGCAGGTCGCGGTTGAGCGACTGTAGGAAATCGAGTTGTTTGCGCTGAAGATTGCCGGTGACATGCTCGTTGCTGAGGTTGCGCAGTGATGCGGTGCGCAGCGGACGGTTGAACTCGCCAATCTTCGTGCCCTGATAATACGCCGGGAGAAATGCGCTGCCGTAGTTTTGTGCGCCGCCGACGTTGGAGGGCGGGCCGAGCGAGATGAAACCGGGCAGGTTTTGATTCTCGCTGCCGAGACCGTACAGCACCCATGCGCCCATCGAGGGTCGTACAAATTGAAAGCTGCCGGTGTGCAGTTCAATGAAACTTTGCGGGTGCGCCGGCACGGAGGCGTACATGCCGTTGAGCATGCAGAGGTCGTCGGCGTGTCTGGCCAAGTTCGGGAACAACTCGGAAATCATCAGACCGCTCTGGCCGTGCGGGGCGAACTCCCACGGCGAGGCCATCAACTCGCGGTTCCGGTACTTGCCGAGTTGCTTGCCGTTGTCCCGCGCGAGGGCCGGTTTGTGGTCGAACGTGTCGACGTGCGACGGCCCACCTCGCATGCAGGCGAAGATCACCCGTTTGGCCTTGGGCCGGAAGTGCGGTGGCTTGGGGAGCAACGGGCTGCCGCTGGCTGCGTGCGTGCTGCTCAACCCGGCGAACGCCATGTAGCCGAACCCAGCCGAGACGCTCTTTAGCATGTCGCGGCGAGTGATGCTGTTTCTCCAGTCGTTCATTTTTAATCTGCCTTTTCCTAGCCGGGCTGCGCTTGGCCAGGCGTCAATCAATGTAGCGGAATTCCGCGCTTGCCAGCAGCGCCTGGCACAGCAGTGTCCACTGGCCGGGCCGGTCTTTTTCCCCGCTGGCGGAGGCCATGAATTTCTGTGCTTTGGTTATTTCGTCGTCGTCGGCTTCGCGGGCGAATGCCAGCTTGTAAGCCAGGCGGATGCCGTCGCGGTTGCTCTCGGTGTCGTCCATCACGCGCTTGGCCATGCTGTACGCCTGCCCGACGACGAACGAGTTGTTCATCAGGTAAAGCGCCTGGGTGGGCACGGTGGTCTCGTTGCGGCGGCCCACGATGAGGCTCGGCTCGGCGGCGTCAAAAATCCGCATCATTTCCGGCTGGGCATTGCGCATGACCGGCAGGTAAACGCTACGATGATCGTTCGCTTTGCGCTGGAGTTGGGCAAGCTCCCGGAGGGCACGGCCAACGTTCACGTCACCCAGTTTCGCAACGAGTGAGCCGTCGGCGGGGCGGGGGTTGAGCCGGCCGCTGGTGGCGAGCATGGCGTCGCGCAATGCCTCGGCGCTGAGGCGCTTGTGATTCATTCGCCAGAGCAGCCGGTTGCCGGGATCGATCGCGGCGTTGGTGTCATCGGTGTCGTTCGAGAGTTGGTATGTGCGGCTGAGCATGATCTCGCGAATGAGCGACTTGACCGACCAGCCGTTGCCGACGAAGCGCAGCGCCAGGTGGTCGAGCAATCCGGGGTGAGTTGGGGCTGTGCCGGTCGAGCCGAAGTTGTCCAATGTGCGCACGAGACCGGTTCCGAGAAGATGTTTCCAGATTCGGTTGGCCATCACGCGGGATGTGAGCGGGTTGTCGTCCTGCGTTATCCAGCTGGCCAGTTGCAACCGGCCGCTTGAGCGGCTTCCAATCGGGTACGATTTCACATGACCAAGTATTTGCGGGAAACCGCGTTCCACCATGTTGCCGCGGTTGCGGATTTCGCCGTGGATCAACACCGGCACGTCGGAGATTTTGCCATCGCGCACACCCATCGCATAATTCGCACCGGGCTCTTTCTCCTCGAGATCGGTGACGTTGGCCTGAAGTGTCTTGAGGTTGCGATTGAGCCTGCGGAGGCTGGCCTTGTCGTCGCTTGAGGCCCGGCGCTTCCCGCGCAGTTCCTCGATTTCGTCTCGCATGCTGTTCAGGCGGCGCTTGGCCTTGCGGAGTTCGGAATTGTGGCGCCGGATTCTTTCTGCGCGATCGTCATCACTGGCAGCGACGGTGTGAAGGTCGGCCGGCTGTCGGTTGCCCTGGGAGTTCGCCGTGCCGTAGAGGGTGTCCGTACTGCGGAAAATACCGGCCATTGCGTAGTAGTCCTCGGTTGGGATGGGGTCGAACTTGTGATCGTGGCAGCGGGCACAGGCAACCGTCAGGCCGAGGAACGCCCGCGTGGTGGCATCAATTTGTTCGTCGATAACCTCGAGGCTGAAGAGCCGGTCGTTGCCTTGGTTGAGCGGCTTGGGGCCGATGGCGAGGAAGCCGGTGGCAATGAGTTGCTCGTCGGTGGGTGGGCGTTTGCCACGACCCAGCAGGTCGCCGGCGACTTGTTCCTTCACAAACTGGTCGAACGGCTTGTCCCGGTTGAACGACTCGATCACGTAGTCGCGGTAGCGCCACGCGTGAGGGTAGGTATAGTTGCGTTCCATGCCGTTGGACTCGCTGTAACGCGCGACATCGAGCCAGTGCCGCCCCCACTGTTCGCCGAAGTGCGGCGACTTGAGCAGCTCGTCGATCACTTTTTCAAACGCATCCTCCGAGGGGTCGTTCAAGAAACCGGTGACCTGTTCCGGTGTTGGCGGCAGGCCGGTCAGGTCAAAACTGGCTCGGCGAATCAATTCGCGTCGACTGGCGTCGCGCACTGGCGTCAGCTTGTTTTGCTCGAGCTTGGCCAGGATGAAGTGGTCGATCTCGTTGCTTGGCCAAGCAGTGTCGCCGATCTCCGGCACGCTTGGCTGGGTTGGTTTCACGAACGACCAAAACTTGCGGCTTTCTTCAAAGTCGATCGACTGCTTGACAGGTCTTGCCCTCTCGGTGGATCGGGGGTCGGGTGCCCCCATTTTGATCCAGCGGGTGAAGTTGAGCACGACCCGCTTGGGCAGTTTGCTCTTGGGCGGCATTTTTAACTCGCCGCTGCGGCGGATTGCCCGGAGCAACCGGCTTCGAAACGGTTGTCCCGGGACGATCGCCGGCCCGGATTCGCCGCCGTTGAGCATGCCCTGCTTCGAGTCGAGAAACAGGTCTCCCTTGAGATCGCGGGCCTCGGCGGAGTGGCATTTGTAGCAGTTTTCGACGAGCACCGGACGGATGTTCTTCTCGAAAAACGCAATGCCCTCTGCGTCCGCCTCGGCGGCACCTGCTTGGCCAGGCGCGCCCGCCGTGGCGAGCGCCACGCCCAAGACGCTGATTTTCCATGTGATTCTCAAAAACACAGCCGAAAAAAGTAACGCCCCACTCCGCCCCAGTATTCACCAAAAAGCAACCCTGTTTTATGCCAATTTGTCCCGCTCTGGGCTGGCGGATTGACGGAGCTTGGCTGGGTTGAGACACTCGGCACTACTGTGCCTGAGATGCCACAACTTCGAATTCTGCATGTCGATGGCGACACGTTTTTCGCCAGTTGCGAAATCGCGATGGACGCGTCGCTCTCGGGTCGGCCGGTGTGGGTCGGCGGCGGCCGCAAAGGCGACGGCATCGTGATTGCCGCCAACCGCTTGGCCAAGCGGTTTGGCATCAGGACTGGCACCGCCTGTTTTGAGGCCAGGCGCCTTTGTCCGCATGGCGTGTTGGCCAAGCCGCACTATGACGATTACCGGCGAATCTCCCGCAATATGTTTCGCGTGATGGAGCGTTACACACCGACGCTGCTGCCGGCGTCGATCGACGAGGGTTTCCTCGACCTCACCGCGATGGAGCGCTACGTCTGGCGCAAGCCGTCGGCGGCGGAGTACGTGAACCGGCTGCGTGAGGAGATTCGGCGAACGGTCGGCGTACCGGTGTCGGCCGGCTTGGGTGGCTCGATGTGGGCGGCCAAGTTGGCAACCAGCGCGGCCAAGCCGGGGTTCTGCGAAATCCCGCCCGGCCGTGAGCGGGAGTTTTTGGCTGATCGACCATTGAGCGAACTCGCCGGTGTGGGCAAGCGGCGCGAGCGCGCTCTGGCCGCGCTTGGTGCGCATACGTTCGGCGACGTGGCACGGATGCCGTCGATGCTCCTGCGCAAACGCTTTGGTATCTGGGGGCAGCAATTGTGGCTGTTCGCGCGCGGTGAATGGACCGAGCCGGTCGAGGTCGAGATCAAGGATCGCACCACCATCTCCAGCAGCACCACACTGCCGGTCGACGAGCTGGACTACGACGCGGGGCTGATTTTTTTGTTGAGCGAAGCCGCACGGTTGACCGGCCGGCTCCGGCGCGAAGGACTGCAGGCGCGCGAGTTGTTCGTGTCGATCCGATTCAGCGACTTCGAGCGCACCGGCAGCGAGCATCGGTTTCAGCATCCGCAGTTTCGCAACTCGGTTATCAACGAGGTCGTGGAGCAGCTTTACTGGAATGCCATGCGTGGGGCGCACAAGGCGATCCGGCAAATCTGCCTTGGCTTCTCCAACCTGCAGCGACTCGATACCCAGCCGACGTTGTGGGGCAGCACGGACGCCGAGCGCTGGGGCGCGATCGACGACGCCCTGCAACTGCTCGAGCGGCGATTCGGTAAAAATGCCATCATGACCGGTGCCCAGTTCGCCCTCAGGAAACAGAACGATTTTTTTGATGTTCCACCGGCCAAATGCCCCTTCGGCCCCCGCGAAGCCACGCTCACTGAACCGGTGAAACTGAATCCCAAAGAAGCCAAGTGCTACCTCAAGAACTTGGCCAAGCGTTGAAAGACAATGAAGGATGTAGATGCCATTGTGATTGGCTCCGGGGCGGGTGGTATGGGTGCGGCGGTGGCTTTGGCGAGGGCGAACAAAAGAGTCCTGGTACTTGAGCAGCACTATTTGCCTGGTGGATGGTGCCATTCTTTTCCGATCTCGGGATACCAGTTCAGTCCCGGTGTCCATTACATTGGCGATTTGGGTCCCGGAGGCAACATGCGCCAGATTTATGAAGGATTGGGTGTAGCCAACGATCTTGTTTTCCTTGAGTTGAATCCTGACGGCTACGACCATGTGCACATCGGCGATGAGTACTTTGACATTCCCAAGGGACGAGAGGTGTATGCGGAACGCCTGAAATCCCGATTCCCCAGCGAGGCCAATGGCATAGACCGGTATCTGGCAACATGCGCACGCATCTCAAATCAACTTTCCGACGACTTTGAGATCAGGACCTTTGGCGGCGCCATTAAGTCTGGTTGGAGGAAGAGGGATGTGATTCTCCAGGGTCTACTTCCCCTGGACCGGTTTTTGGACCGGTTCACCAAGGATCCCCTGTTGAGGGCAATTCTAACGATTCAATCCGGGGATCACGGGGTTGGGCCACGCAGGGCACTCACGGCAATCCATGCTGCCGTTGCGTCGCACTACTTCGACGGAGGTTGGTACCCCAAGGACGGCGCCAAGGCCCTGCCCAGGGCGTTCATCAAGGAACTTCGACGGTGTGGCGGCGAGATTAGTGTCCGCACTGGCGTGAACCGAATTCTCATTGAAGGACATGGCAGAACCAAGAAAGTGGCCGGCGTCGAACTGGAAAGCGGCGAGCAGATTCTGGCTCCCCTTGTGATTTCCAACGCAGATCCATTTGTAACCTACGGCAAGCTGGTGGAATCCGAACACCTTCATCCGAAGATCAATCGGCATTTGAGGCGCACGAAGTGGTCGACCTCTGCCTTGTCACTCTTTCTGGCAGTGGACATGGATGTCCGGGCAGCCGGCTTGGACTCCGGTAATTATTGGTGGAGCAAGACCCCCGATATCCAGGCCAATTACGATATCGCTGCCAGCCCGGATCTGGATGAGTCGAAGGAGTTGCCAGGCACATTCCTGACTTGCACAACACTTAAGGATCCATCCAAGCGAGCCCACGGCCACCATACCATGGAGGCATTCTCGTTTGTTTCCTGGGAGGCATTCAGGCGATGGGAGAACACGCGCCCGGGTGAGCGGCCAGAGGAGTACAAAAAATTCAAGGAGAACCTCACAGCGCGCATGTTTGAAGCATTGGAGAACACTCTTCCCGGGATTCGGGATGCCACCGTTTTTGCGGAGCTTGGCACGCCCCTGACCAATCGCCATTACGTTGCCTCGACTTCCGGTAATCTTTATGGAACAGAAAAAACCCGGAGCCATGTTGGGCCGTTTTCGTGGCCGATAAAGACGCCGATAAACGGCCTGATGATGTGTGGAGCGAGCACATCGGGTCACGGTGTCGCCGGTGCAACGATGTCGGGACTGGCAGCCGCACATACTGCACTGGGCTGTCGTTATGGCGATCTGTTTGAGCCAACTGGTCAGTCGTTGTGCTGTTATCCGGCGGATCATCCCGAACTCTGGCCGGAGGAACTTCAAAATGGTGTTCAGGGAAATACTCAAAAACAGAAAGCGACTATTGTCTA
>CAJWEP010000157.1 GCA_913030945.1 uncultured Verrucomicrobiota bacterium
GATCGAAGGTCGGTGTCCTGACTACGGGATCGCCGTACGAACCGGCATGTGGCCAACCCCAATCGTCAGCAATGGCAAAAAGGATGTTCGGCCGCTCAGCCGAATGCAGGGAACAGGCAAACAGAAAAATCAGTTGTGACAAAAATCTCATGAGTGGCAGGCATTCTCCCCGCAGTCCCTTCGCTAAACCAGCACAAACCTTGATTTCATCGAAGAACCGTTACTTTGGCGAAACCTCCTTCACCCAGAAGCTGTGCAGGTTCCTGAGACGCTGCACGATTTCCGGTTTGGCCCTGGCATGATCCTTTGCCTCAGGCTTGACATCGGCCAGGTTCCGCAGCGACACCTTGGCATTCCCGTCCGAGCCGATCAGTTTCCAGTCACCCTCGCGAACGGCCCATTTTTTACCCCAGGCGAAATGTAGAATCTTGTATTTCGACTTCGCCTTGGCGTTGCGGATCAACGGTAACACGCTCTGGCCATCGAGCTTCGGAGAGTTGAAGGGTTGCTGGACACCACATAGATCGAGCACCGTGGGAAACCAGTCCATTGCCGTGATGATTTGCCCACGTACTTCCCCCTTTGGCAGCTTGGCCGGATAACTGATGATGGCCGGCACACGTACTCCACCCTCGAGAAAGCTGCCCTTCTGCCCGATCCATTTGCCAGTGAAACCACCGCCGCTCGCCCCGTAAAAATGGCCCTTGGGATAGCCGCTCTTGTGCTCCTCCACGCGGATGCGGTTGCCGGTCTCCTCAGAGTGTCCGTTGTCACTCATGAAAATGATGATTGTGTTTTTCCGAAGGCCGTGTTCCTCCAGTTTGTCGATCACTTGGCCGATATAATAATCAGTCGTAGTCACAATCGCACCATAAGAGCGGCGGGCCGGATCTTTCACATCCTTATACAACGCTTCATGCTTTTTTAGTGCCTGTTCCGGGTAATGCGGAATATTGAAGGGCACATAGAGGAAGAATGGACGGTCCTTGTTTTTATCGATGAAGCGTAGCGAGCGCTGAATCATCATTTCGGGAAAATACTTGCCGCGTGCCTTCACCGGTGTGGTGCCATCGTACAAATCATGAAAACCTGTGCCGTGCAGGAAGTAGTGGTTGTAGTTGTCAATGAAGCCGTCGCGGATGCCAAAGAACTCATCGAAGCCCTGTTTCTTTGGCCCAAAATCCCGATGGGCGCCAAGGTGCCATTTCCCGTAGAGCGCGGTGCGATAGCCGGCAGGCTTTAGTGCCTCGGCCAAAGTCACCTCACCAAGAGCCATGTTGATACCGTCCGGTCCATTCATGTCGCCCTGCGTCCAGTGATGGACCCCACCCCGTTGCGGATGCCGCCCCGTCATCAACGCCGCCCGTGCTGGACAACATACCGTGTGCGCATACGCCTGCGTGAACCGCACTCCCGCGGCCGCAAGCCTGTCAATATTAGGCGTCCTGAGGTCGGTGGAGCCATAGCAATTGGCATCAATCGTCCCCTGGTCGTCGGTCAGAATGATGAGGATGTTCGGCCGCTCCACCGCCGACACAACAAGTGCGGGGAAGGCAAGCAAGAGGATAATTATGCGCTTCACGCCGAGAACCATTTCGTAGAGGAGTAACGCCGTCAACCCACCGCAATGCATATATGCGCGGTCTGACTGTCCAAGCGTAGCCTCAGTCGGGATTTACATTAAACACCCCGTACATGGTCCGCCAATGCCCTGGAAACGTGCAGACAAACTCGTATTTCCCTGGCTTGTTTGGAACGTTGAAGGTTAGCAGTTCACTCTCGCCCGGCTTCAACAGGCGGGTTGCCTGAAGAATTTTGCCGGTGTCCGGAATAAATCCCTTTTCCCAGGCACCGGGTTCTGTCGCCATTTCCTCGGCAGCGCGACCCACCTCTTCACGTGCTCCAATCGCCACCAGTACGAGATTATGGGGCATGGTATCGTTGTTTTCAAAAAGCAACCGCATCGGCTCGCCCGCCGTGACGTGAATTTCCTCCCGGTCATATTTCATCCGCGCCGGCAGGGTTCTAATGATATGAAAGGGGGTGCCGTATTCCAGAAGTGCCGCGCGCAACTGTTGCGCCGGTTCGGCCGGCAACCGGCCTGCCGCTGCTTGGCCAAGCGAGAGTGTCTCAAGACCGGCTTGGCCAACGCGCTGATCGACCGGCAGATCCTTCAGATAAGCCAACAGATTCTGAGCCAGACCGTGCACCTGATCCGCCGGCCAAGTTCCCGGCGGCACCCGGCAAAGGGCCGTGATTGCCTCTTTCGCACTCTGCCCGCGTTCCAACTGCGACACGAGTTGTGCAAAGCCCGGGCCGGAGGCGGAATCAGGCACCGGCCTGCCGGAAAGAAAACCAAGCGTCTGCTCCAGGGCATGCTCGAGGCCGGGATCCATAGGGTGAGTGGCGGCCTCCATGGCGATGGCAAGGGCCTCGGGAGACGAATTGAAACTGCAGGCAATCACGGCATGCAAACGAACACGGGGATCGGGATCGTTGACCCTTTCCCGAATGAGTTCGTCGGCTGAGTCGATCCGGTCCTGCCAAAACCGGAGCACCTTGGTCGCCGCGGCCCGTGCGCCAGGATTCGCGCTATTCAACTGTTGCCGCAGGAGGCCTGGATCGACCGCGTTCAACCCTTGGCGAACCCAAAGCGCCTCGGTCTGGTGATGCTCCAGTTCGGGGTCAGTTGGGCTGAGCTTTTTCAGCCATTTTCCCAACGCCGGGATCACTTCGCGCGTGGGACGCTCCTGAAGTTCCCGTCGGGCGAACTCGCGAGTGCTGCTCTCGTGCGATTTGAGGAGGTTCAAAAGCGCCTCGACCGGTTCGCCCTTGGTTCGCGGCTGCTTCAGGAGAGGCCGGCCGGGATGCGTGATGCGCCAGATCCGTCCTCGCCGATGATCGCGGCCGGGGTGGCGCTTGGAAAAGTTCACGTTCTCGAATATCTGGGTGTAAAAGTCGGCGATGTAGAGGGCGCCATCCGGCCCCAGGGTCATGGCCACAGGCCGAAAAAGCGGATCGTCGCATCGCAGCAAATGTCCGTGGGATTCGATCTGATAAACGGACTCCTTCGGTTTCAGGGTGTACCAGGCGGTGCCGGTTTCCCCGACGCAATGATTGACGAGGAATCGACCCTGCACCCCGGGCGGGAAATGCCGACTGTACAACAACTCGCAGCCCGCGGCGATGTGGCCGCCGGAGTTGAAGGCAAGGTGGTTGGTCCGGTGCTTGGCCTTTGGATAAACGAAGTTGCCGGAAAACACATCCATCGGGTAGTACTGGCCAGCGGAGGCGTCCAGCATGATGCCGCCGCCCCAGCGGTCGAACAGGTTGCCGAACGGGTTCCAAAAACTGTGCGACACGTAGACCCCGAAACGGTGTCGCTTCGGCTGGTAACGAAACACCGCCGCGTCACGCACGCGGCTCGGCCCGTAAGGCGTCTCGACCTGGGTGTGGTAAAAAATACCCTGCGTGAAATAGAGTGACCCGCCCGGACTCCACCGGAAGCTGTTCATCGCATGCTCGGCGTCCTCGGCACCGAAGCCGTGCAACAGTGCCCTCACCCAGTCCGCCCGCCCGTCGTTGTCCGTATCTCGCGCCAATACAAGATTGGGCGCCTGGGCCAAAAGCACCCCGCCCTCCCCAAAGCCAAAGCCGTGCAGCAGGTTCAGGCGGTCAAGAAACACAGTATGCCCATCAGCCACACCATCGCGGTCCCGATCCTCGAGAACCACAATCGAATCCGACGGCTGCTTCCCTGGCAGCGGATGGGGCCAAGTCGGGGTGTTGCCCACCCACAAACGACCGCTCGAATCGAACTGGATCGCCATCGGGTTCGCGATGGGAAAGTCTGCCTCCGAGGCGAACAAATTGACCTGATAGCCCGGCGCCACCTTCATCATCGCCAGCTCCGTTTCCGGGGGTTTCACACGCCCGGGTTTCCCGTCCTCCTCCACCGCCCAGATCGCCTCCGGGTCGTCTCCGGATATCTGCCGGGATGTGGGCGTGGGAAACCAGACCGGCTCCCCTTCCACCGGTGGCTTTCGCCAGATGTCGGCCACTCGCGGTTTCTTCGCCTCCCAGATTCGCTGGTCCATGTCTTCCACCAATTGACGAGACTGCGTTCGTTCCCTTCCAAGGTGCTTTGCCCCCGGCGTCTGGTTTCGTCGTCCATGAATATAGGAGGCGTTCGGGGCGTGCCACCACAGTTGGTGCCAGTAGTTTTTCTCATAAATCAGCCGCCGAAAGGCATCGATGCCGGACGGATCACCTTCGGCCTGCGATGCCGTCAAACCGTCCAGCAGGCCAAGTTGCTTTGCCATCATTCGGCTCACGACCTGGTAGCCGGATTCAGTGAGATGAATGCCGTTGAATGTCAACCGGCCGCCCTGCACTGAGGCACGCTTGGCTGTCTCGGTAAAAAGGTCCACGGCTTGAACACCAAGCTTCGTGGCGACCCGGAGAATTGCCTTCGAGTATTCCCGCAGGCTCGCGTTCCGGGCCGGGACATCCACCGTTGCCGCCGAAATCCCCTGCGCGATGGGTGTCACCAGCACCACCCGTGGCGAGGATTTGCCGTTGAACTTTTCGGCGCGGAGTTGAGCGACAAACCGCTCCATCTCATGCCCGAAATGCCCCGCCCCTGCGCTGCCACGAAACGATTCATTCATCCCGTAGCAGACAAACACGATGTCGGCACGGTTCTCATGCAACTCATCAACCAAGCGCGGGAAGCCCAAGGGACGAATCGGTTCCCCCACCTCCTCCGCCGGCCAAGCCAAGTACCGGACACGCAAGTGATGCTCCGGAAAGCGGCTGTGCAGGAAGGTCTCGAAATAGCCGAAGTGATGCATTCGCTCGGCGAACGTGTTGCCGAGGATCACGATGTGGTCGCTCTCCTTTATCTTGAGGTCGTCGGCCCGCGCTGTTGAAAAAACCAATAGCAGCATGACCGCACTGCAAACGGATACAAAATGCTTTGGTAAACTCATCCGGTTATTGAGTCATCGCTGCCAGTCGTCAATCCACCGGGGAGCTGCCCCACCAATCCTTGTTCGGCTGGTAGCCGGGGGCGAGATAACTGGCGTGGCGTTTTTCGAGGCCGGCTTTGCCCTTTGTCTTTATCGACTCCCAGCGTGCCTTGCGCTTGGGCAAGTTGAACGCGGGATCTTTGGTCGGAAACCTGGCGCCGGTGGCCTTGAGCCAGGCGTCGAGTTTGGCACGGAGGGCCTTGGCCTTGCGGGGATGGCGCTTGCCCAAGTCGTGCCGCTCCACCGGATCCTCCCTCAAGTGATACAGTTCGTCGCGGCCGTCCTCGTGGTAGTGGATTAGTTTCCAGTCGTCCTGCGTGATGATCGACGATGGTTCGCCGCCCTGATTGCCATAATGCGGATAATGCCAATACAGCGGCCGCTCCGCGATCGAGCCACCTTTGAGCAACGGCACGATGCTGACTCCGTCTACATCCTGCTTTTCCGGCACGGCGACGCCGGCGAGTTCGAGTAGCGTCGGGTACCAGTCGATGCCGTTGACCGGCACGGCACTGGTCGAGCCAGCTTTCGTCATGCCGGGCGCGCTGATGTAAAACGGCTCCCGGATGCCACCCTCCCACTGGCGCCCCTTGCCGCCGCGCAACGGCGTGTTGCTGGTCGAGTAGGCGTCGCCGGAGGAGACGCCACCATTGTCGGAGGTGAAGCAGACAATCGTGTTGTCGGCCAGGCCAAACTCGTCGAGTTTCTGAAGCACGACGCCGACCGCGTCATCCATCGCCTCGACCATTCCGCCGTAAATCGGGCAGTCCTGCACTTGGCGCACGTTGAGGCGCCGGTCAAAAATAAAACGCTCCTTGGCCAAGCCGCTGACCTCGGCCTTGTCACGGTATTTTTGCCACAGCCTGGGCGTGGTCTGGATCGGGCCGTGCACGGAATAAAACGACAGGTAGGCGAGGAACGGCTTGTCGCGATTGGCCTCGATGAACGCCGCCGTCTCGCGGCCAAGCCGAATCGGCAGTGACTCGCCGGCCGGGCCGGGCTTGAGATTGGGATTCTGCCACGGCGAAAAAAAACCGCCGCGCGGACTGCCAACATCCCAGCCACCCTTGTTAATGTCAAAGCCGTGATCCGTCGGCCACGATCCCTTGCTGCCGAGATGCCACTTCCCGGCGAAGAACGTTTTGTAGCCGTTATCACGCAGCACCTCGGCGAGGGTGATTTCCGATGCGCGCAGGTTCCGATCGTACTCAGCGGGCAAATGGCTGTCGTGTCGCCCACGACCGCTCCATGCCTTGCCCGAGGCGTCGCCGATCCAAGTCGTGATGCCGTGCTTTGGCGGGTATTTGCCGGTGAGAATGCTGGCGCGCGAGGGACTGCAAACCTGGCAGGTCGCGTAGCCGCGTGTGAACTTCATGCCGCCGGTGGCGATGCGATCGATGTGCGGACTTTCGTAATAGGTGGAGCCCTCATTGCTGAGATCGCGCCAGCCAAGGTCGTCGGCGAGAATGAAGACGATGTTGGGTCGCCGCTTGGCTTCGTCGGCGGCATGAACCTGCGCTTGGCCAAGCGACAGGCAGAGGAACAGCACAGCGGAGAGGGCTTTTCTTGTCATGGCGGTTCGCGTGTGGAACGAAAACCTAACGGCTCAGCCGGGCCGGTTCAATAATTTCCTGCCAGTGCAATATTGTGTACATGGCAGACAAATGAAGCCTTGCCAGCCGTGGCACCTCAAATAACATCCGTCCCACATGATTCAATTGCGAAACACCTTCGTGCATTTGTTTGCATTCCTGATTCTGCCGCTACCGGTCTTGTTGCAGGCCGCCCAACCAAAACCGAACATCGTCTATATCATGGTGGATGACATGGGATACGGCGACGCGGGATGTTATAATCCGCAGTCAAAAATCCCCACGCCACACATCGACTCGCTTGCCCGTGACGGAATGCGCTTCACCGACGCCCATTCGCCGGGGGCGTTGTGCCATCCCTCGCGTTACGGACTGTTGACCGGGCAGCATCCGTTTCGAGCCGATGTAGCTTCATGGCGCACGAGGGCCGTCATCAAGGAGGGGCAAATGACGATCGCCTCGTTGCTGCAGTCGAACGGCTACCGGACGGCAATGGTCGGCAAGTGGCATCTCGGTTTTCACGAGAACGGCTACGACAAACCACTGCCTGGCGGCCCGGCGAATCGCGGTTTCGACTCGTTTTTTGGAATCCGCGCCTCGACCGATATTCCGCCCTATTTTTACATTCGGGACAACCACGCCGTCGCGCCGCCAACCAACCGCATCAAGGCGAACAAGAGCGAGGGTTGGTCACCGATCCAGGGTGCCTTCTGGCGGGCGGGCGGGATTGCGCCCGACCTTCAACTGAAGGACGTACTCCCCCGATTCACCGATGAGGCGATCACCGTTATTGAGAACCACGCCAAGTCCAAAACCAAGAAACCGCTGATGTTGTATCTCGCGTATCCCGCGCCGCACACGCCGTGGCTGCCATCGCCCAAGTTTCGTGGCCGCAGCCAAGCCGGAATGTACGGTGATTTTTTGGTCATGGTGGACGCCATGATCGGACGCGTGATCAAGGCACTCGACCAGGCTGGGATGAGCGACGACACGTTGCTGTTTTTCACTTCCGACAATGGCCCGGTCTGGTATGACGCCGACGTGCAACGGCTTGGCCACGACTCCGTCGGTGGTTTGCGCGGCATGAAGGCGGATGCGTGGGAAGGCGGCCATCGCATGCCGTTCATCGCTCGCTGGACTGGCAGGATTCGCGCCGGGTCGGTTAGCCGACAGACGATCTGTTTCACGGACATGCTGGCGACATTCGCCGCCGTTGCGGACGCGAAACTGCCGCCGAACGCCGGGCCGGACAGTTTCAACATCCTTCCTGTCCTGCTGGGAGAACAACCCGAGGCCAAGCCGATTCGCGGGCCGCTCGTGATCCCCGCACGACGCGGCATGATGTCAATTCGTTCAGGACACTGGAAACTGATCACCGGGCTTGGCTCGGGAGGTTTCTCAAAACCCAATTATATCAAACCTGCGCCAGGCGGCCCAAAAGGACAACTTTACCACCTAGGCAAAGACCTTAAGGAAACCAAAAACCTGTACACGGAAAAGCCTGAAATCGTAAAATCCCTTCAGAACAAATTGGCGCAAATTCTGAATCAGACAAAAACACGACCGTAAAACCTCACCCGATTCAAGTTCAATAAAATGGAACAACTAAAAATTAATCTTTTTTTAATTTTATGCCTCTTCCATGGGGCTATCCTGGAAGCAAAAGCTGCCAAAACTGACAAGAACCGCCCTAATATAATTTACATTATGGTGGATGACGCCGGGTACGGGGACTTTGGCTGCTACGGGCAAAAGCTTTTTGCCACGCCAA
>CAJWEP010000158.1 GCA_913030945.1 uncultured Verrucomicrobiota bacterium
CTATGCCGAGGTGAAAGAGAAGATGCGCAAGGGGATTCCTGCTCATCATGAGCCATCTGGCATTACGTATGAACTACCTGCACGCAAACGTAATGCCCGATAGGTCCATGGGTGAGCCACAAGACAATATGAAGGAGTTACGCAATCCCAAGCGCGACCTACATCGCCGCGATCTGCTTAAAGGCGTCGCCGCCGACCTCCTCCGCAAACACGGCGGCAAGATGGGTGCAAAATTGAAAGCTGAAGGGAAATGAAACGTTGGCTTCGTTGTCCCTTGACGTAGGCAGAGACACGCCACCGTGGTTGACTACTTTCCTAAGTTGCATCCGCTAACCATCCGCTAACCATTTTTCCTGAAAATGGCTGCGAATGACGAGTGGGCACACCAATGCGAAAAGCGCAAAAAAGCTTAGGAAGTAATTGAGAAAAGAATGGAGCGGGTGATGAGACTCGAACTCACGACAGTCACCTTGGCAAGGTGATGCTCTACCAACTGAGCTACACCCGCTCCCGGAAAACCGGGCGGGCAAATTATCGAAAAAATGCCCGATTGCAACCCTGTTTTTCAGGTTTTTTTCAGCGAATAGCGCCGCACGAGGTCGGGAAACACGCAATCGGCGCACACGGCGTTGGTGCGATTGCAAAAGTCGGACTGCACCTGCAGAAGCCCCTGCTGCAGTGCCGCGCCCCGCAACGGGATGCGCCGGTCGCCAAACAGTCGCTGCCGCACGAACCTGAGCCGCGAGTTGTCCTGCCCCTTGGGCCAGGCGAAGTAGCGCTGCCGGACGCGGGCGGCGAGGCCGTCGTTACCGGCGGCCGTTGCGCGGGCGTGCAGCCACGGCAGGATGATGTTGACAGCGATGTCGTGCAGTCGCCCGGCGCCAAGCAGCGGCTGCGCCGCCGCAAACCGCCCGGAGCGAAAGGTCCAGTGCCGCGACCAATAGCGGTCGCTGACGGCAAGGCGGGCGAGCAGCGCGGCAGCGGGCGATGGTTTTTTCGGCGACCGGCAGACCCAGTCGTCGAGCCAAGCGGCAAAGTCGCCCTTGGCTAGCCAATGCGCGGCCAGTGCCAGGCGACGCTCGGGTCGGTTGGCCGGGCGGAGTCCGTGGAACGTCCAAACACTTTTTGGCAGGATGCTCTTGGCCAAGTGGTCGCGGTCGCGCCACCATTGGTCCCAGAGCGCGCGCAGGTAGCGGTTGGTGAGCTTGTCGCGGTCGAGCTGGTTGGGCAACAGTCCGCCGACGCCGAGCAAACGGGCGAGCAGTACAACCGGCTCGGACGCCTGGCCAAGGCCGCGGCGTAGCTCCGGCAAAAGCTCGGCGAGCCGCCGCATGGGCCAACTGTTTTGCTTGTAACCCAGCGCGGTGAAGAGGCCCTCCCAAAGCGCCTGCTCCCAACCGGCGCGCCCGGCGACGGCGGCCAGCTCGGCGGCCTTGGTCTCGAGGCGAACCGTGGCCGCCTGGCCAAGCAGGTCGGCAACGGCCCCGGCGGGGAGGTCGCGCAGCGGCGCGGAGCATTGGCCGCGGACGTGGTCCGGTGTGTCGGCGGTCGCTTGGCCAAGCGTGTCGGCGAGTTGGCCCAGCGGGGCGTCGAGCTGGTTCCTGAGTTCCACCACCGGCAGACCGCTTGGCCCGTTGACCCCGGCTCGCCAGACGACGTGAAGTCCGACGCTGCTGAACGCCGGGTTGGTGTCGTGGCCGTGTTGCCGCCAGCCGGCAGAGAGGACGTCGACCTCGATGTCGCACTCAAACGGCCTGGCGGTACCGACCTGGACGAGTGCCCGGCGGAAGTCCGGCCCGGCCTCGAGGTTGAGGAAGCCGGGGTGCAGGATAGCCGCCCGCCGCCCGTCGGTGGCGCGGAGTCCGCCGCGGCGGATGCGCTGATGTTGCCAAATGGCCTGCAATAGTTGCTCGGGCGGCGCGCTGGAGCCTTCCCGAAAGACCGGTGATTGCGACTGCTTGCGCCATTTTGCGTAAAGAGCGGCCACTGCGGGGAGTCTCCGTTGAAGGCCGGTTGATGTTCAAGCCAACAAAAAACGCTTGGCCTCCGGGGCGGTTTGGGGTTTCCTTTTCCCAGCATAACGTGCCCATGAAAGAAACATTGATTACCAGAGGAATCGTCGTCGCCGGCCTGATGTTTGGCTTGGCGGTTGCCCCGGCCCTGTTCGCCGAGGAAAAGAAAGAGGAGAAGAAGGCTGAAGCGCCCAAGCCCAAGCCGAAGTCGGTGTTCAAGGACAAGGCACTGGAGGAGGGCGTGCGGAAGTTTGTCTTCGCCAAGCGCTACAACAAGGAGCCGCTGCTCGAGGCCGACCTGATCCACCTCTCCACGATCAAGGTGACCAAAGCCGGCATCAAGGACCTGAGCGGCCTAGAGAAGTGCCGCGCGCTGGCCTCGCTCGACCTCGCCGGGAACGAGATCACAGACTTCAGCGCGATCAAGGACCTGAAGCGCATCCAGTACCTCAACCTCGCCAAGAACAAGATCGAGAACATCGCCCCGCTCGCCGGGTTGACCGCGCTGCAGTACATCGAGCTGTCCAACAACCGCGTGAAGGATTTGAAGCCGCTCGAGAAACTCAGCAACATGCGCTCGCTCTACCTCTCCAACAACCGCATCAGCGACTTCACTCCAGCGCTCAAGCTCACAAAGCTGTGGTCGCTGTATCTCGATCACAACCAGATCGCCAAACTCGACGGGGTCGCGGGGCTCAAGGGCCTGACCACCCTCTCCGCCGGCAACAACGACATCACTGATCTGGCCCCGCTCAAGGGCTTGACGCGGCTGCATTTTTTGTTCCTCGAGAACAACAAGGTGGGCAACCTGGGTACCCTCGTCGAAATGGCGGGCGCAGATTACAAGGGCCCGAAAAACTTTGCACCGTTCCTGCGCCTTTACATGAGGGGTAATCCGGTTGACGGCGCCTCCGACAGCCGCCTGCAGTTCGCCCGCCTGATGAAGTACGGCGTGCGCGTCGAGACACCGCGCCAACCGGAACTTGTCACTTTTGATAGCACTGGATGGTCCGGTGACCTGACCGGCGAACAGTTGGTAGCTTTCCAGAAAGACATCCTCGAGAAGTTTGGCCTGGTGAAGGATGCAAAGGTGAAGTTGCAACTCAGCGTTTCTCCCGAGGATGGTATTACGAAGCAGGAGGTCGACGAGTTGAAGGCCGCGTTGAAGAAAATTGGCATCAGTGACAAGGTCGACCTGAGCCTCTAGACTAAAGCCGACCCTTTCACGAGAAGCCCGGGCAGCACCGGGCTTTTTTTGTGGTCAGATGCTTGGTCAAGCAGGGGGATTTTCATTCCATTCTCAGTGCGAGTTTGGTATGGCTTTCACCCCGCTGGGGCGTGTTGCCTCGGCTCAATCTATTCCATGTCTGGTCATAGCAAGTGGTCGACGATCAAGCGGAAAAAGGGCGCCACCGATGCCAAGAAGGCGAAGGTGTTCGCCAAGCTGGCGCGTGAGATCGGCATTGCGGTCCGGGCGGGCGGCTCCGAGGCAGATTTAAACCCCCGCCTGCGGATGATCCTGCTCAAGTGCCGCAGCGCCAACATGCCGGCGGACAACATCGACCGCGCCATCAAACGCGCCGCCGGCGACGACGATGACGCCCACTTCGAGGAACTGACCTACGAGATTTTTGCGCCGGGCGGCGTGGCGGTGCTCGCTCACGCCCACACCGACAACCGCAACCGCACCGCCTCCGATGTCCGGCACATCGTCACCAAGGCCGGCGGGCAACTGGCCAGCGCCGGCGCGGTGACGCGGTTGTTTGAGCGCAAGGGACAGATCATCATCGAGCGCGCCGCCGCTGATGAGGACATGCTGATGGAACTGGCGCTCGAGACTGGAGCGGACGATTTCAACGCGGACGAGAACGGCTACGAGATCGTGACAGAGCCGAACGATTTCGAGCAGGTTCACAAGGCGGTCGAGGAGAAGGGCATCGCGACGCTCTCGGCTGAAGTGACGTCAATCGCCCTGCAAACGACCGCCGTCGATGACTGCGGCGCGGCGACGGTCACGCGGCTAGTGGACGCGCTTGAGGAGAACGACGACGTGAGCGACGTATTCACAAACGCCGAGTCTTCTGATGACGCCTAGCTGACGAGTCCGGTGATTCGCTCCGGATGGCTGTACACGTTGAACGTGTCGCCCCGGAGAAAACCGACGAGCGTCTGGCCGTTCTCCTGCGCGAACTCCACCGCCAGACTCGATGGCGCGGACACGGCACAGATGATCGGCACACGCCCCGCCAGCGCCTTCTGCAGAATCTCGAACGACGCCCGGCCACTGACCATCAGCACCCGGTGATCGAGCGGGAAATCGCCGTCGAGCATCGAGCGGCCAAGCACCTTATCGACGGCGTTGTGGCGGCCGACATCCTCGTGCAGCGTGAGCAGGTTGCCTTCCGCATCGAACAGCCCTGCGGCGTGCAGGCCTCCTGTTTTGTCAAACGTCTCCTGCCCGGCTCGTAGCTTGGCCGGCAGTTGCAGCAGCGTCTCCGCGACGACCAACGGCTCGCGCTTGGCCAAGGGCGGGAAGTGCGCATGCACGGACTCGATCGACGCCTTGCCGCAGAGGCCACAACTCGAGCTGGCGTAGACGTTGCGCTTGAGCTTGGCCAAGTCGATCCCGACCTTGGGCGCGAGGAACACGCTGAGCATGTTGCCGAGCAGAGCCGCCTCACCCTGCTGACAGGGGTCGACCTCAAGCACGTCGCCCGCTCCGGTGATCACGCCTTCGGAGAGTAGGAAACCAAGCGCGAGTTCCTCGTCGTGGCCGGGGGTGCGCATGGTCACGGCCACCGACTCCCCCTTGACGCGGATTTCCAGCGGCTCCTCCCGGGCCAGCGAGTCGTCGGCCGCTTGGCCAAGCGCGCCCTGTTTCCAGCACAAAATGGACGCTGTCGAAGCCCGGGGGTCGGCCGGTTGTTTGTTTGTCGGCGGCATGTTTCGGGTATCTGCTAACAGATAGGCCCGCGGCAGGAAAGAAGGATTTGACAACTTGGCCGGCTGGGGCTATCTGTTCGCCAGTGTTATGAAGAAGTGGACGGCTATAATGAGCGGCATCGCAGTCGGGTTTCTTTTTGCCGGGTGCGGTGGTGGTGAAAAGGCGGTGGATCCCAACGTGATTGCCTTTCCGCTGGACACCTGCCTTGTCGGCGACAAGAAACTCGGCAGTATGGGCAAGCCGCACACGTTTGTTCACGAGGGTCGCGAGATCAAGTTCTGCTGCGAAGGCTGCGACGACGAGTTCAAGGCCGACACCGCCAAGTACATCAAGAAATTTGACGACGCGGTCGCGGCGAAAAAAGCCGCTGACGCCAAACCCGCTGACGCCACCGGCGACGCCGAGAAAGCCGGGTGAAAATCGTCCGCTTGCGCGGAATGAAAAACACATTCGCCATCCTGATTAGCTGCCTGCTGCTCTCATCACAGCTTGGCCTCGGGATGGTGTTGCAATCGCAGCCAAGCGCACCGGCTGAGTGCGAACATTGTCCTTGTGACGGCAAAGCCAGTTGCTGTGGGGACGACGACCAAGCCGATCAACCGCTTCCGGCGCTGCCGCAGCGTCAGGCCAAGTTTCAAGTCCCGCCCGTTGTGGCAGATGGACAGGCCAACCCGTTGTTCAACCTGCCTGAAGCATCGGTTAAGTTTTCTTCCATCCCACAGCCTCTTCAGTTGCGGGTAGCCGGCGTGCCCGTGCATAAGTGGGTCTGCCGGTATCTGACCTGAGTTTCTTCTCTTTCCCCCGACTCAATGTGTCCCGACGCGGAATGTATCCGCACCCGGGCTAGCCCAATGTTTGAAACAGAAAAAAGAAAGGAACCTAATTATGAAAAAACTGACTTTATTATTTGCGGCACTGCCGCTTTTGACAGCCCCGCTGACTACGATTGCGGATCAACCCACCGAGCCGGCCGTGGCCAAGCCAGGCGAATTAATAGTTGAGGTCAACGGCGTAGTCTGCTCGATCTGTGCCAAGGGTCTACAGAAAAACCTGGCCAAGCTCGACTTCAACTCGCCGGTGCTCAGCGAGAAATCCGGCGTGAAAATCGACATCCGCTCCGGTCGACTGGTCATGTACCGTGATCCCAAGAAACCGATCGACTTCGATGGCATCCTGACCGCTGTCAAAAAGGGAGGCTACGACTTGGACAAGCTCTACACGCACCTTACTGGTTCGGTGGAGTCGGTCGATGGCAAGTGGTTGCTCTCCGAAAAAGCGGGGCCGAACAAATTCGGCTTGGCCAATGCACCCGCCGGCTTGTCCAAGGGCAATGCCGTCACCGCACGCGTGATGATCACCGCCAAAACCTTGGCCAAGGCCAAGCCAGGAGCCGTGGTCGAGGTGGAAGTCGACGAGATCTCCAAGGCCAGGTAATGAAGAGATCGATTGCGCTTGGCTCGCTATGGCTGGTTGCCGCAGCGGGTGTCCTTGGGCATCAACCGGTGATGGACATGGCCCCGCGCTGGGCCGGCGGCTATGGCGTGCAGTTGTTCCAGGTGCACAGCATCGCCGACGACCTGCGCCATGGCGAATCCACCCTGCCAAACCCGTACGGACTAGAGAGTCGCGTGGACACCACCTGGCTCGAGGGCGTGTACACGTTCCGTCGAGAGTTCCGCATCACGGCCAAGATACCGTACGTTGACAAGTCGCGCCAATGGCTGCGAAACGGCGAGGTCATCCGGGAGACCGGACACGGACTGGGCGACATCATCATCGGCGCGCCGCTGAAAAAGTACGTCAACAAAAAAGGCTACACCTACAACCTGAGCCTCACCCCAAATCTGCGACTGCCGACCGGCAGCACCGAGGACGACTGGGCCGTGGGCGACGGGAGCTGGGATGCAGGCCTGAGCCTGAGCTACAGCTTCGAAACGCCGAAGTGGTATCACCTCTACGACCTGTACTACTGGAAGAACGGCTCCGGCCGCGATTTCGATCACGGCGATGAACTCGCGTTCGACGCCAACATCGGCTGGCATGCCTGGCACGACGGCGACACCGGCCGGGGGTTATTCCTGATGCTCGACATCGCCGCACGCCACATCGAGTCGGGCAAACACCAACTGGTCGACCCGGCCGGCGACACGATTGCCGTCGGACCGGTTGCGATGTATTACCACGAGGATTGGATGCTCAAGATCGAGTACCGGCAGACTGTTTATGACAGGGCCAAGGCGATGCGATTCGGGGATCACCGTCGCTTGGCAGTTGGCTTCGGCATGACATTCTAACCTCACCAGCGACGCCCAGAAAGCCGGGTAAAAAACCGTCCGACTGATGTCGTCCACAAACTTAAGATTGCGTTCCGCAACGACAGTTCCCAGTAAGCAGCACCGATCCCTGATGAATTCAGGGATTGAACTCAATCACTCGCTCCACCAAAACATTCATCGTCTTCCTTTTTGCGGCTTCCTGATTGCGACCCCATCCGACTCCCACCTGCAGAACGGTCTGCTGACCAGTCCACAACTTTTCCATCCTTGCATCTCCCAAGGCCATCAACATCACCTCATCACCGCCTAATTCAACCGCTTTTTTCAAGGATTTTTTTGACTCTTCCAGCTTTCCCATCGCGCAGGCCATGCTGGCTACACGATACCACGCCAGATATTCATCATTCCCGTCACAAACAAGCTGGTTTTTCTCGGGAAGAGTTATGGGATATGACTTGCCTGTGCCGTTTTCGATGAGCACAAGACGATCGCCCTTCTTCTCCAGTCGCCCTTGCAAACGCATGTGAAGACGGAGCAATTCACAATCGCTCTCTTTAATAGCTTCCTGCAACTTGCGATAGTCGACAGACTTGCCAGGAAGCAACGCCATCACGATCTGTTTCTTGTCGATATCAATAAGCAGACCATCTTGGAGCAGACTTCGATTCAGGGCCGCGGCACCAGATAATTGCTTGTGGGCGGCCTTGGAGCAGTGCGCACAGACCATTCCTTTCACCTCCAGCACTGCCTGGTTGGATTGGACGTTTACCGGCGCAACTGGCTGCGCCGCTTTAGTTACGGGCGCCAATAGGCAGCCCCCAATTATTGTATAACGAATTATTTTCTTCATTTTTCGCTCTAGTATGGCCGGATATTTCAATTTCCTTTGGAACGGATCAGAAATGTATCTTTACCAGCATTAACAATGGAAGCTTGGTAACTGTTTGCTCCACATCATACCTTGACTTGGGTCAAGGTATTGAATTTTCGTCACACAAAGTTACAATGATGATCGGACCACTTTTTTGGGGCCAGTTTGAATGTTAGGATTCAGGGACTGATTGCATTGAGGTCCGAAAAACTTCCATTGCAGTTATTACAGAAAAGGACTCGCAAT
>CAJWEP010000159.1 GCA_913030945.1 uncultured Verrucomicrobiota bacterium
GCAGACCTTCGCATTGCGAACGCGACGCTCTACCAACTGAGCTATGACCCCAACCGCAACGGCGCGGCAGCCCCGAGCCGTGAAGGGCGGACATGATGCCTTGACGCCGCCAAACCGCAAGCCGTTTTCAGTCCCGGCATAAATTAGGTTGCCAGCCAAGCGGGCGACGGGACAAGCTGCCGCCGCATAAATGCCCAGCTCCAACTCAAAAAAGTTCCCCCGCCCCTGGTTGCTCACGCTTGGCTTTGTGCTGTTGTTTGTGGCAGCGGTGCCGTGGTATTGGGGCGATGGCGGCGGCGAGACGCCGCTGGTGCTCGGGATGCCGCTCTGGGTGGCAGTGAGCACCGGTGTGATGTTCCTGATTTCCTGCCTGACGGCCTGGGCGGCGTTTCGCACTTGGCCAAGCGGCGATGACGATGCGGAGGGCGGCTCGTGAGCAACATCCCGCTTGGCCCGGCGGAGCTTGGCTTCATCGCCGTTTATCTCCTGTCGCTGATCGGCATCGGCTACTGGGGCATGCGCGCACGCCGGGAGAACTCACTCAAGGATTTTTATCTCGCCGGCTCCGGGGTCGGTTTTCTGGTTTTGGTGCTCACGCTTTACGCCACGCAGTACAGCGGCAACACGCTGTTCGCGTTCACCGGCAAGACATTCCGCATCGGCTACGCCTGGCTGATGA
The DNA here is from genome assembly GCA_913030945.1 of uncultured Verrucomicrobiota bacterium. Taxonomy (GTDB): domain Bacteria; phylum Verrucomicrobiota; class Verrucomicrobiia; order Limisphaerales; family UBA1096; genus UBA1096. Next base: position 680 of record CAJWEP010000159.1, read on the forward strand.
GTGTGCATTTCATGATGGCAATCATTGTGGTGTACCTCGTGTTCGCCCCGAGGTTGCATCGCTTGGCCAAGCGCGAGAGTTTTATCACGCCGGCGGATTTTCTGGAGCACCGTTTCAGCCATCGCCCGTACACGGTGCTGGCCTCGATCACGATGGTGGTGGCTATCGGCAATTACCTGCTTGCGCAACTCACGGCGATGGGGCTGCTGCTGCAGGGCATGACCACGTTCGAACCGCGGATGGCATTCGTCGCCGGGGTGATTCTGCTCGCAGTGATCATGCTGATTTACGAGACGCTCGGCGGCTTTCGAGCCGTGGCGTGGACGGATGTGATCCAGGGCGGCATTTTGATGGTGGGCTTCGCGATTCTGCTTTTTGTCGTGCTCGACCACTTCGGCGGGCTGGCCAAGAGCTTCGAAACGCTAAAAGATGCCAAGCCGGAAAAGGTCGCCGCGCCGGACGTGCTGACGATCCGCCAATGGTTCAGCTACATCGTCGTTGTGGGCATCGGCGGGGCGCTGTACCCGCAGGCGATCCAGCGCATTTATGCGGCGCGCAGTGGCAAGGTGCTGCGCAACGGCGTGGCGATGATGGCGTTCCTGCCGCTAACGGCTTCGCTGATCGCGGTGTTTGTCGGCGTCACGGCGGCGGCGTCGCCGGAGTTGGCCAACCTGAAGGACACTGAGTCGGATCGAGTTTTCAGCGAGGTTTGCCGGATTGTGATGGATCAATCGTTATTCCACCGTTGGTTGGTCGTTGTATTATTGGCCGCTGTGCTGGCTGCGCTGATGTCCACCGCCGATTCGGTGCTGCTTTCTGTCTCGTCGATGCTGACGAAGGATATTTACCATCGCCAAATCAATCCCGCCGCCAGCGAGGAGAAGTTGACGATGATTGGCAAATCAGTGTCGTGGGTTGTGGTGACCATCATGGCCGCTATCGCCATTTACCTGAACTCGCTCGAGAACAAGCCAACGTTGGTCAAACTCATGGACATGAAGTTCGACATGCTGATGCAGCTTGGCCCCGGCTTCATTCTAGGCATGCACTGGCGCGGCATGAAGCCAAGTGCCCCGTTCTGGGGCCTCGTCAGTGGCTTGACGCTGGTGTTCGCGCTGTACCCGGTGGGCACGCTGGTGAACTGGGGTGTTCATGCCGGCGTGTTCGGCCTGGCTCTCAACCTATTGGTGGTCACCGCGATCTCCAAATGGCCGCTTGGCCAAGCGCAACCACCAAAAGGGTTTGCTTGAAACCTGGCTGTTGAAACTCGAGACTCCCCGCACATGAATCGTGTTGCTGCACTCTTTCTGCTGCTTGGCCTCGGTGCCGGTGTGTGTGCCAAGGAGCACCGCTTCGACCGGGACAGGGACATCGTTTACAAGGAGATCGACGGCAAAAAGCTCAGACTCAACGCCTTCGTGCCTAAAGGCGACGGCCCCTTCCCCGCCGTACTCGTTGTTCATGGCGGTGCCTGGCGGGCGGGTTCGCGAACCCAGCTCACGATGTATGCCAAAAGCCTCGCCCGGCGCGGTTTCGCCTGTTTCTCCATCGACTACCGACTGGCACCGAGGCACAAAAGCCCGGCACAAATCGAGGACTGTCGCGATGCCGTCCGATGGATTCGCCAGCACGCCGCCAAGCACAAGACCGACCCCGGCCGTATCGGCGCGATCGGTTACTCGGCCGGTGGCCATCTGGTCTCGCTACTTGCCACCACCGGTTTGTCAAAGGCGGACGACCCGAAGGGCGTCGGCACAAAAATCACCGCTGCCGTCGCCGGGGGTACGCCAACTGATTTTCGGTCCACCCGCGAAAACTCCAAGATGCTCTCCTATTGGCTAGGGGGCTCGCGCAGTAATAAACCACATATCTATCACGCGGCATCGCCCGCCGCGTTTGCCGACAAGGAGGACGCGCCGATTTTCTTCTTTAACGGCTCAGCAGACATGTTCGTGCCGGTGAAAACCCACCGCACTGTCGGCTACGCCGGCCCGACCGCCCTGCACTCTGCACTGAAAGAGACGGGCGTCGAGACCGACCTGCACATCATCAAGGGCGCCGGCCACTTCCTTGCCATCTTCAACAAAACCGCGCTCGATGGCGGCTACGCCTTTCTCGACAAACACCTCAAGCCCTCCAACAAGCTTCGTGTCTTCCTGCTCGCCGGCCAGTCGAACATGCAGGGCCAGGGTGTCGTCGATTTTGATCATCCGAAATATTACAACGGTGGGAGGGGCATCCTAAAAAACGTGATGAAAAACCCGGAGCACGCCCACCTGTACAAGCACATCGTCAATGACAAGGGCGACTGGGTTGTGCGCGACGACGTCTTTGTCCGCCACCAGGCGAAGGAGGAACTCAAGACGGGCGGCCTGTCGGTCGGCTTCACCGGCTACGGCGGCAGACACCACATTGGGCCGGAATTTCAGCTCGGCCACCTCGTTGGCGAGACGTACGACGAACCGGTGCTGCTCATCAAGACCGCATGGGGCGGCAAGAGCATTTACAGGGACTTTCGCCCGCCCAGTTCCGGGAGCGCCACCGGTGAATTCTACAAAAAGATGCTCGCCGAATACCACGAGGGTTTGGCAAAACTCGGCGACGAGTTCCCGCAGTTGGCCAACCGCAAACCGGAACTCAACGGCTTCGTCTGGTTCCAAGGCTGGAACGACATGTTCGACGACGAGGCACTGAAGGAGTACGAGGCCAACCTCATCCATCTCGTCAGGGATGTGCGCAGAGAATTTAAGCAGCCAAATCTGCCGGTTGTCATCGGCGAACTGGGCAACGGCGGCCCCGAGGCCGGCAAAAATATGCTCGCGATCCGGGCAGCGCAGAAGGCCGCCGCGGCGGCGCTTGGTCCAAACACGGCGTTTGTGCAAACCACACAGTTCGCCCGGCCGGCCAAGGAGTCGCCCAACGTCGGCCACGGCCACCACTGGTTCGGCAACGCCGAAAGCTACTTCCTCATCGGCGACGCGCTTGGCCGGGCGCTGCTCGGGCTGGCCGGCAAATAATTTTAATATGCCCAAAATGATCCAACAAACGATACTCGCGATCGCACTTGTGTTCGGTGCACTTGACCAAGCGGTGGCAGAGAAAGAGGAAAATAAGTTTTACGATCCGGTCGTGAAAAAACTTGAGGGATGGACGATCAAGGTTGATCCCAAGCTGCTTCAAAAAGAGCACAAACAGTTTAAGGCGCAAGTATTCACCGCGCTGGCCAATCACCTCCAGCGGATCAAGTACATCCTCCCCGAAGCCAAGGTAAAGGCACTGCAAAAACTGCCGATCTGGCTGGACCACCACTACGAGCCGCTAGGCTCGATGCAGTACCACCCCGGCGCCGCGTGGCTTAGGGAACACAACCACGATCCGCGTCTCGTGAAACATGTCCACATCCCCCGGGCCAAGGCGCTGCTGAACCGGGGCCAATGGGCCAAGCACCCTTACGTGGTCCTGCACGAACTCGCGCACGCTTATCACGATCAGGTGCTCGAAAAAGGCTTCCAAAATAAGGCTGTCCTGGATGCCTACAACGAGGCCAAGGCCAAGGGCATCTACGAAAAAGTGCTGCTCTACACCGGCCGTACGGTGAAGCATTACGGACTGAACAACCAAATGGAGTATTTTGCGGAAAGCACCGAGGCGTACCTCGGAGTGAATGATTTTTACCCGTTCGTCCGCGCCGAACTCAATGAGCACGACCCGGGGATGTTTCAGCTTCTAAAAAAAATCTGGGGCGAAGTAAAATAGCACCCGGCCAGGCGGCCACTCATACCTGAGCCAGCGCAACATCCCGAGCACGCTTAACTGCCTTGCGACGATCGTTGGCGTCGAGTATGCGTTTTCGGAATCGTAGATGTTTCGGCGTCACCTCCACCAACTCATCGTTGTCGATGTACTCGATTGCGCGTTCGATGGAGAAGTTGATCGGCGGCGTCAGCATGATCGCCTTGTCCGCGCCGGAGGAGCGCATGTTGTCAAGGTGCTTGGCCTTAGTCGGGTTCACCGGCAAATCATCGCGCCTTGAGTTTTCCCCCACGACCTGCCCGGCGTAGACCTTGTCTCCCGGCGAAACAAACAAGCTGCCACGAGCCTGCAACATGTCCAAAGCGTAGGCCATCGAGATGCCGTTCTCCATGCTGACCAGCGTCCCGGTCGATCGCGTGACCAACTCTCCGCTGTACGGGCTGTACTTCAGGAACAGGTGGCTCATGACTCCGTTCCCGCTGGTGAGCGTGACAAGGTCGCTCTCAAACCCGATAAGCCCGCGCGTTGGAATCTCGGCGGAAACCGTTACACCAGAGGTGTGATGCTCGGTATTGGTGATTTTGCCCAGTCGCTTGCTTAGGTTTTCCATGACGGTGCCGAGATACGCCTCCGGCACCTCGATCCAGATCTGCTCGAACGGCTCACAGCGTTTGCCGTCGATGTCCCTGAACAACACCGTCGGGCGGGAGACAAGCACCTCGTAGCCCTCGCGACGCATCGTCTCGAGCAACACAGCGATCTGCATGCTGCCGCGGGCGTCCACAAGGAAGCGCGTGCTCTCGTCGGTGTCGTGGACGCTAATTGAAATATTGGACTTGGTCTCTCGCTCGAGTCGTGCACGGATTTCGCGCGAGGTGACCTTTTTACCGTCACGCCCGGCCAGCGGTCCGTCGTTCACGGCGAACTCCATTTGCACTGTCGCCGGATCGATCTCCACGAATGGCAGCAACTCAGCGTCGTCGGCCTTGGCCAGGGTGTCGCCGATGTCGATCTCGTCGAAACCGGCCAAGCTGGCGATATCCCCTGCCCCGGCCTGGGTGACATCGTTGGTCTGCAGCCCGGCAAACTGCTTGAGCTTGATAACTTTCATCCTCTGCCGCGTGCCATCCCTCCGCAGGACATTCAGCGCGTCACCTTGTTTGACATCCCCGGACAAAATGCGGCCGATGGCCAGGCGGCCCACGTAGTCGTCCCAGTCGATATTGCTCACCAGCATGCGGAATGGCGCATCTTCAATCACCGGCGGCGGCACACGCTCGATAACCGTTTCAAACAGGTCGTTCATGTCTCTGCGCGGGCCGTCAAGCTTGCGGTCGACAAAACCCCTTTTTGCGCTGCCGTAAAGGAACGGCGCATTGAACTGCTCATCGTCCGCTCCCAACTCAAGGAACAGTTCCAGCACCTTGTCATGCACCCACTCCGGGCGGGCGGTGTCGCGGTCGATCTTGTTGACCACGCAGATCGTCTTGAGGCCGTGGCCAAGCGCCTTGCGCAACACCCAGCGCGTCTGCGCCTGAGGGCCACTTACAGCATCGGTCAGCAGCAGCACGCCGTCCACCATCTTCATGACACGCTCCACCTCGGCGCCAAAGTCGGCATGGCCGGGCGTGTCAACAATATTGATGGTGTAATCCTTCCAGTTGATCGCGGTATTTTTTGCCTTGATGGTGATGCCCTTTTCGCGTTCGAGATCCATCGAGTCCATGACTCGCTCGGCCACCACCTGATTGTCGCGGAATGTGCCGCTCTGCTGCAGCAACTCATCCACAAGCGTGGTCTTGCCATGATCCACGTGCGCAATAATCGCGATATTTCGAATGTGATCTGCCTTCACAAATATAAGCCGGGGAACAGAAATGGACCGAAACAACGAAATAGTCCGAGTCGGCCGCCCGAAGTGGCGACAACGAAAAACGATGACGGAATCTCCGGTGAGGGTTGACCCAGAATTCCCCGCGCGCGCAGACGGATACAGAAACCGCCCTGACTGTTCAAGCAAAGGTTTGCCACAAAAGCAGACAGAGTGCTTAACCAAACTGACAAAAAAAACACGGAAGGAGCGCTTGGCTCATACCGTGTTCTTTAAATTGATGCGTTTGATCAGCGCTTGGCCAAGGTCAGACTTTCAAATCGCCGCGGTAATCGCGGGTCAACCAGGCGGGATCTCCGCCGGAGGCGAAGGTGTTTTTCTTCGGGTTCCACTTGATCACCGTGTGGTTGTAGTAGGTCTGGTTGAGCAGATGACAGGCGATCGCCGTCCGCGCGCCGATGATCTCGTGCGTGCACGACTTCTTGCGGGTGCGCATGGAGTTGAGGAAGTCCGGAATGTGACTGCTGCTGCGGTACAGCTTCACCTTGGCATCCTTGAGGTACTCGGACTCCATCTTGTCGAGTTCCTTCCCAAGGTTGACCTTCCTGTCTCCGCCTGTCCGGCCGGCGATGAACTTCTCCCCTAGCCAAAGGCCGATCCGACCGCGGTGACACTCCACGCGCCCATCGGTGCCGTAAAAGCTCGAGCCCATTCCTGTGCCGTGCATCAGCGGGACGTTGCCAGCGTAAACCAGCTGCGCGCCCTTCATCGCCTTGGGGTTCTCGGCCGGGATGGTGCCCACCGGGCCGCTGTCGTCCACGCCCAGCCCCCAGTGTACGATGTCGATCATGTGCGCACCCCAGTCACAGACCATGCCGCCGCCGTACTCCTTGTAGTTCCGCCAGTGCGGAAAGTGGCCGTGCACTCCGCGCGGACTGAGCACGGAACTGTAGCCGCGCATCGGGCCGGGACCGATCCACTTTTCCCAGTCAAGACCCGGCTCCATCGTCTCCGTCTTCAGGTCGCACGGCACGCCGGGAGGGCCGACGTTGACGGCCGTTCGCTCGACTTTGCCAATGACGCCGTTGCGCACCAGTTCGCAGGCCACGCGGAACTCGCGCGAGGAACGCTGCATCGAGCCGGTCTGCAAAATGGCCTTGTTCTTTTTCACCGCCTTCATCACCTCGACCGACTCGTGGACGTTGTGTGTCAGCGGCTTCTCGCAGTAAACATCCTTGCCGGAGTTCACCGCGGCGATGGTCTGGATGGCGTGCCACTGGTCCGGCGTGGCGATGCTCACCGCGTCGATGTCATCGCGCGCGATCAGTTCACGGAAATCCACGTAGTCCTTGCAGTCCTTGTTCTGGTAACGCTTGTTGGCGGTGTCACGGGCGGCGTTGCGACGGGTGGTGTCGCAATCCGAAACGGCCACGCAGACGACGTTTTTGTCGCCCATGAACCGTCTTTGCAGACCCCGGTTCTGGATACCCATGCCAATGAAACCGACGGATATCTTGTCATTCGGCTTGATCTTGGCCGACCAGATTCCGGAGGGCAGGATGAACGGCGCGCTGGCAACCGCAGTGGACTGGAGAAAACGACGTCGAGAGAGAGAATGGGACTTCATGTGGGGAAGCCTACCAAAGGCGTCCCCCTTGAAAAGGCTTTTTTTTGTAAATGCGACCCGAAAAAGAACCGGTGCATTCAGCAATTGAAATCATCGACCAAGCGGCTTAAAATCCTTTGAGACCTTTCAAACACCACCTACTCACAACAACCGCAGCCGTGCTGTTGGTGGGGTGTGGCCGGGGCCGCCGCACATCTAATTTCACAAGGGCTTGACCAGTTAAAGGTGGGGAAGAATTGAAAGCCGAAGAAAAATGAAAAGTATCTCAAGACAAGCATTCACGCTCATCGAACTGCTCGT
>CAJWEP010000160.1 GCA_913030945.1 uncultured Verrucomicrobiota bacterium
GGTTGGGGTCATAGCTCAGTTGGTAGAGCGTCGCGTTCGCAATGCGAAGGTCTGCGGTTCAATTCCGCATGGCTCCACCATTCCTTCTAACGGTGCCCATTCCCATGGACATCTTTATCAGTAGTAGGAAAGAGCAGTACCGACTGTGGTCGTTGCTGTAAAACGATCCATGAAAAGTGGAGCACACGCAATGCCGGAGGGGATCCTCCGCCGGATGCTTGCTAGGGACGAGCAACCGATCATCATGGACGGTGGGATGGGATCAGCGATCGAAGACCGTGGGATCGATGTCCGTAGTGCGATGTGGGGCTCGTATTGCTTCGTGGATGGGCCGGGTCGCGAGATCAACGACCAGATCCACGCCGACTACGTCGCCGCCGGGGCAAGGATTCTCATCGCCAACACGCACAACACACGTCGTGCCAAGTGCGCGGAATTCCTCGAGAAGCTGGACCCGAGTGAGCTTCCAGAAAGTGTCGCTGCCGTGGCCAGCTCCGAGCGTCTAGAAGTCTTGCATCGTTGGTTCCATGAACAGGCGGTCTACAGCGCGAAGAAAGCAATCCCGCCGGACGCCGAGATCGCGGTTGCTAGCTGCCTAGGAAGCGTTGAGCCGCTCGGACCCTATGCCCAAGAGAGCCAAATCACCGGCGAAGAAGCCTGTCGACGATTCGTACCCGAGTTGCAAGTCAGAAGAAACAGTGGCGTCGATCTGATCATCTTCGAAACACTCACGACGCGCTGCGAGATCGAAGGCGTTGCTCGTCTTGCCCGCGAGCATGACGTTGGTGACTTCGCCGTCGGACTGACCTGTGGCTCCGGTGGTGAGACCCTCGCCAGGGTCTCCATGGCCGAAGCGGCCGACATCCTTGGTGACACAAAGCCGTTGATCTATTTCGTGCAGTGCACGCGCTGCGAATACGTGAAAGCCGCGCTCGAGAAACTCCAATCGAAGCTCCAGATAACCGATATTGTGGGCGTCTATGCAAACGACAGTCGCGTCTGGAAAAACAGGGGCTGGCAGGGCGAGCGAATTTCACCGGGAGAGTATGCAAAACAGGCGATCATCTGGAAGCGGATGGGCTCGCGCGTCATCGGCGGATGTTGCGGGATTGGTCCTAAACATATCGCCGAACTCTGAACGACACTTCATGTTTGAGCAGGGGTGGGAGGTGCTTATTGTATTTGGTCGGGATGGTTTCAATGTGTTAAGGCCCGGATAATTTTTTCGCAAAAGACCGATTATGGTGCGGGGTGGTTTCTTTGGATTCCCCCCCAAAAAAAAGTGAAATAGTTTGTTAGAAATGAGGTCTAATCTGCGTTTTTTATATGGGAGGAGTTATCCTAATATGCTGGGAGTCGGAAGGTGTTCCCGCGATACCGGCAAGCAAATGACAAGAAATGATTATTTTTTCGTTTAAAATGGGGAGGATTTGTTCTTTATGGATGCTAAAATTCCCATAATGCAACGGCAACCAATACGAGCTCTTGAAATATCTGCACAATTCTTTTTTTAACCCCGAAAACAAAAAGTCAGTCACTTTTCGTAAAACATCTACCATGAAAACAAAAACTACTTGTCTCTCGCATGTGAAACATCAGCCAAGTCTGATTACAACCATGTTGCTCTGTCTTTTTTTCGGGTATCAAGCATATCCGGATGTGCTGTTTGAAGATACCTTCGATCGTGGACTCACCGGCTGGACGGCAATCCAACCCGAGGGTTCCATTGCTGGGGGAGGGCCGATGGGGTGGTACTATGATGCCCAACGGGGAGGATTTAGTGAAAATAGCAATATCTATTATGATTCCGCCCTTTCGAACTCGGTGATGCTTATCAATGACACACTAGTAATTGATGATGAATTTATTTTCACGGCTCGCATCAACGCAGGTGATGATGACGGTTTTGGTCTGATCTTTGGATATCAAGACACAACCGATTTTTATAGAGTCATGTTTGGAGTCCAAGATCGCTTCGATCCTGATACTGGATTTGCCTTTCCGGGAACCGGCTGGCGCGTAGAACGCAAACATCCGGGCGGCCCACCAGAGGCAGGCAATACCGATGTTCTTTTTGGCAATGGTTCAGAAGGTTTTACTCCTGATGATCAAACTTTTCTCGTTACCAAAGGCCAACCCTTTATCGTGACAATTTCCGTGAGCACTGAAAATAAGCTAACGCTGACCATTCTCGACAATCCGGACGATCCGGAAAATTCCGTGGAATATTTAGTTGTCGATAACCAAGACCTTCCCAGTCTCGCGGGCGGGCAGGTTGGTTTGACTTCTTGGGGAATGGCGGGTGGAAATCCTCCTGGGTTCTTGGTTTCTGATCTTAGTTTGGACGACTTCAATGACCCTTTGGTGAATACCGAACCTGCTGTTCTTGGGGACTGGACCTCGGTGACGGCCGTGTCCGGCAGGGCGGATGGATCGAATGCCTTAAACATCCAACCCAACTGGGGAATTCCTGTTGGAGCCGACAATCAATCCTACAATGCCTTGGTGGAAAGCAGCAATGCCTTGGGGGGGAATGACGGACCGGGACAGGTGGATTTTATCGCTGGTACCTTAGTAGCAGGGGTTTCGAGCTGGAAAGATTATATCATGACAACTCGGATTACCCCACGCGATGATGATGGTTTTGGTATTGTTTTGCGCTATCGTGACCCCGCTAACTTTTATCGGATCGCTTTCCGGGGGCAACCATCCGGAAAAGGTGTGCAGCAGGGCATTTCAGTGCAAAAGGTAGTGAACGGCGTCTATGAACAGGTTTTTCACGACGCCTCTCAGTATATTCCCGCAGACCCACCAGATAATTTGGCATTGGACGTCATAGCCACGATTGAGGGTAATACCTTGGACATTCGAGTGATAGAAGATGCCAACGGCGCTGCAAATGTGTTCAACTATGGGCCAATTGAAATTACCGGTGGCACCGTTGATAGCGGCAAAATCGGATTTTTCAGTTGGGCGATGGGAAGGGTTGATTTTCATTCTGTGCGGTTAGATAGTTTGTCTTCAGGCGTACCACTTCTGGAAGATAACTTCGAACGGACTCTGGCAGGTTGGACCTCGGTGCAACCCGATGGCGCGATCTTAGCCGGTCCGTTACGCTGGTATTATGACGAAATCCGAAAAGGGTTTGCAGAAAATAGCAATATCTATTATGACGACGCCACATTTTCCGCGACTGCTACGGCAGTGATGCTCATCAACGATACGGTCGCGCCCAATGAATTCACTTATAAGGCCCGCTTAAGGACTGGGGATAACGACGGTTTCGGGTTAATATTCGGATATCAAGATGACCAGAATTTCTACCGAATCACCTTTGCCATGCAGAATCGTATCGACGCCGGTTATCCTTGGCACGCTTGGCACATTGATCGAAAAGTTGATGGTCTCACGGAAGATCTTTTTGGGAGTGCTACCCCGGATTATGTAGAAACCTTCGTTCCTGCCGTTAATAGGGCCTTTGATATCACGATCAAGGTTTCCACCGATAACAAACTTACCTTCACTGTAGTGGACGATCCGGGTAATCCGGATTTTGAGATGTCCTATGTCTTGGTGGAGAATCAGGAATTACCAGGTCCCGCAGGTGGAAATGTAGGCATCTTCTCCTGGGGGCAGTCAGGGGGAGAACCGCCTGCGTTCTTGGTCAACAGTTTAAGCCTTGAGCCCACGCCTTTGGTGAATGCAGCCCCTTCTCTTCTCGGTGATTGGACACTTGCCGTACCGGTGTCCAGAGAAGATGGATCCAATTCCTTGAACATCCTGCCAAATTGGGGATTTCCCGTAGGAAAAGACAACCAGTCTTTTAACACGTTGGTAGAAAGCAGTAATGCCTTGGGGGGGAACGACGCTGAGGGCACTGTGGATTTTGTGGCGGGTGGCCTGGTTGCTGGGGTTTCTAGCTGGACGGATTATCGGATGACGACACGAATGATCGCTGGTGATGACGATGGTTTTGGAGTTTATCTGCGATATAAAGACGACGCCAATTTTTATCGGATTGCCTTTCGATCACAAGACAATGCGACGAGCGGGGTTCCAGAAGGGGTGTCGGTGCAGAAAGCCGTCGACGGGTTTTATGAGGAAGTGTTAGTAGAGGTCGCTGGTGATGACGATGGATTCGAGCCGACGACTGGGCAACCGTTTGATCTCGCCGCTTCGATCACCGGAAACGAATTGAACATCCGTATTGTAGACAATCCTGATGTCTCTCCACAGTCATTTGTCTATAATGCGATTGAGATTCTCGAGCCGACGGTTGACAGCGGCAAGGTTGGTGTGTGGAGTTGGGCCATGGGACAAGTTCAATTTGATTCGGTCAAGGTGGACAATTTAGCGGGTGGAGTCTCATTGGAAGTCAGTTCCAGTTTCGGGAATCCTGACCCGCCGGTGGGGATCAATTCCTTTGAGGAAGGGGTCGAGATCAGTGCTAGCGCCGATGCAGTTGTGGAAGATCCGGATATTCCCAATGTTCGTCGGATCCTGACGGGCTTTACGGGCAGCGGATCAGTACCGGCGACCGGGACTGCTTCGCCAATCACCTTCACCTTGGATAGGTTTTCTTCCCTCAACTGGCAATATCGAAATGAATTTAGAGTAGTAACCACCTCCACCGCGGGAGGCCGTGTCACCGGGGAGAACCTAGAATGGGCCAACCAGGATGATGCAATCAACTTGGAGGCGGTTGCTGATCCGAATTTCATTTTCGCTGGTTGGTCCGGAAAATCCATATCCGCAAATCCAAATCTAAGCTTCACCGCTACAGGGCCCATTATTCTAACAGCTCATTTCACGGCGGATAGCGATGGTGATGGCCTGGCCGATGATTGGGAACAGGCGAATTATGGTGATTTGTCAGCCAATCCGGGTGGTGATTCGGATCAAGATGGCCCCACTAATCTGGAGGAATTCCAACGAGGGACAGACCCAAATTTTTCTGAATCCAGCGTAGGGGGAGTTCAACTTGTAGCCTCGAACTGGGAAAATGTTCAAAGGGATCCCAGAGCGCCAGGTAAGTGGATTGTTAAAGATTTTGGTGATGGATACCGCGGCGCTTGGGAAAACAGTAATGATCATATCGGCGCGGATTTAACCGGAGGTCCCAACCCTAATTTTCCTGAAGAATTTAGTGTGGCCAACGCCAGCTTTGACGGTCCAAGGCTGATCGTTAGAGACGACGTTTGGAACTCGGATTGGGATAATGAATTTGTCCTGCAAGCGACACTTGTAGTAGGTGATAATGACGGGAACTGTCTTTATTTCAGATACCAGGATGAAGAGAATTGGTACCGAGTTACCATCAATGGCCTTGATAGTCACGCGCCATGGCGTCCACCTAGAGGTGCACTGAGTGTTCAGATGAAAGAGGATGGCGTCTATACTGATTTGGCTAGGGACGTTGGAATTTCAACCAGCCCTGCTAATGACACCGAAGCTTACAATTTCAAGCAGGTTTTGCTCACGGTCGAGGCGAACGGTCCAGATTTCGTCGTGAAAGCCATTGGCTGGGAAATGACCGATTTGGTGGATAATCCACCGGCCTATGATCCGTTTACAGAAGTGATCATCGAATTCTCCGATGAGGCCCATGCGACCGGCAGGGCAGGCATCGGAGATTGGGGGCAAAGTGGAGGCAGCGCCGTGCCTGGTATACCAGTGGACGCGGGAATGATGTATAACGATTTTACCATCACTGTTGGGGGTGAAACGGTCTTGTCTGAAGATTGGTCTGAAGCCCCTTTGGGCTCTGATTTGCCGGAGGGCTGGGAAAATCCGTTCGCTGATGGTGCTGTTCTTAAGGGCAATTGGCAAGTGAGCGCTCATGGCTCTATCGTCCAAATGTCCGACGGTTTAACCTCCACCACTGGAATTTTGGCTGTGCCAAGAGCCGATGGAGAAGGGCCGGTGTTGCTGGCACCTGCTGGAGAATCCTCCAACTTCCTTCTGGAAATTGGATTTCACCCTTTCGACAATGATGGCATTGGTTTTGTGTACGATTTTCTGGATGCCGATAATTACGCCAAAGTCGTGTTTTCCAACCAAGCTTCCGCTGATGCAGGAATGCCTCAAGGAGTCAATATTAGCCGAAAATCTAACGGAATGTGGTCTGATATCTTGGTCGAGGATCGATCCTTTATATACAACACACTCTCCCCTGACCTACAACAGGTACGGCCTTTCGGACAGGCGCGGCCTTTCGCGGTCGAATTTGTTCATAATAATGGAAATTATCGCATGTTGGTGTGGGATATGGATGATCCATCACAAACCGTGTCATTCATTTGGAACGACCAATTAATCGGTAGCGAAAATCGAAATGGACTTCATACATGGGGGTCTACTGAAGCTCATTTTCTCTACTTCAGAACGAGTGGTTTGCCAGCGGCGGCGGTAGGGGAACCTTCGATTACCGGTGTGAACATTCAAGGAGACCAGCTTGTTTTGGAAGTCTCCATTCCCGGTGGTCAGCCTTATTCTGTTGATGTGAATCCTGATCTGCAGTCCGGGCGCTGGACTCCGATTGCCACCGACCAGACGGGTTCTAAAGTGTCGATCAATATATCGACAATTGGCGATCAAGCCTTCTTCAGATTGCGGCAGAATTAAGTGAGTTAATCTGAATAGTGGACATTGCAAGTTTCGTAACTCTCTAAGATTATGAAAAACGTTCTCACAACAATCGCAGCCCGGAAGGAGCGAGCTTTCACGCTCATCGAGTTGCTGGTGGTCATCGCCATCATTGCCATTCTGGCGTCTCTGCTCCTGCCCGCGCTCAGCCGCGCGAAATGGAAGGGCAAACAGATCGCCTGCATGAACAATGGCAAACAAATGGGCTTGGGGAGCATGATGTTTGCCGAGGATGATGAGCGTGGGGCACTAACGGGCGCCGATTGGAATGGACCCAATCAAGACGCCGCATGCGATGATGACATGAACTGGCTTTTCCCGTCCTACCTTCCCGCGCTGGGTTCCGTTATCTGTCCAGACACGCAGAATTTCATCCGCCAAAAGGATTCCGCGGGGCGTCCCCTCACCACAACAGTGACCCACCCGGGTTACATCGAAAGGCTTCACGGCCGGACGAGCATCTACATTGACCTGGAAAGGTTTGCCTTGAGCAAGGGGGCCCATCCGGGAATCAGCTATGAGATTTTCGGGACCATGAACTGGCGTGGCGTGAAGAACCAGCAATACACCAGTGGGTTTCCCTATATCGGCCCCGGCGGTTGCCAGGGAATCCTCAAGACCGAGAGTTCTGTCAACGGCTACATTCACGCCAACTCCGGATTTGGCCTAAAGGGTCACAGGACCGGTCCCTCGGAAATATGGCTGATCAAGGAGGCAGATTACAGCTACGCGGGTGCCATCAACAATTACCCGGACGAGGGGGACAACCATGGTGAGTCCGGGGAAAACGTTTTGTTCGCCGACGGCCACGTGGAATTCATCAAGAAGGAGAACTACAATTACAGTCTCGAACTCGGCAATGATGCCTACCATTACGGCCCTTATTAGGCACTCCCCCCGGACACCGTTTCATTCATGTGGAACTGAATCCAGGATTTCACCCATGGGGCACGAAAAAAAAACACCAAGCCGTCGACTCGCCCGCAACCTCGCATGGATGATCCTGGTTGTCGGTGGGTGGGGTGTTGCCGGCGCCGGTTGTTCTGGAAATCCGGTTCTCGGGTCAATGGAGTCGGACGCCAATGGCTACATTTGCGCTGCATGTGGCGAGCGTTTTTTCACTGCGCGAAATGTGTTCGCGGAATGCTGCCCCAAGTGCCGCCAGCCGAACTTGGTGGAACTCGTGGGATATACCTGCCCCCGGGACGATACATTGACTATTGCGCCACGAGGCGCGGGCCCGGTTGCCTGTCTCCAGTGCCGCGCCGCCTTGTCCGGCTTCAAGCTTCCCTTAGCGGAGGAGTTCAAGGCGTGGGGGGCGATTGGACGGAAGCCTGCAGAAGTTCTGTTCCAGGCTCCATAAACAGGCGGGAAAAGAATTCGGTTCCCGGCCTTCAATCGACTCCCTCTTATCTAGTCAAGCCCCTTAAGACACTCTCTCCAAACCCGGCGGCAAGACAGGTGAAGAATTGAAAGCACTGATTCCAGTTTTGATAGGTTTGTTACCCCTACTGGGGGTGGCCGA
>CAJWEP010000161.1 GCA_913030945.1 uncultured Verrucomicrobiota bacterium
GCGAGTTGCCGCCGGTGATGATCATTTCCGAGGCCCCGCAGACCGAGTCGCGTTCGGTGACACTGCTGAGCGGTGACACGATCACGCTGGGTGGCATCCAGGAGGTGCGCGACATCCAGACGGCGCTGCCAAACTTCACTGTCTTTGACGCGAACAATACGCGCATGCCGAAGTTCAGCGTGCGAGGTTTGCGTGAGAACAGTTTCGGCATCGGTCAATCGGCTGTCGGAATGTATGTCGACGGTGTGCCATATGCGGATGTGATGACCCGCGGCTTGTCGCTCTATGACATTGATCACATTGAGTTTCTGCGTGGTCCGCAGGGGACGCAGTTCGGTGCCAGCGCTGCGCCGGGCGGCATCATTAGCGTTCGCACGCGTCAACCGGGCGCCGAGTGGGGCGGATCAGCTGGATTGGGCTACGGTGAGCACAGTACGCAAGAGTATCGCTTGAACGCAAGTGGACCGCTCAACGACCAGATCGGCTTGAGCCTCAGTGGTCTTTACAACGACCGGGATGGATTTGTGACGAACCTGCCCACAGGTCAGGAGATCGACGGCCGCGAAACCATCGCCGGCCGGTTGCAATTCGTTCTGACGCCAAGTGATGCCTGGACGATCCGCCTGACGGCTTCGAGTGAAAACCACGACGACGGTTTCACGCCGACTTACAGCCCGCTCACTGATGCCGGCCCGCACAAGGTCAACCGGGACGTGCCGGGCTATGTTGACACCGAGGTGAGTACATACTCGTTGAGCGCCGGCTTCAGCGGGGAACACTTGACCTTTAGCTCGGTAACGGCCTTTCGCAACTGGGAGCAGGATTTGCAGCAAGACTTTGATTTCACGGCCATCCCGCAGCCCGTTGCCGAGATCGGCTTCATCCCGGTCATCGGCATCAGCCAGCCTGATGTCGAGCAGGTGTCCCAGGAGATTCGCCTTGGCTCCGGCGACACTGATGAGAGGTATCAGTGGACGCTGGGTGCCTATTACGCCGATCGCGAGATGGATAATGTCTCAGGCTCGCTCTATCCGGCCGGGTTGTTTCATCCGCAGTACGGCTTCATTCCAGGGCCGGTTCCGGACTACACCACCTCGACTCTGTCTGACGAGGATGCGGCGCTGTTTTGGCAAAGTAGCTTCGCCCTTGAGAGCGGCCTGACGCTAACCGGCGGTTTGCGCTACCAGAACAGCGACCGCTCGATCAACCGCAGTAACAGCTCCACCTCGGTCAACAGCAGCGACGACTGGGATGACGTGCTGCCCAAGCTCGGAGCGTCGTACCGCCTGGGCGAGGCCGACACCCTCTATGCCAGCTTGGCCAAGGGCTTCCAGTCCGGCGGCTTCAACTTTTACGATGGCACACTGGAGAGCGCGCAGTACGATTCCGCCGAGTCGTGGAATTATGAACTCGGCTGGGCCTCATCGTGGAACGATGGCCGTGTGCACACCCGTGTTGCTGCGTTTTACAGCGACTTCGAGGAGTACCAGGTTTACCGCCTGAACCCGGTCAACCCGACGCAAGCCTACATGGTCAACGCAGAGGAAGCCAACAGCTACGGCCTCGAGATTGAAGCTGAGGCGCAGATCAGTGAGACCTTCACGCTCAGTGCGGCGGTTGGCCTGGTTAATGCCGAGTTCGACCGCTACACCGACAACGTGCTGCGCGGCATGCTTGGTCCGATGGCGGCCGGTTACGAGTTCGGCGGTAACGATATCAACTTCGTACCGGAGTACACCGCCAACCTCGCGGCACACATCAAGCTGCCGTGGAATCTCTCCATGCTTTGGGAGGTGCAGGGCATCGGCGATTACTGGCTTGACGAGGCCAATACCGCCGAGCAGGACGCCTATGCACTCGTCAACGGTCGTATCAGTTACAAGCGCGACAACTGGGAACTCTTCGTTTATGCCCGAAACCTGTCCGACGAAGACTACTCCAACAACGCGCTTGACCTGCGCTACACCGATTTCTCCAACCCGGCCGCGCCTCGGCCCGCCGGCATGATTCTGCACATCCCCGGTTGGCCAAGGACCTTCGGTGCCGGCTTGAGCGCCAGCTTTTAAGCGGAAACAGTATACCAAAGTAAAAGGCCGGGAACCATTCCCGGTCTTTTTTCTGTCACTTGGCCAAGCGGCTGGCCAAGTGCTAATTGCGGTGTATGAGGGTGTCCTGTTGGGCGAGGGAGTCCACCGGCTCAGGGTGATCCATCGTGTAATGCAGTCCTCGACTCTCCCGGCGCTCTAGCGCCGAGCGCACGATCAGCTCGGCCACGGTGGCGAGGTTGCGCAGCTCCAGCAGGTCGCTCGTTACGTTGAAATCCCAGTAGTACGCCTGGATTTCCTCCTGCAGGTTTTGGATGCGGGTCAGCGCGCGTTTCAGTCGCTTGTCAGTGCGGACGACGCCGACGTAGTTCCACATCAACCGACGGAGTTCGTCCCAGTTGTGCGCCACGACAACCATCTCGTCGGGATTGGTGGCGCTGCCGGAGTGCCACTTGTGCAATTCACCGGTGGTCGATTCCGGCGGATGGTTGAGTACATGCTCGGCGGCGCGGTGCGCGTAAACGAGCGCCTCGAGCAGCGAGTTGCTGGCGAGCCGGTTTGCGCCATGCAGGCCGGTGCAGGCGACCTCGCCAATCGCGTACAGGCCGGCCAGGTCCGTTTCGCCGTGCTCGCTGACCCGCACGCCGCCGCACTGATAATGCGCCGCCGGCACGACCGGGATCGGTTCCTTGGTGATGTCGATGCCGTACCGCAGGCAGGTCTGGTAGATGTTCGGGAAGCGATCCATCAGGAACCGCGCCGGCTTGTGGGTAATGTCGAGCAGCGCGTGATCATCGCCGCTGCGCTTCATTTCGCGATCGATCGCACGGGCCACGACATCGCGCGGCGCGAGCGACTTGAGCGGGTGCACGCCTTCCATGAACCGCTGTCCGCGCAGGTTCAGCAACTCCCCGCCTTCGCCACGCACCGCCTCGCTGATGAGGAATGACTTGGCCTCGGGATGGTAGAGGCAGGTCGGGTGAAATTGGATGAACTCCATGTTGGCAATGGTCGCGCCGGCGCGGTACGCCATCGCGACCCCATCGCCGGTGGCGATGTCGGGATTCGACGTGTAGAGATAAACCTTGCCGCAGCCACCGGTGGCCAGCGTGATCCCTGGCGCAGTGAACGTCTCTATCTGCCCGGTCTGGTTGTTCAGCGCGTAAACCCCGGCACAGCGGTTGTGCTGCGCCTGGCCAGGCTTGGCCGTGGTGATGAGGTCGATGGCGAGGTGATTCTCGAGCACGGTGATATTTTTGTGCGCGCCGATTGCGGCCAGCAGCGCGCGTTCGATCTCGCGGCCGGTGACGTCTTTGGAGTGCAGGATGCGGCGTTTCGAGTGCCCTCCCTCCCGGCCAAGATCGAGTTCGCGGTGACCGTGACTCTCACGTTCGGAGAACTTCATGCCGAGCTGGATCAGTTCCTCGATGCGGGCCGGGCCTTCCTCGATAATGCCGCGCACGACCTCCTCATTGCACAGCCCTCCTCCGGCGGCAAGGGTGTCGCGCACGTGGCTCTCGAACGAGTCCTCCTCGCTTGTGACGGCGGCGATGCCGCCCTGTGCGTAGTTGGTGTTGGACTCGGCCCGGCTTTTCTTCGTGATGATCGCGACGGAGCCGGTGTGGGCGACCTTGAGAGCAAACGTCAGCCCGGCGATGCCGCTGCCCAGCACCAGAAAATCAAACTGCTTCGGGGAATCCACCATCCGCACGGGAAAGTGTTCGGTCACAGACGACCGTTGTCAATGAGGCGTGTCGAGCCGAAGAACACGGCCAGGGCCAAGTGCGTGCCACGCCCGACGTGCTTGGCTGGTGCGAGCGTCTTGGGATCAAAGAACTCGATGTAATCCAGCTTGGCCAAGCATTGATTGCCGGCGAGCCGGATCAGTTTGCGGCGCAGGACGGCAGAGGGCAGGGGGGTGGTTGCGTTTTTTACGACGGCACGGGCGGCACGGATGGTGTCGTAAAGCACCGTTGCCTGTTTGCGTTCTGCTGCGGAGAGATATCGATTACGCGAACTCAAGGCCAAGCCGTCCCGCTCCCGGACGGTCGGTGCGACAACGATACGAACCGGGAAATTCAAGTCGCTGGTCATCTGCCGGATGACGGCGGCCTGCTGCCAGTCTTTCGCGCCAAACACGGCGGCGTCCGGTTGTACAAGGTTGAACAGCTTGGCCACGACCGTTGTCACGCCGCGGAAGTGCGTCGGCCGCGACGCACCCTCCATCCGCTTGCCCAAGTGCGACTCGACGACGAACGTGCTGTGCGCCTCGGGGTAGATTGCTGCGTCGCTTGGTGCGAACACGATGTCCGCGCCGTGTTCGCGGCAGAGCGCCGTGTCGCGTTTGAGGTTGCGGGGGTAGTTCCCGTAGTCCTCGCTTGGCCCGAACTGGATTTTGTTGACGAAAATGCTGATAACCACCGTGCCCTTGGCCCCCGCGAGCTTGCGGGCGCGCTGGATCAGACTCAGGTGCCCCTCGTGCAGGCAGCCCATCGTCGGCACGAGCACGATCTCGCGGTCTGGCGCGCGAGCGGCCGCGGATTCGCACCGGATGGCGCGGGTTGAGCGGATGATTTTCAAGTCGTGTTTGAATCAAAAACAGCAAATGGCATGATGACAGTTGTCATGCAAAGCCCGTTCCTTTTATAGTCACGGGCCGTTCGGTGCAACGATATGGCGTTCTCACGACATAGTTTGATCCTGATTTGCCTGCTGGCGATTGCCGCCGGCACGGCGCGTGCGCAGACAGTCTCCGGCAAGCCGGTGCCGAGGGTGCCGGACGCTGGCGGCTGGTTTGCCCTGTTCAACGGCAAGGACTTGAGCGGTTGGATGACGTTCGATCCAGGCGGGTGGAGCGTGGGCGGCGGCGGGGAGTTGAGCGGTCGCGGCCCGCGCAGTTACCTGTTCAGCCCGGGCACCTATCGCAATTTTATTCTGCAGTCCGAGGCCAAGCTGAATGCCAAGGGCGACAGCGGGATCGTCCTGCGTGCGGCGCTCGAGACCGGCGCGCCGAAAGGGTACGAGGTGCAGTTGTGCAACACCGGCAACGATCCCCAAAAAACCGGCAGCCTGTATAATTTCCAAAAGGTCGCGGAGAGTGCTGTTGCGGACGACGAATGGTCGAACCAAACCATCGCCGTTATCGGGAACCGGATTTTGATCCAGGTGAACGGCAAGCTGCTCGTCGATTATCCCGACAAGGAAAGTACCTACACAGAGGGGAAAATCGCGTTCCAACAACGCGATCAGGCCAGCCAGGTGAACTTCAAAAACATCCGCATCAAGCCTCTGCCTGACGACATCGCCACGGCATTGGCAGGTCTGGAGAAAATGTTCCCCTCGCTCGCTGAGAAGAAAAAAACCGACTAGGCCAGTTGTTTGCCGGACGGTAAGTCGACCGCGCGGGCTGTGAGCCACAACAGGTCGGAGAGGCGGTTGAGGTACACAACAGCCTGTGAGCCTTCCGGTGATCCACTCTTCAACACGCTCACCACGCTTCGTTCGGCACGGCGGCAGACGGTCCGGGCGAAGTCCAAGTGCGCCGAAGGCACCGACCTGCCGGCAAGCGCCCAGCCTTCGAAGCTCAGCCCTGCGCTTTCCAGTTCGCTGATCCACTCTTCCAGCTTGTCTGTGTCAGCGGTGGTTAGCTTGTTGAATTGGGCCTTGGCATATTGGCCTGCGTCTTCAGGCAGGGTGGCAAGTTCGCCCATCAAGGCGATCAGCGACTGCTGGATGGTGGTCAGTTTTTCGGCGAATTCCGCTTGTTGGAGGTGCGCCTTGGCCAAGCCGAGGGCAGTGCTGAGTTCGTCGACGTCGCCGCAGGCGGCGATCCGGGGGGCGTCCTTGCCGGTGCGCCGTGAGAACAGCAGGTCTGTCTTGCCGTCGTCTCCGGTTTTGGTGGTGATGCTCATCGTTTTGTCAAGGCAGTCTCGCTGCTTGGTCAAGTGGCGTAAATCCAAAAGTTCATTTCCAGTCTTGCCAGCGGCGTCATCGTGCTAACAGCATGGCCGCCGTGCATGCCAGTGACGATCAGTTTGCTCCGACGCTTTCCGATGCCGATCTGCACCTGATTGGCGAGGGGAACGAGCTGCGGCTTTACGACAAGCTGGGCGCGCAGTTGCGTGAGATGGACGGCGTACACGGTACGGCGTTTTCTGTCTGGGCGCCGAACGCCAAGCGCGTGAGCGTGGTTGGCGACTTCAACGACTGGGACGGCCGGCGGCACGTCATGCGGCGCCTCGGCGAGTCCGGCGTGTGGGAGGTGTTCGTGCCGGGAGTCGGAAAGGGGGCGCATTACAAGTTTGAATTGATCAACGCGCGGGACCGGTTACTGCTCAAGACCGATCCGATGGGGCTCTTCTTCGAGAAGGCGCCAAAGAGCGCGGCAATCGTCTGGGACACGGGCGGATTCGCGTGGAGCGACCAGGCCTGGTTGGAGCAGCGTGCAAAACGAAATGCGCTCGAGTCGCCGATGAGTATTTACGAGGTGCACCTTGGCTCGTGGCGCAAGCACAGCGACGCCGAGTCGTACTCGTACCGTGAACTTGCCGGCGAGTTGGTTGATTACGTGAGGGAGATGGGTTTCACACACGTTGAGTTCATGCCGGTGGCCGAGCACGCCTATTACCCGTCGTGGGGGTATCAAGTGACAGGGTTTTACGCGCCGACAAGTCGGTACGGGACACCGGATGACTTTGCAGCCCTTGTCAATGCACTGCACGAGGCCGGTATTGGCGTGATTCTCGACTGGGTGCCGGCTCACTTCCCGAAGGACGATTTTGCATTAGCCAGGTTCGACGGCACGGCGCTCTACGAGTACGCCGACTCGCGCCGTGGCGATCATCCCGATTGGGGGACATATATTTTTAACTACGGTCGGGTGGAAGTCCGCAATTTCCTGACCGCCAATGCGTTGTACTGGTGCGACCGCTTTCACGTCGACGGCTTGCGGGTTGATGCCGTGGCGTCGATGTTATACCTCGATTATTCACGGGGTGCCGGCGAATGGCTGCCCAACGAGCGCGGAGGTCGTGAACACCTTGAGGCAATTGCTTTTCTGCAACACGTCAATCATCTGGTGCTGACGCGGCATCCCGGCGTAGTGACCATTGCCGAGGAATCGACCGATTGGCCCAGGGTGTCGCGCTTGCCGGACGACGGTGGGCTGGGGTTTTCGTTCAAGTGGAACATGGGCTGGATGCACGACAATTTGAGTTTTCTGCGCGAGGAGCCGGTGCACCGAAAATGGCATTTTGACAAAACCACCTTCGCGATGATGTACCACTATGGCGAGAATTTTGTGCTGCCGCTTTCGCACGATGAAGTGGTGCACTTGAAAGGGTCGTTACTTGGTAAAATGCCGGGCGACGCCTGGCAGCGTCTGGCCAATCTCCGGCTGCTGCTTGGCTACCAGTGGACGTTCCCCGGCAAACAGTTGCTCTTCATGGGAGGGGAGCTTGGTCAGGCGGACGAGTGGAGTGAAGACCGTCAGATTGACTGGTTGCTGGTCGAGAGCGCCTCGCCAAACCGCGGCGTCCAGTCGTGGGTGCGCGACCTGAACCGTTGTTATCGAGCCGAGCCGGCGTTGTGGGAGGCCGACTTTGACGAGACTGGCTTCCAATGGGTGAACTGTAACGATCGCGACACCTCTGTGCTGTCGTTTTTGCGCCGCGACAAGTCCGGAGCCGGGACACTGTTGGTTGCCATCAACTTCACGCCGAATCCGCGTAGCGGTTATCGGGTCGGCGTCCCAATGCCTGGTCGGTGGCAGGAATTGCTCAACAGCGATGCCGCGCTGTATGGCGGGAGCAATCTTGGCAACAACGGTGGCTGCGAAACGGAGGTGCAGCCTGCGGACGGTTTCGAGCACTCTCTGGCCGTCGAGTTGCCGTCCTTGGCACTGCTCATTTTCCGCTCGCCGAGTTTGCCGTGATGCCTGGGCCCGGATACGATATCCGTAGGCCGCGCTCATTCGCCTTGATTGCGAGCGGATGCGGGTATGTGGCGTGCGAGAATGGCACTCAAGCGAGTGAACTCCACCAGTCGCTGGTGG
>CAJWEP010000162.1 GCA_913030945.1 uncultured Verrucomicrobiota bacterium
GCACCCAGTCGTTTTTCAGCACGTCGCCGGCGAGATTGCCGTAACGTGCTTGGCCAAGCGACTCGAGCGTCTGCTTTACGGTGCCGACGTAATCCTCCGGCAGGCAGCGCGAGTCGGTTCGCGGATAGGTCAGTACCTTGTGCCGCTCGTACAGCGCCTGCGCGATCCCCAGCGTGTTGCGCGCCGAGAAACCAAACTTCGCGTTGGCCTCGCGCTGCAGCGTTGTGAGGTCAAACAGCGTCGGCGCTGCCTGCTTGGTTGGCTTGCTCTGCTCGCTGACTTCACCAGTCTGGCCGTAGCACTTGGCCTGGATGCCGTCCGCCTTGGCCTGTTCCCAGATTCGCTCGGCTCGCATGTGGGCGTCTTCGGGATCCTTCTTGAACGCCTCTTCAAACCAACGGCCGGTGTATTCACCGGCGGTGGCCCGGAATGTGGCGTGCACTTCCCAGTAGTCGCGCGGCTCGAACGCGCGAATCTCCTTCTCCCGCTCGACTACCACGGCCAGCGTCGGCGTCTGCACCCGGCCGACTGGTGTCAGGTAAAACCCGCCGCTCTTCGAGTTGAACGCCGTCATCGCCCGCGTGCCGTTGATGCCGACGAGCCAGTCGGCCTCGCTCCGGCAACTGGCGGCGCTGGCCAGCGGCTTCATGTCGTCGTCGCTGCGTAGGTTCGCGAAGCCGGTGCGGATCGCGTCCGGCGTCATCGACTGCAGCCAAAGCCGCGAGATGGTTTTGCCCGCTGTTTTCCTCGGGTGCTTGGTGCAGGCATACTGGATGATATAGCGAAAAATTAGTTCGCCCTCGCGCCCGGCATCGCAGGCGTTCACGAAGCGATCGACGTCGTCGCGCTTGATCAAGCGCAGCAACACCCTGAGCCGCGACTCGCTCTTGACGATCGGCTCAAGGTCGAAATGCGTGGGGATGTGCGGCAGCTTGTCGAAGGTCCACTTGCCGCGCTTAATTTCCTGTTCAGGCGGCACGATGATCGTCAGCAGATGGCCGACGGCCGCGGAAATCACGTAGTCGTCGTTCTCGAAAAAGTCCTTCGACTTGTCACGCGGCGCCTTGAGCACACGGGCAATATCGGTCGCGACCGACGGTTTCTCTGCGATGACGAGTGCTTTTCCCAAGACGGTTTTTGGCGGGCTACGGTTTCAAATGGTGCTTGGCCAGGCGCGGCCAAGTTGTGCGGCGCGGAAAATGGAGAAAAACCAAAACCAAGTCAAAGCTCAAAAAAAATCGGGCCAAGCGAAGGTAAAAACGGCGTCAAACCGGAGAAACACGGCGTCAAACCGGAGAAACACGGCGTCAAACCGGAGAAACTGGCTCAGCCGTTGGCCAGAGCGTTGATCTGATTGGCGGCGAAACCGGCGCCGAAGCCATTGTCGATGTTAACCACGGTCACGCCGCTGCCGCAACTGTTGAGCATGCCGAGCAGCGCCGCCACGCCGCCAAAACTTGCCCCGTAGCCGACGCTTGTCGGCACCGCGATCACCGGCCGGTGCACCAGCCCGGCAACGACGCTTGGCAGCGCGCCCTCCATGCCGGCGACCGCGATGATGATGCTGGCCTCGCGCACGGTCGGCATACCTGCCAGCAGTCGGTGCAGTCCGGCCACGCCGACGTCGTTCATGCGCGTGACGTTGTTGCCCATGAAGTCCGCTGTGACCGCCGCCTCGTCGGCGACTGGTAAATCACTCGTCCCGGCGCACAGCACGACGATGGTGCCGGGGCGCTTGGCCAAGCGCTTGGCCTCGACTGCGATGCACCGCGCCGATTCGTGATGTACGGCATCGGGAAACTCTCCGCACACGGTGGCCGCGTGTTCAGCATCGGCGCGGGTGATCAGTACGCGTTTCTCGCGTTCCATCACTTTGGCCGCGATGGCGGCAACCTGGTGCGGTGTTTTGCCGGAGGCAAAGACGACCTCGGGGAATCCCTGCCGCAGCGACCGGTGCGCGTCGACCTGCGCAAAGCCGAGGTCGTCGATCGGCGCGGCGCACAACAGGCGCAGCACTTCTGGCTCATCGACCTCGCCGGCCTTGAAGCGCTGCAGCAGTTGGCTGGTTTCCTCCGGTGTCACCGGCGGGGAATTAACACCGGCTGGGCCGTGGCGTCACGCCGGAATTGCGC
Source organism: uncultured Verrucomicrobiota bacterium (assembly GCA_913030945.1). Classification (GTDB taxonomy): domain Bacteria; phylum Verrucomicrobiota; class Verrucomicrobiia; order Limisphaerales; family UBA1096; genus UBA1096. The sequence goes on from CAJWEP010000162.1 coordinate 2,133, forward strand.
CTGGCCAAGGGGTGGGGAATCAACCTTGACCGCCCCGGGGCCGGTGACTAGCCTCCGCGTCGCCAACGGTTGTCGCGCATGGGGCGGGGTGACCGGCGTTCCCCGGTGACGGGGAGCGGGCAGCGATCAAACCCGGGAACAACGTACTGCAACCGTTCAGCCGCCGTGGAATTCAAGGACATAAAAAGCATTGTCGACTTGATGAAGAAAAACTCCCTCTCCGAGTTCGAGATGGAGAAGGAGGGATTCAAGATCAAGCTGCGCCGCGCCGCCAGCGAGGGCAAACCGGAGGAAGTGCAGGTGCAGCACTACCTGCCGCCGGTCCCGCCCGCGCCAGCCGAGGCGCCGGCCGCCGCGCCGGCGCCTGCGCCGGAGCAACCGGCCGAGCCCGAGATCAAGTCGCCGATGATCGGCACCTTCTACCGCAAGCCGTCGCCCGAGTCCGAGGTGTACGTGGAGATCGGCGACACGGTCACGGCCGACACGGTGGTTTGCATCATCGAGGCGATGAAGGTGATGAACGAGATCAAGGCTGAGATAAGCGGCGTGGTCACGGAGATTCTCGTCGAGGACAGCCGCCCGGTGGAGTTCGGCCAGGCGCTGTTCCGGGTACGCCCCGCGTGATGGAGCGCCGCAGCACGATCGTCAGCCAGGACCCACCGAATGTTTGAGAAAATACTGGTAGCCAATCGCGGGGAGATTGCCGTCCGGGTCATTCGCGCCTGCAGGGAGCTGAACATCCGCACCGTGGCTGTTTACTCAGAGGCCGACTCGAACTCCATGCACGCTCAGATGGCCGACGAGGCCATTTGCATCGGCGGCGCGGCCAGTGCCGACAGTTACCTGCGCATCGACCGCATCATCGGCGCCGCCGAGATTTCCGATGTCGATGCCGTCCACCCCGGCTACGGATTCCTCTCCGAGAACGCCCACTTCGCTGAGGTCTGCGAGAATTGTAACATCCGCTTCATCGGCCCGAAGCCCGCAGCGATGAACGCGCTTGAGGACAAGGCTCTGAGCCGCGAACTGGCCCGCAAGGCCGGCGTGCCGATCCCTCCCGGCTCAGAGGACAACATTAATACCGAGCAGGAGGCGCTCAAGATCGCCAAGAAGATCGGCTACCCCGTGATGATCAAGGCCGTGGCCGGCGGTGGCGGCCGCGGGATGCGCACGGCCCACAACGATATCTCACTGATCAAAGGCTACCACACCGCACGCAACGAAGCCGAAAAATCGTTTGGTAACAGTGGGGTATATGTTGAGAAATTAATCGAGAACCCGCACCACATTGAGTTCCAGATTCTCGGCGACTCCAAGGGCAACATCATTCACTTGGGAGAGCGCGACTGCTCCGTCCAGCGCCGAAACCAGAAGCTTGTCGAGGAAACTCCCTCACCACTGCTCGAGGGCAAGTACAAGAAACTACGCCTCCAAATTGGCAAGGCAGCCATCAAGATTGCCCAGGCGGCCGAGTACACCAACGCCGGCACCGTCGAGTTCATTGTCGATGACAAGGGCAAATTTTACTTCCTCGAGGTCAACAAACGCATCCAGGTCGAGCATCCTATTACCGAAGAGGTCACCGGTGTCGATCTTGTCAAGCAGCAGATTCTTGTTGCGATGGGTGAGCCGCTGAAGCTGTCCCAGAGCGACATCAAGCCCACCGGCCACGCTATCGAGTGCCGCATCAACGCCGAGGATCCGTGGAACGACTTCCGGCCCAGTCCCGGCAAGATCGAGATGTACTACGCCCCGGGCGGGCGCGGCGTGCGCCTCGACAGCCATGTATACGCAGGCTACACCATTCCGAGCCATTACGACTCGATGATCGCCAAGCTCATCACCTACGGTACCAGCCGGCGCGACGCCATCAACAAGATGAACCGCGCCCTCGACGAATACATCGTCACCGGCATCAAGACGACCATCCCGTTCCAGAAGGCCGTTCTGCACGACCCGGAATTCTGCCGCGGTGCCTACTCCACCAACTTAGTCGAGGAACTCCTTGGCGGCGGCCGCCGCGAACTCATCCAGGAAAAAGCCTGACTGCTGTCCGCGCGTGTCCGCTTGGCCAAGCGCTTGGCCTCGTCAATGGGGGAATCAACTAGCTACGCTAGATTTTGGAGTGCGGCACTACCGCCTCGGCACGCCAATTCATCCGCCGCCGCTTGGCCAAGCGACTCAGCACGTCGAAGGCCTTTCCGTTCGACGGCGTTACTTGTCAACAACAAGAACTGACCCCTTCACGATTGTTGTGAGCAGGAGGTGTTTCATTTTGGATTCTTGCCGGACTTTGCTGCACGTGTGATGAAGAAAACAATTAATGTTATAACTACCACGCCAACTAACAGCAGCAGGTTGACGAGGAGCGTCGTCAGTAGACCCCAACTACAAACGATTGCTTCTCCTACGTAAGCCCCACCCACACGCTCTTTACTTGCGTGTAAAGTTCCAGCACATGATGTCCCATCTCCCGGCCGTATCCCGACTGCTTGTAGCCTCCGAAGGGGGAAGCCGCATCGAACGCGTTGTAGCAGTTGATCCAGACAGTTCCGGCCTTGAGCAATGAGGCAAGTTTGTGGGCTTTCGTAATGTCCTGTGTCCAAATGCCCGCTGCCAGGCCATAGGTCGTGTCGTTGGCGCGCTGTGCAACTTCCTCCATATCCTCAAACGGCGTCACGGCCACGACAGGGCCGAAGATTTCCTCTCTGACGATCTCCATCTCGTCCTTAATATCAGCGAACACCGTAGGCTGGACAAAATATCCGGCGGCGAGATCGCCTTCCTTCGAGGGAGATCCACCGCAGCGGATTTTCGCACCCGAGTCGAGCCCCTTCTGAAGATATCCGGTTACTCGGTCAAACTGCTCCTCGGAAATCAGCGGTCCCATATCAGTGTTCGGATCGAGTCCTGATCCAACTCGGATTTTCTTCGCTATTTCCGTGATTCCCTCCACGACCTGGTCGTAGATCTGATGGTCGATGAAAAGGCGGGAACCCGCACAGCAGCATTGTCCATGGTTGAAGAAGATCGCCATGGCCGCCCCCTCTATCGCCTGTTCCACCTGAGCGTCCGGGAAGATGATGTTGGGGGACTTACCACCAAGTTCAAGGGAGACGCGTTTGAGATTTCCGGCCGATGCCTTGACGATTTCGTGCCCGACCTCAGTCGACCCGGTGAACGCCACCTTGTCCACATCCGGATGATTGGCAAGCGCTGCTCCCGCGTCTCCGTAGCCTGTGACCACATTCAACACACCATCGGGCACTCCCGCCTCCTGAACCAGTTCTGCCAGTCGGATTGCCGTCAAGGGCGTCTGTTCCGCAGGCTTGAGGACGATCGAGTTCCCGGTTGCCAAGGCAGGCCCCAACTTCCAGGCCGCCATCAGAAGTGGAAAGTTCCAAGGGATAATCTGTCCGACCACTCCCATTGGCTCGCGCAGCGTGTAGTTGAAATACGGACCATTCACGGGAATTGTCTCTCCCTCGATCTTGGTAGCCCAGCCGGCGTAGTATCGAAAATGCTCCGCCGAAAGAGGAATGTCGACCGCGCGGGAAATGGAAACCGCCTTGCCATTGTCAAGCGTCTCGAGTTCTGCCAGTTCGTCCCCGTTTTTGTCGATCAATTCCCCGATACGATGGATCACCCGGCCACGTTCGGCAGGTGTGGTTTTTCGCCACCAGACTCCGGACTCGAACGACCTGCGAGCCGAGGCGACTGCCCTGTCTATGTCCTCGCCATTACCTCGTGCGACACAGCAAATCGGCTGCTTGGTTGCAGGGTTGATCGTCTCAAACGTCTCTCCATTGGCCGAAGTAACCCACTTTCCGTCAATCAAAAGCTTTCCTTCCCTGCCAAGGAAGGTTTTCGTCGGCGCGGATACATTCTCCATACATTCTGTCTCTAAAACCATGTCTCAATACTGCTTCCCAAGGGTTTATTTTATCTTGCTCACTGTGAGTTTCTTCATAGTCTACCCCTAAAGCACAGCACAGTCAATAAAAGAGCCGTCAACTTTTCAGGACAGCTCAGTGAAAAGTTCAACCCATTAGAATTCACATCTGTGCCAGCACCCGAGTGCTGTTTCACAGCGGCGATGTCGCTGTCCCAAGCAGCTTCGCGAATAGGACCGACGAAGGTCGCTAATGCCAACAGCACAGTTGCAATTGTTGTGGTTAGGAGGTGCTTCATATGCCTGCGGCTTCCAGTTCCTTCTTGGTCTTGCCGCCGTGTTTGACGAGGAGGTCTACAATCTTTTTGTGTTTCCCTCCTTCGGCCCAATTTAGTGGGGTTTCGCCATCACCATCTTTCGCATTCACATCCGCATCTTTTACAATAAGCAGTTTGACAATTTCCTTGTGGCCTTTCCAGGCGGCATTATGCAAAGGAGTCCCCCCACCTTTATTCTTCGTATTCACACCTGCGCCTTTTGTAATAAGAAGTTCGGCGACTTCCTTGTGACCTTGCCAAGCTGCCCAATGCAATGGGGTAATTTGATCCTTTGCCTCCTTGGCATTCACATTCGCACCTTTGGCGATTAGCAGTTTAATAATTTCTTTGTCATTAACACCAGTTGCGTAATGTATAGGAGTCCATCCCTCCTCGGCTTTAGCATTCACATCCGCACCTTTGGCGATTAGCATTTCGATGACTTCTTTGTGGCCAAAGCCTGTCGCCCAAAGCAAAGGCGTGTCTCCATACAAATCATCTTTCGCATTCACATCTTTGCCGGCAGCCAAATGCTGTTCGATGGCTTTGATGTTTCCCTTCCAGGCAGCTTCGTGAATTGAAATTTCGTATTCTTCCTTCGCTGTCCACGGTTTTGGTTTTGCCTCTCGTGATGTGTCAGCTCCTTTGTTAGTGAAAACTGCCTTTGTTGCTTTTGTCGACTCAGCAGCCACAAGTTTCGGAGCCTTGATTTCTTCGGCCAGTTGAAGTTTCTGCGTCTGGATCTGCGACACAAGAGTTGCCTCGGATTCCTGCGTTGGCTTCCCATACCCCATCAATGGCATGGTTGCGATAGTCATGATTAGTAGAGGTTTCATAAGCCTGAAAGCAGTCAAAGGATAGCGAAGCGCCGCAGCTCTCACAAAGCCTTAACTGACAAGATCGTACCGTTGTGGACACGGTTCACCGGCAATGTTGTTTGCTGGGTCTCACTGACGGCCATGCTAAGCTATAAAAGAAATCTGAGCGTTATAATGCCATAAGGCAGAAATGACTTCATTTTAAGGAAAAGTGTTCTTGAACCTGATGTTTTCTACACAAAACTGCGGTTTTTCGTATCCTTTGCTGTTCAAACTTTTGCCATCTAAGCAAAATTATATGTAACTAAATTCCATTTTGATGTGTTTAACAGACAGTGAGGCTTATGAATACGTTAATTAAATCATTGTCATTGTTGGTGGTAACTGCGGTTTTTGCCGGTGTTACCGTGGATATTTCAGCCCAGGAGCGTGATCGCAACCGTGATCGTGGGGAAAGAGGTGGTGATCGAGGGGGAAGAGGTGGTGATCGTGGGAACTTTGATCGATCCCAGATCATGGAGCGGATCATGGAGCGCTACCGTGAAAACCTGGGCATTTCCGTCGCTGAATGGAAGGTGGTCCAGCCCAAGGTGCAGGCTGTTATGGACAACCGCATCTCCGGCGCATCCGGGATGATGAGTTTCTTCGGGGGACGCGGAAGCCGAGGGCGCGGTGATTCCTCCACTGAAAAGACTCCGACCAGTGAACTTCGCGATCTTCTGGAAAAGGATGCTCCCTCCAAGGAGGAGATCAAGGCAAAGCTCGCCGCCTACCGCGCGGATCGAAAGGCTCGTGAGGCAAAACTCAAGAAAGCCCAGGAAGACCTGCGCCAGTTGTTGACGTTAAAGCAGGAGGCCCAGGCGGTTTTGTCCGGACTTTTGAACTAAGTTCATTCGCTGCTTTACGAAAAGGAG
>CAJWEP010000163.1 GCA_913030945.1 uncultured Verrucomicrobiota bacterium
ACACCAAAAACCTCTAAAACATTAGGAAAACAGTGGTTTTTCTGTGTTTGCGGCAACGATTTTGATTTATCTGGACCTCCAAAGACAGCCCCAAATCCGTTTTCTGTACTCAGTACTAGGTGTGGAAGGGTCAGCGATATGCGAGAAAAATCACTCCGTTGCAGTAGAACCAGAACCCGTCAGCGTTCAGGTGGTGGAGCGGGTTGGTTTAGTTTCCTTCAGCTTTCAATTCTTCACCTGTCTTGCCGCCGTGTTTGCGGAGGAAGTTAGCGACTTCTTTTTTTGCGGCCAACAGCACACGCGCAAAGGAACATTAAAATAGACCTTTTCATGGACGGCGAGATTGTGGGCACTGCAATCGCGCTTGTCACCCAAAACGCTCCGGCGCGAGCTTGAGCAAAGCGACCTCCAGTTCCGGTTTGCCCTGAGTGATGAGGTCGGTAACGAGCTTGCCGGTGACGGGGCCGATGCTGAGGCCAAGCATGGCGTGGCCGGTGGCGACGGTGGCGTTTTGCATGCCGGGGATAGGGCCGATGCACGGAAGGCCATCGGGCGTGCAAGGGCGTAGGCCGGACCATGGCTCGATGCCTTCGAAATCACTCTCTTTGAAGGCAGAAAAAAATCTACAGAAAGACTCGATGATGCCCTGTACACGTTTGTGGCTGACTGAAAGGTCCGTGCCGCAGATCTCCATCGTGCCTCCCACGCGAAGTTTCTCCCCCATGGGTGTGACCGCCACACGAGTCTCCTTGAGCAGCGAACAAAGACGCGGCAACTCGGTCGGATTTTTCAATGTAAGTGAATAGCCTTTGCCACCCTGCATGGGTAGACGCAGGCCAAGCTGGTGCGTCATCTCAGGCGTCCATGCGCCACCGGCCAAAACGAACCAATCCGCCTTTAGTCGTTCGCCTTTGGCAGTTTCTACGGCGGTAAGTTGATTGCCTTGGCGGATGAAGTCCTTTGCCTCATCGTCCAGAAAAGTTCCTTCACGTTCGCGAATGCCACGCCGGAGTTCCTCCATAAACTCCAATGGATCGAGATGGCAATCCTGCTCGAACCACACGCCGCCGACCACATCCATCCTCACCTCAGGATCTAATTCGCGCACACGCCCAGCATTGCAAACCTCGGCCTGCACGCCCACCTCTGCGGCCATGGAGGCGACCTCGGCTTCTTCCTCCAAGCCTGCCTCGGTCTGACAAAGCATCATCAACCCGCACGTCTCCAGATTAAAATTCAACTCATCGGCTAGCTCCAAAAATAAGCGTCGACTCTCAAGACTGATGGTGCTGAGGATGTGTTTGCTGTTTTCCACGTGGCGCACATTGGCGTGGCGGAAAAATTTCCAGCACCAACTCCAAAGCGCCGGGTCTAGGCGCGGTCTCATGTAAAAGGGACTCTTGGGATTAAGCATCCACTTAAGGCCCTGGCTGATGACACCCGGCGCGGCTAATGGAATGAAATGACTGGGCACCACCATACCGGCATTCTCATCCGAACAGGCGGATTTGCGGGTGGGATCGCGATCGAGAATGGTGACTTTGTAACCAGCCTTGGAAAGATACCAACCGCAGCAGAGGCCAATGACGCCGCCGCCCACGATGAGTACATCTTGTGAATCCTCAGGCACGTTACTTGGAATGGACGATACCGTGAGCGAACGGATCATCAGGATGCACAATCATCTGTGCTTCAGCTGTGACAAAGGCGCGGCCCCTGACCGTAGGGAAAACCCCACCTTTGGGCGCTTCCTCCACGGTGCCTTCAAATATGGTGTCGAGGATTCCGGCCTGCCTCCAAACCTGTCCGGGCTGAAGTTTGTCCGCCGCGTGGAGGCAGGCGAGCTTGGCGCTGGTGCCGGTGCCACAGGGTGAGCGGTCATATGCGAGACCGGGACAAAGGACAAAATTTTTGCTGTCGGCCTCTTCATTGGCCGGTGGACCGAAGACTTCGATGTGGTCAATCTCGCCGCCATTCTCGCCCGTGATGCTATTGGCCTCCAGTGCCCTACGTACGGCACAGGTAAAATCGGTAAGCTGGTCCAGGTTGCTGAAGTCGACCTTGATCGCATCTCCCGCCTCGATGAGAAAAAACCAGTTCCCACCCCAGGCCACATCACCCTGCACCGTGCCCCAATCGGGAACCTCCACAGATACCGCAGCTGCATGGCACCAACTGCGGACATTGCGCACGGAAACCCAGCCGTCTTCCGGCTCGCGCACAGTAACGATGCCGGTGGGGGTCTCGATTTTATTGTCGCCTTCGTTCAAACGTCCGAGATGCGCAAGTGTGACAGTCACCCCAATGGTCCCATGCAGGCAGCCATGCAGGTAACCGACATTGTTGAAGAACACAACACCCGCCACACAATCTGACTGAGTCGGCTCGCATAAGAGCGCGCCCACCGCCGCCTCGTGCCCACGTGGCTCACAAGCCATCGCAGTACGCAACCAATCGTGTTCATTGCGGAGAAACTCGCGCCACTCGGTCGGCGTGGCTCCGGGATTGTCCGGTGCGCCGGAAACTACCACGCGCGTGGGTTCCCCTGCCGTATGGGAATCGATGACCTTGATTATTTTTACACCCTCACTCATGGGAATGGAACGAAATAGTGCAATCCGCGATCGCAGCAGATTCACGTGAATAATTCATCCTAGAACTGCAGCTCCAACGGTTGACCGGTGTATTGAATCTCTTTGGACACGCCATCAGGAATAAGTTCAGCCTGGAACGTGCGCGTGGCCGTCTGCTTTGACGCCGGCTCGAGGCTCAGTTTTTTGGCCGCGTCGTCCCACTTGATCATCATTTGGCCAATCATCGATACAGAAGTTACCAGACTTCAAGTTCTGTCAGGCCCGATCTGGCTTTGTCCTTGTGAACAAACACCACGCGAATTTTGCTTGCGGTGACAGGTGCGAAAGTGCCGATGTTCTCGGAACTTCCGATCAGTTCCACCGGGCTTTTTTGGATTTTGCCCACCTCTTTCCACTCCTTCCCTTTGAGGTATTGGACGCTGTAGCTGAGAGGGGTTTGAACACCACCATGATCATCGTAGATATGCAGAACGACTTTCTTGATTACCTTCTCCTGGCCAAAATCAACTTCCAGCCAATCCGTTTTGTTCGGTGACCCATAGGAGGTCCACCGATTAACGGGATTGGATTGAAACATGATTCTTCCATCAATGGCACTCTTGGCCACACCCCCATAACGGTCTGAATAGGAGGCTGTTGCTTTGGGGTAGCCTTTGTTGTTGGGGTTGAGGGCGATATTTCCTTTCGGAGGACGGGGAGGAGTGTAGGGCAGACGTCCGGGTCCCCAGGCTTGCAGTTCGGTAAGGCCGGACCCGGCACCTTGCGCATTTTTGAAAATGAATCTGATTTTTCTCATTTTCATTGCAGGAAAGGTGACCATGTTCGCTCTCTTGCCCGCTGCTTGTTTCGGTTTTCGCGTTTGATTGGGGAGCGCGATCCATTTCTCGTCTTTCCAGTATTCACATGTGAATGAGAGGGGTGCCAGCACGCCTTGGCCATCGTCGATGATGTAGAGTTTGAGCGTGTCGAGTATTCGCGCTTCACCCAGATCACAAACAAGCCAATCGCTTTTCTGATTGGATCCATCCGTTGTCCAGCGGTTTGCGGGCTGTCTGTCATAGACATACTCGCCATCATAGATTTTGCTGAGGGATGTCTCCTTGGCGGTGAATGACGCTTTGTAACGCGGGTAATAGTCGCCATCGTTGTTGACGGCATAGTTCAGCCGAATGTCTTTATCCATTGGGACTTCCTTCAGGGAAGGCAATGAAATCCTCAACTTCGTGGGCACCTTGCTGGTTTTGACTTTCTTGCCATCGATGAAAACATGAAACCCTTTGCCCGCTGCATAGCGGTCCCCTTTTCTATCCCAGATCACACTGATCATATGACCTTTGTAGGGAATGGAATCCATGGCAAAATAATCCCACGACTCTGGAGCCAGAGAATCAATGACAAAGCTGATGTCACTTGCGGGTTGTAGCCCAATCAAGCCGGTGATGATCTGGTCATTGAAGCTGGAGTGAAAATAATGCTCGCTTCTGTTGCGCATGTCGTGCCCGCGCCAGGAACCGTCGTCGGGATTGAGTGCTTCGGCAATGTAGGGCTTCCCGTCCTTTCGTTGAGAAATGGCAAAGGTGTGCAGAACGGTCAGGTAGTCTTTTTTGCTAATCACATCTTGTTTGTAAAACTGCAGAACATTCGCCATCGCCTTGAGTGTCTGCGCTGTGGCAAATGGCCATGACTGTCCGCTCCACCAGCAGCAGCCCGTTTTGAGAACGTACAAGGGATCGTTTACCTCGGTTGTTCTGGGTCCGAAAGGTGCATAAAAGTACTCCGGATCCATCAGGAATTTCCACGCGGATTCATAGCCCTCGTCCGGTATGTTGAAGGTCCAGGGCACATAGCCGTGCAGTTCACGCCCGTGAGGATTGCCGGCAAACTTTCCACTTTGGTAGGTGAGGGTGTGGGCCTTGACAACATTCCCCTCTTTGTCTTTTTCCTCGCGACTCGACATCGGAAAGAAAAAGTTTCGTTTGGGATCCCAGAGCTTTTCTTGAATTTGATTTTTGAGATTGCCGGCGATGGCTTGGTATTTCTTTTCTAGTTTTCGATCCTTTTTCAAGGCAGCGATATTGGCCAGCGCCGTCGCATCGGCCCACATGTAGGAGTTGAAAGTCGGGCGAAAGGCTCGATCGCCGCGAAGGATATCCTTCGTTTGACGACTGTTGATATTAAATTCCATGCCATCATCATGTCCGGTCTGCCAGAACATGTTCATTTCTTTGACCCAATGCCTCGCTTCCCAACCTTGAAAATTCTTGATCAAATCAGGGAAGAGATCGAGGATGAATGCCTCATTGGGATGGACCTGGTGAACGGCCCATGCCGAATCTGCCAGCCAGGATGAATATTTTCTAGGCTGGGCGCCTTTTGTTCTAAACCAATAGCGAAGATAGTCTCGTGCCACGTGCGGGTTGTGCATCCAGCGTATTTCGTTGAATTGGTGTCCCGATGGACAAGCGATTGCCCCGTAGGCACCAGACCAAAATGGCCGATTGGCAAATTCAGTCAGTGAGTACCCGCTGTTGGGGGAGCCATAACAGATGTGGCGAGTGACCAGTTCCCAGCGGTAATAGTAGGTCGCATCAATTTCTTTGTCTGGCGTTTCCAGAAAGGGAATATTGGCCTTGTACCAATCGAAGTCTTGGTTTTGCAACCAATCCATGGACTTCAGGATCTTGTCTTTGTCGACCAAAGACTCAGCCCCTGAACTTTCTGAAACAAGACTGCCAAAATTGAACAGCACCAAAAGGCCGATGAAAAGACTTTTGTTTGTCTTCGGTTTTCGCGTGGATGAAACTCTTGTCGTGCGTTCCATCATCTTGATTTCCTTTTTCATCGCTATCGTTACAGGCTTACCTCTAATCGCTGGCCGGCATATCGTATCTCTTTGGCTGTGCCGTCCGGAATGAGTTCAATTTTGAATGCCCGCTTAGGACCGCCCTTTGCTTGTGGCTCGATGGTCAAGCGTTTGGCGGCATCGTCCCACTTGATCAGCGTTTGGACTGAATCGCCTTGGAGGTAATCAAGGCTGATGCCGTCGTCGTCGTACAGCGTGTAGTTGCCGTTGGCGCCTCGGTAGATCTTGAGCGTCGTGGGCTCGTCGACCTTTTGTCCGGTGTATTGACGGATGGGGTCGACCGGCACGATGGCGCCACCACGAACGTAGATCGGCATGGTGGCCAGATCCACGGCGCGCTGCACGCTGCGGCCGCCGGTCTCGAGCTTGCCGGTCCACCAGTCATACCACTTGCCTGCGGGAAGATAGACGTCTCGGGACGTTGCGCCCTTTTTGTAAACCGGAGCGATGAGCAGATCGCGGCCCCAGAGGTATTGATCGCCGATCCCCCTCGCCTGCTTGTCGTCCGCATAGTGCAGCCACATCGATCGCATCATGGGCATACCGGTCGCTCGCGCTTCCCACGCCAGCGTGTAGTTGTAGCTCAGCAGTTGGTAGCGCAGTTCGGCGTACTTCTTGGCAATCGGTTCGATCCTGGGGTTGTTCAGTTCCGATTCCAGGGGAGGCGTGTTGCTTTCTTTCGGCCCCATCTTTGAAAGGCCCCAGCCCCACGGAAGCCGCATCTGCCAGGTTCGGCCGTGTCCGCGGAACGATGAGGTAAAGGCGGCGAACTGAAACCAACGGGCGTAGAGCTCACCCGTCAAATCCGGCGTGGGATAGAAGCCGCCGATGTCCGACCCCCAGAAAGGTGAAAGGCTCAGCGAATGGTTGATGCCCACGGCGATCTGCGCTTCGAGGGTTTTGAACGAAGCGTGCGTATCGCCCGACCAGATCCACCCGCCGTAACGCGCCACGCCCAGGTGGCCGTTGCGATGCAGAGACCAGGGTCGAACGTTCGGTGTTTTAGAGAGGGGGCCTTCGTAATAGAGTTGATGGCGCTTCATGCGTTCGTGGAAGCTGAACCAGTCGCCTTCATCGGGCCACCACGCATCGACGCCGGTGTCGACCAGCGCGTTGTGCTCTTTCCAATAAGAAGCGATGTGGTGACTGTCGACCGTCTCGCCGGATTTGGGAGGAATGGATCCGTGCAGTGTTTCCAGACGGTCCCGATCCCATGGGATCATGTGGACGACGACTTTGGCATGGCGGGCGTGCAGATCGGAGAGCACGTCCTTGGGTTCGCGCTTAAAAACAGCACGATTGAATTTGAACGAAGGTTGCGATGTATTCCAGCCGCGTGGCGTGAAGCCGGTGCCTAGGTAGATGACGGCGTCGATCGGGATCTGTTTTTTGCGAAAGGCGTCGACGATGCTGACGATCTGCGCGTCATCTTCCAGCGTCCGGTGCGATTGCATGTAACCCATCGCCCAACGAGGCGGCAGGACGGCTGGTCCCGAGATCGTTGAAACGTCTTTCATGAACTTGGCCGGTTGGTGTGCATCAAAGACAAACACGTCGTAGACGTCCGTTTTCCAACCGGGTGGGGGCAAGCCGATGCGACCGCGCCGCTGCTGCCGACGAGAAACCACGGTACCCGGTTCAATGGGGACGGCGGGTGTAAAGATTCCTGTTTCTTTGGAAGTCAGATCAATGTCGCCCCACGGCGTGGCAACAAACAATCCCCAGCCACCCGTGCCGGCGAGCAGCGCCACGGGACTTCGTGAGCCATAGGCCATGGTGTCATAGCGCGGTTGCAGAACGTGCGCCCGACCGCGTCGATCGAACTCAACTTTGTCGTCCTGCCACTTGTCGCCCTGCTTCGGGCCGCCTTCACCGAGACCCAGAACCGGGTGACCATCCAGGGCGAAGGACATTTTTCCATCAGGCGTAAAGGTGATCTTCTGCACCGGCTTGTTTTCCGACGTGGTGACCAGCACGGTGAGTGGCTTGGCTGTCACCTCGACGGTTAAAGGGCCCACCCTTTCTTTGCGTGGTTTAAAGTTCGAATCGAGTTTCCGTAACGTGATGACCGGCTTGGGATATTCACGCCCAATCAAGGCAGGTGTGTAAGGAAACGCCTGTCCAGAATCGATCGGCCGAATCGTGACGCGAACCGCCGCCTCACCAGCGGCACGGATATCGAGCCGCGCCCCGGCAAGGCTGAAGGGCGTCGCCTTCCACTTCCTGTCGACACCGCGAAACTGTGCCACTGATCCGGTGGCCGTCTTGGCGGCGCTGTTTTTCAGGTTTCCGTCAAGTTTCCACCAGCCGACGATGCCCGCAACGGCCTCCTTATTCGTATCATTGGCAGCATCAGGTCGCGTGATTCCAGGAACAGTAACGGGAGGCAGCGCCATCGGATAGTCCAGGTCGAACCTGCTGGAAGGACCTTTTTTGAATTTATCGAGTGCGGGGTTGTAGGTGTGGATGCTGATCTTGTTCGCCCCCGGTTTGAAGACCATGTAACGCAGCCATGATTCTCCCCCGTTATTCAGGTGCTGATAGTCGCTCAGAA
>CAJWEP010000164.1 GCA_913030945.1 uncultured Verrucomicrobiota bacterium
GATCGGGAATCCGTGGGATCGTGATGTGGCGCTGAAAGAGGCACTGGGTGTCCCAGCGGCGGTCATGGCCCGCCCGGCGGCTTTTTTCGGTGTGCCGCTTGGCCAAGCGGCCGCGGATTAGCGGCCGATCTGGCCCTCGAGATAGCGCACCGCCTGTCGAACGTCGATTTGCTGCTCCATTCGGTCGCGCACCAGGCGGCAGGCATGAAGCACGGTACCGTGGTCACGTCCGCCAAACGCCTCGCCGATGGAATTGAGCGATTTGCCGGTCATCTCACGGGCCAGGTACATGGCGATTTGGCGCGGAAAGGCGATATTCTCCGGCCGGCGCCGGCTGGTCATGTCGGCAAACCGAATGTCGTAATGCTCCGCCACGCGTTTCTGGATGTTCTCGATCGAGACCACCGTGCGCCCCTCCTCATGCAGGACGTCCTTGAGCAGGCCCTCGACGACATTGGGAGTGACCGGTTTTCCTGTGAGGGATTGGTAGGAGGACACCCGTATCAGCGCCCCCTCGAGGCGGCGTATGTTGGTGCGAATCCGCTTTGCCAGGAAGCTGACCACCTCGTCAGGCACCTCGACGCCGAGGGAGTCGGCCTTTTTGCGCAGGATGGCCAGTCGCGTCTCGAAATCGGGTGGCTGCATGTCGGTGACCAGGCCCCACTCGAACCGGGAAACTAGGCGATGCTCAAGGTTCTTGATTTCATTGGCCGGCCGGTCGCAGGTCATCACGATCTGCTTGTGGGCCTCATGCAGGGCGTTGAACGTGTGGAAGAACTCTTCCTGAATACGTTCTTTTCCGGAGAGAAACTGGATGTCATCAATCAGCAGGACATCGGTTTTGCGGTAGGTGCGCCGAAACTTCGCCAGTTCATTGTTTTGGATCGCGTCGATATACTTGTTGGTGAATTTTTCCGACGATAGATAGGAAACCTTCAGTTTCGGATTTTCCTTGAGCACATTGTGGCCGATGGCGTGCAGCAGGTGTGTTTTGCCCAGCCCCACTCCGCCGTAAAGAAACAGCGGGTTGTACGAACGCCCCGGCGACTGGGCTACGGCCAGGGCCGCCGCGTGCGCAAAGTTGTTGTTGTCTCCAACCACGAAGGTGGAAAAGGTGTTTTTCGGGTTGAACGACTTTTCTGAAGAAGCGCGGGATTGGGTTGATGCCTCCCGTTTGGCAGGTTGTGCCTCGGCAACGGCTGCATTTCTGGCTGTGTCCCTTGTTTTGGCGGGAACCTCGTCCGGGACATTTTCGTTTATCTCCAACTGGACATTCAGCTTTTTCCCGGTGACGTGGGCCAGCACATCTTGAAGTAGTTCCAAGTAATTGTCCTTGAGCCAGACCGCGCAGAACTCGTTCGGAACAATCAGGACAGCCGTTTCCTCGTTGATGGAGCCAGGTTGGATGGGGTCAAACCACAGATTGAAGAGATCCGGGTTCACCATGGTGCGCAAGGTTTCGCTTGCCTGCATCCACGTTTTTTCAAAATTGTTGGTCATCAGGCGTTTGATGGCAGGGTTATTTCAGCTTTATTCACTCACTACCATCGCGCCCTTGTGATCGCGCCCTTGTATTTGGCATTTGATTGTTTAACAGGGGATAAAACGTGCCTAGGAAGGCTCTCCTGCTTGGCTCCATAAAACGGTATATAAAAAATCATAAACTTATGAGTGCCAGTTGGTTGGTTATGCCAACAGGCAGGTTATTTGTTTTGGTCGTGCTCTGCCTCGTGGCGCGGGTAAATCGCCCAAGCCGGGAGGCAATGTATTCGCACCGTGGCATCGAATCCAGCGGAAGCTATTAAGTTTTGTCCACACCTTGTTCACAGCCTAGTTTTCACTTAAACGTCACTCACACAACTGGTTAATGTTTCAAGGGTTGCCGCGCCGCCATTTCAGTTTCGATCATCACTTGCAGCGTGAAAAAGGAAACGAAAGCGAGTGGCAATTGAACACCCCTAAATTGCTTCGGCTCCCGTCTCCCCGGTTCGAATTCGGGTCACCCCCTCGACCGAACTGACAAAGACTTTGCCATCGCCAATCTTGTCCGTCTTGGCGCTCTTGATGATGGCATCGATCGCGTCCTTCACGCGTTCGTCCTCCAACACGATCTCGAGCTTTATCTTGGGGAGAAAATCGACGGTGTACTCGCTGCCCCGGTAAATCTCAGTATGGCCCTTTTGCCGGCCAAATCCTTTCACCTCGGTAACGGTCATCCCTTCAACGCCAACGGCGGCGAGCGCTTCCTTGACGTCCTCAAGCTTGAAGGGCTTGATGATTGCGTCGATTTTTTTCATGGGTTGTCGGTATTGTAATTAATTGCAGACAGGGAACCGTAGACATCGCCGCGGTTTCTGACAACAGCATTTTTAATTTTTATGTAAAAAGTTTTTTTGTCACCTGTCGAAAGAGGCTTGACACGAATTTGAATCTGCTGCCCGGAACGCCGGGAGTGCCGCTCGTTTCAGTCCCCGAACAACTGGTCGAACGTGTTCCTGGCTTCCTCGGCCTGCTTGTTTATGCCACTGCTCCCGCCCCAGTCGCGCAGCGCGAAGTCGAAGTGCTCGCAGAAGTTGGATCGATTTTTTTCCGCCACCGGCTCGGCTCGCCGCTCGCGGCATTGGTGAGCCACGCTGCGGTTGTGGTGGATGCAGTTGAGGCAGACACGCAAGTCATCGTTGCAGCCGTGGCAGCTTTCACTGCGACCGGGCTGCCCGTCGAGTTCCCACTCCCTGCCGCAGTTGTGGCAATGCCGTTTCATCGCTGGGGGCTACCCGCCGGTCGCTTGGCTAAGCGCTTGTTTGGGCTTGGTCTCGACGTCCGCCGCTTGGCCAAGCGCCTGGCGGATTAGATCGGCGGTGTTGGCTCCGGTAAGGCCGTGTTTGTCGCGCAGATAAGCGACCGATGAGGCATGCTCGATGAACTGGTCCGGCCAGCCGATGCGCACCACCGGCGTGGTGATGCCGCATTCAGCCAGGTGGTCGCGCACGATGCTGCCGTAGCCGCCTCGGAGCGCGTGATCCTCAATGGTGACAACCACCTCCGCGGCTTTCGCAAAAAACCCGGTGGTGCCCTCATCGATCGGCTTGGTGAAGCGGGGATTGATAATGGCGGCGTCGATGCCGTCCGCCTCCAGTTTCGCAAGGGCGGCATCGGCAATGGTGCGCATCGGGCCAAGCGCGAAAAAAGCCACTCTGGGCTTGTCGTTGTTGGAAAAGTTTTGCAGTACCTCGGCCTTGCCGATCTCGATCAGTGCCGGCTGTTCCTTCACCTCGACGCCTTCGCCGTTGCCGCGCGGGTAGCGGATGAAGGCCGGCTGGTTTTGGTGTGTGGCGGTGAACATCATGTCGGCCAGCTCGTCCTCGTTGCCGGGTGCCATGGCGATGACGCCGGGCACGCAGTTGAGGTAGGCGATGTCGAACAACCCGTGGTGCGTCGGCCCGTCGTTGGCTGAAAGACCGGCGCGGTCCATGCAGAAGGTCACCGGCAGGTTTTGCAGCGCGACGTCGTGAATGACCATGTCGTAGGCACGCTGCAGAAAGGTCGAGTAAATGGCGCACACCGGCCGGTAACCCATCGTGGCCATGCCGGCGGCGAACAGCACGGCATGTTCTTCCGCGATGCCAACGTCGAAGTATTGGTCCGGCAACGCGTTCTCCAATGCCTTCAGTCCGGTGCCGCTGGGCATCGCGGCGGTAACGCCGACCACCGAGGTGTCCTTTTCGCAAAGCTTGACCATGGTCTGTCCGAAAACATCCTGATACTTCGGAGGCGTGCCTGGTTTTGAGGGAAGGCTCTCGCCGGTGTCCGGGTTGTACGGGCCGGTTCCGTGAAATTTTTCGGGATGTTTGAGGGCGGCGTTGAAGCCTTTGCCTTTCTTGGTGATCACATGGATGACGATCGGCTGGTCGCAGGTCTTGGCGAACTCGAGCGTCTCGATCAGCAGCGGCAGGTCGTGCCCGTCGATTGGCCCAAGGTAGCGAATGCCAAACTCCTCGAACACCAGGCTGCTGCCGAAGCCGCCCCGGCCATCGCCGTCCAGCGTCTCCTCGTTGTGTTTCAGCGCCACCTGCGTGACGGTGCCCTTGAGGGCTTCCTGCCCCTTCAGGCCCAACCGCAGCGCCAGCTTGCCGGTGGGCACTTTGGCTAAAAAAGCCTGCAGATCGCGGGTGATTCGGTTGTAGCCGGGGTTGGTGATCAGCTTGTTGAGATAGCTGGAAATGGCGCCGACGTTCTTGGCGATCGACCACTCGTTGTCGTTGAGGATGCCGATGAACTTTTTCGTTGTGTGTGCGATGTTGTTGAGCGCCTCGAACGAGATGCCGTTGGTCAGCGCCGCGTCGCCGAAGACACAGACGACATTCTCGTCGCTGCCACGCTGGTCGCGCGCGGCGGCCATGCCCAGCGCCGCCGACAGCGCCGTGCCGGCGTGGCCGGCTCCGTAGCAGTCGTGCTCGCTCTCGGTGCGCAGCGCGAAGCCGTTCAGGCCGTCCGTGGTGCGGATGGTCCGGAAACGATCCTTCCGGCCAGTGAGCAGCTTGTGCACGTACGACTGGTGGCTGACATCCCAGACAAACTTGTCCTTGGGCGTCTTGAACACGCGATGCATCGCCAGCGTCAACTCTACCACGCCGAGATTTGGCCCGAGGTGGCCTCCGTGCTTGGCCAGGCCGTGGATCAATTCCTCGCGCAACTCCTCCGCCAGTTTTTCCAGTTGCTTCAGCGTCAACTTCCGGACGTGGGCCGGGTGGTCCACCATGTCGAGGTAGCGATTGGGTGTTTTGACGTTTGCCATTTTAGCTTTCAACAGAGTCGTCGTCGACGAGTTCGTCCTCGCCGTCGGCGTTGGGTTGCAGTTTTTGAATCTTCAGCTCTGCATCCTCGAGCTTGGCTTGGCAGCCTTTTGCCAAACGCGTGCCCTCCTCGTAGCGCTTGAGCAGTTTCTCGAGAGGAAGATCGTCACCCTCCATTTCCTCGACAATGGCTTCGAGTTTTTTTATGCCTTCTTCGAATGGTATCTCGCCTGCCGGATTGTCTGTTTTTTTTGCAGCCACGCTCGGCGTAAGCTAAAGCAGCTTGGCCAAGCGGACAAGCGATTTGGCTAAGCTGCTATTAGGCGAGGACGGGTCGCACCACTTCCCCGTGGATATCGGTCAGTCGGTAGTGGCGACCCTGATACTTGAAGGTCAATTGCTCGTGGTCGATCCCAAGCAGATGCATGATCGTGGCCTGAAAGTCGTGCACATGCACCGGGTCTCGGGCGACATTGTAGGCGAAGTCGTCCGTTTCGCCGTAAACGAAACCAGGCTTCACGCCAGCCCCGGCCATCCAGACCGTGAAGGCGCGCCCATGGTGGTCGCGGCCGTACTTGGGCGCGTCCACCTTGCCTTGAACATACGGCGTGCGGCCGAATTCGCCGGCCCAGATCACCAATGTGTCCTCCAGTAGGCCACGCGCCCGTAAATCCTGGATGAGCGCTCCTGAGGCCAGGTCAGTGTCGTCGCACTGCATGCGCAGTTGCTGCGACAGGCTCCCGTGCGTGTCCCAGCCGACGTGGAACAACTGGATGAAGCGCACTCCGCGCTCTGCCAGCCTCCGTGCGAGGATGCAGTTTGCCGCATACGTGCCGGGCGTGCGCGAGTGTTTGCCGTACAGGTCGAAGATGTAATCAGGCTCGTCGCTGAAATTGGTCAACTCCGGTACGCTCATCTGCATGCGGTACGCCATCTCGTATTGCGAAATGCGCGTGTTGATCTCGGGGTCGCCCACCTCGCGGAACTTCATCTCGTTGAGCCTGGCCAAGTCGTCGAGCAGGCCGCGCCGCACCTCGCGGCTGACACCCTTCGGGTTGGAGAGGTAGAGCACCGGCTCGCCGGCGGTGCGGAATTTTACCCCTTGCAACCGCGACGGCAAAAAGCCGGATCCGTAATAGTAGTCGTAAAGCAACTGCCCACAGGTGCCGTGCTGGTCGCGCGACATCATTACCACGTAGCCGGGCAGTTCCTGCGACACGCTGCCGAGGCCGTAGTTGAGCCAGGCGCCCATGCTAGGTCGACCGGGAATCTGGCTGCCGGTCATGAACAGCGTCATGCCGGGCGAGTGGTTGATCGCCTCGGTGTGCATCGACTTGATAAAACAAATCTCGTCTGCCACCGCGCCGATGCCGGGCAGTAGTTCGCTCAGCCAGGCGCCGCTCTGCCCGTGCCGGCTGAACTTGAACTCCGTCGGCTGGATCGCCAGCTTTTGCTGGGCGGTCATCGTCGTCAGCCGCTGGCCCATCCGCACCGACGGTGGCAGTTCCTTGCCGCGCCATTCTTTCAGGCCTGGCTTGTAATCGTAAAGATCGGTGTGCGAGGGCGCGCCGGACTGGGTGAGATAAATCACCCGCTTGGCCTTGGCCGCGAACTGTGGAAAGCCAGCCAAGCCACCGTCCGCCGCCCGGCCAAGTCCTTGGCCAAGCAGCGAGGCCAGGGCCGCCGCGCCAATGCCTGCGGCACCGCGCCCAACGAACTCGCGCCGTGTAAGCGCCAACCGGTTGGCTTCCAACAGGTCCATTCTTGAACGAGGCCAAAACTACACCGGTCGCTTGGTCAAGCGCAAGCAGCTGTACTATCGACTCAGTCGATGGTGCCATTGATTTTATCAATTGGCTTAAACAGGCGGCGATGAGTAGGCTGCGCCCCGCCAACCAGACGATGGACAGCGCAAACCCCACCAACAGCCGGCCAAGCGGATCGCTCCGGGGCTTCTGGAGCCTCTTCGTTACCCAGTTTCAGGGCGCGTTCAGCGACAATCTATACAAGTTTCTCGCTATTTACTTCGTGATGAAGACTTATCAGGGGGACAAGGACGAAATCGATTCGCTCATACCGATTATTGGTGCGGTCTTTTCTCTTCCTTTCATCATCTTCTCTTTATTGGGGGGGTATCTTTCGGATCGGTACTCTAAGAAATATGTCGCTGTTGGGACGAAGGTAGCTGAGGTGCTGATTATGGTCTTAGCGACTGTGGCATTAATTCAGGGAAACTTAAATTTCATCGTAGGAGTGATTTTTCTGATGAGCACCCAAAGTGCTTTTTTCGGGCCGGCTAAATACGGAAGTTTGCCCGAGTTGTTACCGCCGGAAAAGTTATCCTGGGGGAATGGCGTGATTGGCATGGGAACCAATATGGCGGTCATTTTCGGAATGGTGGCAGCTGGGTATATTTCCGAAAAGTATGGTGCTAACACGCAGGAGGCAGGGCTTTTATTGGTAATTTTAGCTATCATAGGTTTTATCTTCAGTTTAGGTATCACTAAGGTTCCTCCATCGAACGAATCGAATCATCCTCAGCCAAATTTTTTGGGAGCTGTCAAAGAGTTGTTTCATAAGGTGAAACGAATTTTTCCGGACCGACCTTTATTCTATGCTGTGCTCGGTGAGATTTACTTTTATTTCATTGCAGCGATGATTCAGATGCATGTGGTCATATACGCCTTAGAGTACCTTAAATTAACAGAACTGGAAAGCAGCTATTTGCAAGCCACCATTGCCGTGGGTATTGCAGCGGGATGTTTAGTTGCGGGTTATGTTTCGGGAAAAAAAATTGAGTATGGCCTTATCCCATTGGGTGCTTTGGGAATGGTTGTTTTCTCATGTCTTATGTCATTGAAAGACCCTCCAGCGGTTTGGGCCTATGTTAATATTGGAGGTCTCGGGTTCTTCGGTGGTTTTTATCTGATACCCATCTTGGCGACGATTCAGCAACGGCCTGACAAAAAGGATAAAGGTACTGTTGTGGCTACCTCATCAATGTTGACTTTTGTCGGAATCTTTCTTTCCGCCTTCATTTACTATCTTTTGACCTCGAGTAATTTTTTGGGTCTGTCAGCACCCCAGACCTTTTTGGCAATTGGGGTGCTAACGTTACTGGGGACAGGATATATTATTTACCTGCTGCCTGATTCGCTTGTTCGGCTGGTTGGTTTTTT
>CAJWEP010000165.1 GCA_913030945.1 uncultured Verrucomicrobiota bacterium
ATATCGCCATTGGGCAGCACCACGCGCTGGCCGCAGTTGTTGGAGTAAATGAACGAACCGCGCGGATCTTTCCATTTCAGGATCCTTCGCTCGGACCAGGTTCCATCTGGCTGACGCACAACATAAACCGGATAACGCGCCAGTTGATCCCCGCGCGCGAATTTTGGACCCTTGTAAAAAACAACGTGGCCCAAAGCCAAAATGGTTTTGGTGGGGGAATGATATTGGGGCACCACATCACACACTCCGGCCATCAATCCGGGGTGATCTTTCACCGGAACACGGCCCAAGGAAGGGATGGGACGCAGCTTGGCCCAGGATTTTCCCAGGTCCGTGGATTCAGACCAATGCACCGGCCCAAAATAATCCGAGCCACCGATCGATTGGGCCGTCATCAACGCGCGCGATGCGGTGGCAGTTTTGCCGGGCACCCGGCAGGCACGCGGATGAAACCAGGTGGTCGACTTGCCATCACGGTTTTGGCGGACGACTTGTTTTTCAATTGAGACAATTAGGTCTTTCCCGGCTCCCAAGGCGGGCAGCAAAGATAGATATAAAATAAGAAGCGACAACTGACAAGAGTACATGAGGGAACCATCAAGGGGATAATGAATCCGGTCAAGCCACGGCTTTTAACCATTGGCGATGAGCAAGGGCTTGTTGCCACGCTTGATAAGGTCTTTGCAGAGGCTGCTGATGAAAAAACCACCATGCCGCTGCTCCACAAAAAACTGTCTTCTCGGGCACGGTCAGTTACCCTCTGGGTACTCTACTCATGCGAATTTTTCTCTCCATTATCACCGGGCTCCTCTTTTTGGACGCCAGCTTGGGGGCCGCTGAACCCAAGTTGACAGGTGCTCCGGACCTCAACGAACTTGGCATCAAGTATACACTGAAAAAATCCACTGACCCGATCCCCAATAAAATTCATGTCCTGCGCGTTGATCTGGCCTTAAATAAAGTAAAATCCGCTGTGGCCCTTGGTCCGGACCCGGACGGGGATGGCCCGGCTGAAGTGTCGCTGACTGACCCCAGAAAACTGGCCTCAAGCCCATCGGTCCTGGCTTTCACCAACACCAACCCTTGGGACAGTTTCCCCAATGCCCAGGGCAAAAAGAACCGAAACTGGTACTCAGGTCAACCGGTGGATATCCATGGCCTGGCGGGCACCCAAGGCAAGATGCGCAGCACCATGGCCCCCAACAATGCGTCCGTGTGGTTTGATGCTCAGGGGCGGGTACATTTTGGGCACCAACCGGATGATAAACCCCAAGAAGCCACAACCGGATTCCAACTGATCCTGTCCAAGGGCAAGCTCACAGTGAGCCAAGGCGGAGCCCGCCACCCGCGTACCGCCATGGGCACCGACAAGAAGGGGGAAATTCTCTGGCTGGTAGTGGTTGATGGACGGCAACAACGCTACAGCGAAGGCATGAATATTCATGAACTGGCAAGTCTCATGAAGGAACTGGGCTGCTGGACCGCGACGAATATGGATGGAGGAGGAAGCAGCATCATGGGGCTGTTGGATAAAGACGGTAAATTGAAGGTCATGAATAGCCCATCAGACCGGTCTTTCGGCAGGGTAAAGATCCGCCCTTTACCGATGATTCTCACCATCACAAAATCGACGAATCTGAAGAAATAAGCACAAAAAGTTTCTACCCAAAGCCAACCGGCCCCGGACAGTCACTCTCTTGCCTCTCTACGGCTTTTGACTCATTTACCCGTTGCCTAACTCAGTCAGATTAATTGCTCAGAGCTTACTTTTTTGCTTAAAAGAGCAAACTGATGCCCTAGACTCGGGGTAGATGAAACGCTTCAAACCCCTCATTCCCATCATTCTCATCTTAGTACTCGCGGTTGGCGCATCTGCGCAGCAGAGAGATAAAAACAAGGGTGCTTCGCAGCAAAAGTGGCGTGTGCGGCTGCTTCACAAGGACAACAACGAAGGTGTCGCCGTTGGTGACATCGACGGGGACGGCAAACTCGATATTACCGCCGGTGAATTTTGGTATCAGGCGCCCGAATTCAAGCAACGTCCGCTCCGCAAGATCCTGCCCTTCGGAGCCGACTACATGCAGAACAACTCCGAACACCTCTACGACATGGACGGCGACGGGGATCTCGACGTCCTTGCCGGGGCATTCACCTTGCACAATGTAGACTGGTTTGAAAACCCGGGAGCCGGCAATTACGATAAGGGACTCTGGGCGGTCCGCCAACTCGTTGATACCGGCACGGGCCATAACGAAGCCTCCTTCCTCCATGACATCGACGGTGACGGAACTCCTGAGTTCATCGAGAATTCATGGAACAAGAAAAACCCCATGCAGATCTTCCGCCTCGTCCGGGGCGACGACGGAAAAGTATCCGCCAAGAAACATGTCGTATCCAGTAGCGGCAACGGGCACGGTCTCGGCTTCGGCGACCTCAACGGCGATAAGAAGCAGGATATCGTTTTCCAAGCCGGTTGGTATGAGCAACCCGCTGCCGGCCCATTCTCCGGCCCTTGGAAGTATCACCACGACTTCGACCTCCCGCACGCCAGCTGCCCCATCCTCATCCTCGACCTGAATCGCGACGGCCGGAACGACCTCATCTGGTCTGACGGCCACAGCTACGGACTCTACTGGCAGGAGCAACTGGAGCCTCAATCCGACGGGACAACCACCTGGCGTCAGCACCTCATTGACAAGAAGTTTTCCCAAGGCCATTCGTTGGCCTGGGACGATGTCGACAACGACGGACAGCCAGAACTCATCACGGGCAAACGCTACTACGCCCATTCCGGCAAAGACGCCGGTGCCCACGACGATATCACCGTCCAATATTACAACTGGATTCCCAAGACCCGCACCTGGACAAAGCATCTGATCTCGACGGCTCCCGCAGGAAAAGGACCCGGAATCGGCCTGCAGATTCGCGTCCACGACCTCGACGGCAACGGCTGGAAAGACATCATCGTCCCTGGAAAAAGCGGGACTCACATCATCTGGAACGACGGCAAGTAAAGACTCGACGAGATTTCACGATGAAAAACAAAATGAAAAATAACATGAAAATCATCCTCAGCCTGGTTCCGCTTCACTTGATCGTGGCAACCGCAGTCGCAGCCGAGCCTGAATTTGAAAGCATCTTTGATGGCAAGAGCCTGGCAGGTTGGTCGGGCGATCCGAAGTTGTGGTCGGTGCAGGATGGCGCGATCACGGGGGTGACGACGAACGAGGCACCGCTGCCTTACAACAAGTTTTTGATCTGGCAGGGCGAGGTTGAGAATTTTGTATTCCGCGCGCAGGTGCGCATGTTCGGTGCCAGTAATTCGGGGATTCAGTACCGCTCGGAGCATTTGAAAGACGCGGGGGAATTTGTGGTATCGGGGTACCAGTGCGATATTCATCCACAGTACACCGGGTTGTTGATTCACGAGCGAGGGAGGGGGATTCTGGCAATGAACGGCCAGAAAGTCATCGTGGACAACGCGGACGAAAAGTGGCTTATGGGAAAAACTCCGGCGCCAAAGATCAAGCTCGATGAATGGAATACGTTTGAAGTTATTGCGAACGGCAACAAGCTGGTGCACAAGGTTAACGGAAAGATTTACACCGAGATTATCGACCATAACCAGGAAGGTCGGGCGATGAAGGGGGTTTTGGCATTTCAGGTACACCGTGGTTCTGCGATGCGGGTGCAGTTCAAGGATATTGAGCTCAAGCGTCTGCCGGCGGGTGGTGTGTTGTCATTGGCGGACGCGCCCATACCGGCGGATGCTAAAAAGGCGCCTGGTCGGGGGGCGGCAAGAAGGAACCCGAGAAGAAGCGAGGGGAACCGCGCCGCACGGCCAGCCGTGCCGGCCTCAGCCGGCAACAACAGGCCAAGGCGGCGAATGTTCAGACGCCTTGATTCAAACAAGGACGGATTTGTCACTCTTCAAGAGTTTATCGGCGATCGCAAGGAGAAGGCAGCGGCGCTGACAAGGCAGTTCAAAAAGCGAGACGCCAACAAAGACTCACGCCTGAATTTGGAAGAAATATTCACACTCGCCCAACCGAGGGACGGCGTCCAGACCAAGGAAGAAGTCGGTAAAGCCGCGGCGAAACCCGAGGCTCGGCGCCGGGGTATTGTCGCCGGACAGGCGATCAACGAGAACCGCGCTACGCCTCCGAGCCGCATCAAGGCGCCGGATGGTTTCGTGGTCGAGCTGATGTACTCGGTGCCGAGTGACGCGCAGGGCTCATGGGTAAACCTCTGTACTGACAACAAGGGACGCATCATTGTCAGCGATCAGTTCGGCGGCTTGTACCGTTTCCGAGCACCAGCAGCCGGACAGCCGCTGAAGGGCAAAGATATCGAAAAAGTCCCGGCCAAAATCCGTGCGGCAAACGGTCTGCTCTGGGCTTTTGGCGCGTTGTATGTGGGGGTGAACGATTACGAGCGCAAGATGGAGAGCGGCCTCTATCGTGTGACGGATTCGGATGGCGACGACCGGCTGGACAAGGTGGAGAAGCTGCGAGGCATGACCACCCGCGGCGATCACGGCATCCACGCAGTGTTGCTCGCACCGGACAAAAAATCCATTTACCTGATCACCGGCAACAACACCACTCCCGCCAAGTCCGATGCCTCGCGGATACCGTTGCACTGGGGCGAAGATCATCTGTTGCCGCGCATGCCCGATGGACGTGGTCATAACCGCGACCGGCTGGCGCCAGGTGGCATCATTTACAACATCTCGCCCGACGGGAAACACTGGGAGATCGTTTCCTCTGGTTACCGGAATATTTTTGATGGCGGCTTCAACCGCGATGGCGAGCTCTTCACCTACGATGCAGACATGGAGTACGACTTCAACACCTCATGGTACCGGCCCACGCGCATCTGCCACGTGACCAGCGGATCGATGTGGGGCTGGCGCAACGGCACCGGCAAGCGGCCTGAGTTTTACCCGGATACACTGCCGCCGGTGATCAACATCGGGCCCGGCTCACCCACGGGAGTGACATTCGGTTACGGCGCAAAGTTTCCCTCCAAATATCAGGACGCTTTTTTTATTCTGGACTGGAGTTGGGGCAAAATCCATGCCGTGCACATGGATCCGGAAGGATCCACATACACGGCCACCAAGGAGACATTCATCACCGGCAGTCCTTTGCCTGTGGCTGACGCGATCATTCATCCGGACGATGGTGCGATGTATTTCACTATCGGCGGCCGACGCGTGCAGTCGGGTCTGTACCGCGTGACGTATGTCGGCAAGGAGTCCACTGCGCTCGTGAAGCACAAGCCAAATGTCAATGAACTCGCCCGACTCCGGCATCGGCTGGAGCAATTCCATGGCAGACAACATTCGGACGCATTAAACGCAGCCTGGCCGCACTTGGATCATCCGGATCGTTTCGTTCGCTGGGCTGCTCTCACTGCGGTGCAGCATCAGCCATTGGCGCAATGGAAAAACCGTGCGCTGAATGAAAAGAATCACAACCAACGAGTAACGGCGTTGCTCGGCCTGTGCAAAGTGGCCGCAGCCGATCCGGCCAATGGCAAACCCGACGCGCTTGTGGACAAACAATTGGCCGCCACCGTTTACAAAATGTTGGCCGAAGTGAAGTGGGACAAGCTGGATCACACTGGCAAACTCACGTTGGTGCGGGCTTATCAAATCGCCCTCGTGCGCTTCGGCGATCCCAACGCGCGCGCGGTCAAAAAGATTATCGCGCAACTGGAGCCGCAATTCCCCGCGCCCACCTTCGAGCAAAACTGGTTGCTCTGCGAAACGCTTGCCCATCTGCAGGCGCTTACGACCGCGGCCAAGGGTATCCGGCTGTTGCAGGAAGCAGCCACGCAGGAGGAGCAGATTGAATACGCCCGCTCGCTAAGGATGCTGAAGACCGGTTGGACTACGGAGCTGCGTGTGGCGTATTTCAATTGGTTTTTGAAAGCGGCCAACTACCGCGGCGGCAGGAGTTTCAGTAAATTCATCGAGTTCATCCGCAGAGACGCCATTGCCAGCCTGAGTGCTGCTGAAAAAATGGAGTTGAAGGATTTGCTCGCAAAGAAGCCTGTCGTCAAATCTCCTTTCGAGATCATGGCCGCGGCGATGATCGGTAGGAAGTACGTGAAGCAGTGGGAACTCGAGGAGTTGAGTCAGGCGGCGACAACGGGCTTGAAAAACAGGGACTTCGATCATGGCCGAAAGATGTTTGCCGCAGGCGGCTGCTTTGCCTGTCACCGGTTTGCCAACGAGGGTGGGATGACCGGGCCCGACCTGACCGGTGCCGGTGGCCGCTATTCTCCGCGCGATTTACTGGATCAGGTAATCAATCCCAGCAAGGAGATCAACGAGCAATTCGTACCCGTGATTGTGAAAATGAAAAACGGCGACATAGTGACCGGCGTGGTGGTAAACCTCAACGGCGACCGCGTAAGCGTGAACACCGACATGTTCGATCCCAACCAACAGGTGAACATCAACCGCACCCAGGTTGAGAGCATCGAACCCTCCAAGGTTTCACCAATGCCGCCTGGACTGTTGAATTTGATGAAAAAAGACGAGGTGATGGATCTCGTCGCCTACATCCTTAGCGGCGGCAACCGCAACCACTCGGCTTTTAAATAAGAGACGGCTGAGGAATTGAAAACTGAAGGGAAATGAAACGCCTCCTACTCACAACAATCGCAGCCGTGCTGTTGGTGGGGTGTGCTTCTATCGATCCGGGTGCCGATGCCCAGTCGAACTTGGAACTGGCCAAAGAAAGTCTGCTCGTCGATACGCCGAAGGTCGTCGTAAGCAACGTCCGCAAGGTCTTCGACGACGGCCACCACAATGCGTTCACGGATCTGACCCTGTTCAAAGGGGTTTTCTACCTCTCGTTCAGAAGTTGCCTTGATGGACATGGGGTCAGCCCCAATGCATCGGTGATCATCCTAGCAAGCAAAGATACCAGTGAGTGGAAGCAGGTGCACACGTTTAGTATACCAAAACGAGATACCCGGGATCCGCACTTCCTTGTCTTCAAGGATCGGCTCTTCGTTTACACCGGGACTTGGTACAGTGGCAGCGAACCAGCGAAGAGAAACATCGACTTAGAACTGAACTTACATCTTGGATATGCTTCCTGGTCAGAGGACGGCGCCAAATGGTCAGAGCCTATACTCTTGAATGGGACGTTTGGCCATTATGTTTGGCGTGCTGCCGCCTTTGGAAAAAAGGCATTCCTTTGCGGGCGATGCAAGATTGGCTTTGAGGTTGGACCAAAGGGTGAACCAAACGAAATCCAATCACTTATGTTAGAGAGCGATGATGGACTGATCTGGCGAAAGCGCGCGGTGTTCCAGGAGACCGCCGGTGACGAGACGGCTTTCCTCTTTGACCAACAAGGTGGCATTCTGGGCATTGGAAGGCGTCGGGGCACGGCTCAACTCTTGCAGTCAAATCCGCCCTACACGAAATGGATTCGTCGTAATCTTGACCGCCATATTGGAGGGCCATTGATCGCAAAGTGGGGCGGGCGAACGGTTGTCGGCGGGCGGCACTCGACCGACAGGGGTCCGAAGACATCGATGTGCTGGTTGGTCGGAAGCGAACTGCGCGAGTTTGCTGAACTTCCGAGCAGTGGCGATAATTCCTATCCCGGATTCGTTGCCATCACACCGACGAAAGCGGTGATGTCCTGGTACTCTTCCCACGAGGGGAAGTCGTCGATATACATGGCAGACCTTGAGATAAGGACGAATGAAACCGCTGACCTCCTCCGCAAGCACGGCGGCAAGACGGGTGAAGAATTAAAAGCTGAACAAAAATAAAGCCCCGAAAGATCCCTGCCTAATCAGGCCAAATTAAAAAAATAAGATGGGGCTGGCATAGTTAAGGGCTAATGTGATGAGCGTTTCACCCAATGTTTTAGC
>CAJWEP010000166.1 GCA_913030945.1 uncultured Verrucomicrobiota bacterium
CTTTCAAGTTCACTCACTACTTCAGGGTATTTTGAATAGACATTCCTTGCCTGAAAAGGATCATTTTCTAGATCATATAGTTGGGCCAGTGGGGCACTGGTTCGTAACCTGCCACCGACAACATCCGAGTTCAAATGCCCCGTGAATTTCATAGAAGCAGCGCCAGCCAAGAGGTGGTCGCCGACATTCCTACCTTGAAACCCGCCTGAATCTTGTTGGGGTATGTATACCCACTCTTCGTGTCTAACCGTAAGATGATCGGGGCTATTAGGTGAAATAATGAGTGTTTTACGAATTGGCAATTTTGGCGATCCAATAAAGTTAGCAAGCTGATTTATGCTATCCAGGGCCTCATCTTCTTTGAGCGGATGACCCACGATTGAGGCCAGGGTCGCCGCCAGATCAATCTGGCTCAATAAACAATCTGAAGTCGTATTCGCTGGAATCTTTCCAGGCCATCGCGCAATCATAGGAATCCGGTGGCCGCCTTCCCAGGCGCCAAATTTGAAACCCAAAAGGTCGCCGTTCATCCGGTGTCCAGCACGCCAGGCCCTTTGGCCTGTGAGGTGAAGCATCCCGCCATTGTCGCTTGTCAAGATGAGTAGCGTGTTCTCTGCAACATTAAGTTCGTCCAGAGTGATCAGAATCTCTCCTACAATCCAGTCAAGTTCATGGATGAAATCACCATAGAGACCGCAATCACTTGTTCCAACGAACTGTTTCGCCGGTGTGAACGGATGATGAATATTCGTTGTGGCAAGATACAAAAAAAAAGGTTTTTGCCCCGATCTCTGCTTTAACCAACTTACTGCTTTATCTTTTAGCGTCGTCCCTATCAATTCATCGACATAAAGCTTGTGAGCGGCTTCAGCTCCACCAATCCTCTGATAACCACCTTTTTCTGGATATTGCTTGGTAATGGAAGTTTGTCCATACACCAAGGGATCAGATGGGTCGGCTCCAATAACACGATGATCTTCGACGTACACGAATGGCGGTCCGCTGTTGACACATGGAATTCCGAAGTAATATTGAAATCCCACTTCAAGCGGGCCAGGTTTCAGTTCGCCATTCCAGTTCGGTTCCTTCCCTCCAAAACCTAAATGCCATTTACCAATACAAGAGGTGGCGTATCCTGCCCCTCTTAATAATGAAGCCAGCGTCAGATGAGTCACGTCGATGGTCAATCGCTGGTTAATTGGAGTTGGCCCCCAGAAGTTATTTCTTAGCGGATATCGGCCGGTCAATAGACCGTAACGTGAAGGTGAACAAACAGCAGAGGCCGAGTGTGCATCGGTGAAACGCCGTCCCTCCCTTGCGAGACGGTCAATATTGGGTGTGCGCACATGGGTGGCGCCATAACAGCCAAGATCTCCGTAGCCAAGGTCATCGACATTGATCAGTACTATATTCGGTAATGCCTGAACAATAGAACATTCAGTAAAGTAAGATAAGGCTGCGATTGTTGTGATTAATATGTGTTTCACAAATGGCTGAAAGTCATCCTGTTGGGCGCAGTTTTCAAGGTGTTTTCTTGTATTTAAAACTGGCTGGAGTGCTGTAGGCTCCGGCGCGTGTCTTGCGCATTTCGGCGATCAGTTCCTTGTTAATCCAGTTCTTGACACGTTCGATTTCCGCCTGATCCGGATTGTTCCAACACCTCACTTTCCAATGAAACGTTTTGCCCTTGGCCAAGGGCTTGCCTGCGTAGGTGATTCCGTTTGAGTTGTCCGAGACAACTTTGCCGCTGTCCCAGAAATCGCCCCGGTTACTTTCGAGTATCTCCGGGTTGTTGGCGACGAGGATCTGGTAGGCAGCCTGTGTCTGTGGGCGCGTGGTCTTGATCTTCCAACTGAAGCTGGGATTGTCGCCCGAAGTGTCGCATTTCAGGTTGTTTACAGTGATGCCGAGTCGGGCCACTAGCGGCGCATAGATATCCTTGGGGCGCGTAGAGAAATTAACATACTTGCTCAGATCGCGCATCGCGATCACGGTGTATCCATTGTCTTTCAGATACTGCATGTCCTTGGTCAACAGATCGACGCTCGTTGTGCAGTGGCGATGCACATCCGGCACACCATGGTAAATCAACACGCAGATGGAGCCATCCTTCGCTTGTCCAAGCGCTGCCCTGAATTCTTCATGGCTGGGTGACAGATCACCACGGCAATAGGTGCCCGGGATCAGAAACGGATCCTCCTCCTTTGGATTGTAGGCCGGCCCCCGGCCACCCCGGTCATATAGGGGATATTCCGGCGTGAGCCCGCGCCGTGCATTGGTGTAACCCGCCTCGGTGAGCGCCTTCACGATCCGCCGGTCATGATGCTCGCCGGGATAGGCGAACGAGGTTGCCCTGCGGATTCCATGTTCCTTGAGCGCCCAGTCGAATGAGACGATCTGTTCATGGATTTCCTTGTCCGAGATGTGGAGCATGTTCGGATGCGATGAAGAATGATTCCCGATCTCGAAACCCTGTGCGTCCAATTCCTTGACCTGCTCCCACGTCAGTCGTCTCTCACGACCGATCCATCCTGACGTGATGTAGAATGTTGCGCTAAAGCCGTGCTTCTTGAGGATTGGTGTGACTGTGGTCAAATCGCTGACATTCCCGTCATCAAACGTCAGAACCACGAGATTGTTGGGGATCGGTTGGAATTTTTTTGCCTCTTGCGCGGTTGCCGTTGCTGCTTGAAGGCAGGCGATCGCAAGGAGGGGGAAGAGGGGGAGTTTGGTTATCTCCATGGTGGAATGGTTTTCCCTACTGTTCTGCGAATCGAATTGCGGCTATTCGGAAATCAATTATTCAGACCGGATCGTAACTGCTGTGCGTTGCCTTCACCATTCAACTCCGTCAAATAGCGCATCAGGTCCAGCAACTCATCCTTTCGCAGGTTTGCGGTCAGCCCTGCTGGCATCAGCGAAACGGGGCTCTTGGAACTGCTACTGATTTCACCGTTCGGGATGGCTACGATCTTGTTGGCTGGGTCGCGGATGATGGTGGCAACGTCCGAACGGCGTTGAAGGATGCCGGCGACGGTGGTGTTGTCTTTGCGGGTGATAATGACAGTCTCGAATCCCTGTTTGATGTCATTGTTCGGGCTGAGAATGGAGTCCAGGATCGCAGCCGGCTGGGCATATGCCCCGATCGAGGAGAGATCGGGACCTATCTTTCCGCCTTCGGTTCTGATTTGGTGGCACTGAATGCAAGCGGTGGATTTGCGGCGGTAAACCTCGGCACCAAGCTTGGCGTTACCAGATGTGGTTACTTGGGAGAGTAACGCCTCGCGTTCCTGTTGGGTGAGATCAAACGCTACAGTCTTGAGCGCCCCGGCTTTGTTTAATGCTGTGATGAGTCTGGTTAACTCCCGGCCAGAGGCTCGGGCGATCCGGGTTCCCGAGATCGCCACTGCCTCATTTAGTTGAACCTTTTCCAGTTCATCCGCCAATTGGTTGGCTCCGGACTCCCGGTTGATGAATGCCTTGAAGACCGGTTCGACCTCTCCGGCATCAGTAGCCTGGACAAGAATCTCAACAGCAGGTCGTCGGGCTTCGGCAGGTTGGGCTTCAGCCCATGCGGCGACTGCGGCGATGCGGATATTCTGACTTTGGGCTGACGAGGTGAACCTCGCTAGCCGGTCGAACTGTTTCAGTCGGGCTAATGCTCGGGCAGCGATGAGGTGTTCGGAAGCGTCTTGAGCATTGCGTACGCGACCGGCCAGCGCATCGACTGCACCGGTGACTCTCCAAATGCCCGCAAGTTCCGCGGCGGCTTCGCGCACCGGGCGATCGTCGTGAGCAAGGTGCTTGATGACGCTGGCGGCACGATCTGGTTTTGCCGCGTTGTGGCGTGCGCCTTCGGCGATCGATATCAGCAAACTGGGTTGTTTATCGGCCAGCGTCAGGACGTGATCGACCTCAGGTGCTTTGCCCAGCCCGGCGATCGTTTTTACAACATTTGGAGTGTCGTTTTCGCTGATTTTGGAGTTGCGGAGCAACGCAACAAGGCGCGCGGTGGCGCGTGGGTCGCCTGTTGCCTCGAGCGCAAAACGAAGCTGATGGGGTGATCCTCCGAACACCTCCTTGCCGGACTGGAGGGCCGGCAGCCAGTCATCACGCAGTTCACGTGCAGCGAGCCAGGTCGCGTAGTCAAGCCAACGGTCCATCGGACGGTTCAGGGCGCGAATGGCGATGTTCGCGAATTCCAATGATCCGATCTCGCGCAACGCATTGACCGTCTCAAGCCTGACCCGAGGGTGCTCGTCCTCGATTGCGGAAGCAAACAACTCAAAGGAATTGTCGATTCGATCCTGCCAATGAAAGAGCATGCGAATCCCGTTGGCTCTGGCCCGTGGTTCCGGGGAGGCCAGTACTTGCCGTAGCAATGCCTCGTTCGGTGCATTCATCGTACCGTGGAGCCAGAGTGCCTCAAGGCGTTGGTGCTCGAAACGGGGGTCTTGATGGGAAAGGTTGGCCAGCCATGATTCGAGCTTCGGAAGCACCTCATCGCCCGATCGGGTTGCCAGTTCGCGCTTGGCCTGAGTGCGGGAATAATCCTCGGGTGCCTTGAGTAATTTCAACAATGCCTCGATCGGGGCTCCGTGGATGGTCGGTGGTTTGACGAGTGGCCGGTTCCTGGCCGTTAGGCGCCAGATTCGGCCGTGGGCCTTGTCGCGCAGCGGATGGTGGAAATCAACTTCACCGTGGTCTATGATCGCGTTGTACCAATCGACAATATAGAGCGCCCCATCGGGACCCACCTTGAGATCAACCGGCCTGAATGTCTTGCGGCTTGATCGTATAAGTGTCTCGACTTCCTCGGCGGCGTAACCGCTGCCGTTGTCCGTTATCCTGTAGCGAACGGTTCGGTTTGCCCGGAAATCATTTTCGACAATACTGCCCCGCCATTCCTCCGGAAAATGGTGGCCCGAAAGTACCTCGCATCCGGTGGCGTTTGGCTTGCCCGGCGTGAGTCCGGGGAGGGTGCGGGGGGCGCCGACGGCACTCCGGAACGCAGCGCCGGAGAAGGTGTAGTGGGGCCCTTGGCCTCCCGCGCCGTCGGTGATGAACGACTGACCCCAGCGGTCGATGGCGTGCCCCCAGGGGTTGACAGTGCCTCGGGCGAATACCTCGAGCCGTTCGGTTTCAGGCCGAAACCGCCAGACACCGCTTCCGTTAAGGCGGCGCTTGCCCCAGCGGGTGTCGATGAAGCTGTTGATGTAGATTGACTGGTTGAAATACAGTTCCCCCCAGGGCGCCCAGCGCAGGGCATGGATCATGTGGTGGACATCCGCGTTTCCAAAACCGGAAAAGACGACCCGGCGCTTGTCGGCGCGATCGTCACCATCGGTATCGGCGAGAAACAGAAACTCAGTGGCGCTGCAAACATAGGCACCGCCTTCGACCGGCATGACGGAGTGGGGCACCAGTAACCCATCAGCGAACACCGTCCACTTGTCGGCAACCCCGTCCTGATTCTGATCCTCAAGGATGACTATGCGGTCGTTTGGTTCTGTCCCTGGTTTGATGTGCGGGTAGGTTGAACTCATCGAGACCCAGGCGCGGCCTTGCGTGTCCCAGTTCAGGTTGATTGGGTTGGTGAGGATGGGATCCGCAGAAAAGAGATTGAGTTCGTAGCCCTCGAGAACCTCCATTTTGGCGAGTTCACCGGCGACATTCGGCGCCGGAATGAAGCGTGGTACTTCATGCTCGGGATCGTTGTGAACCGGTTTCCACGGGTCGATCCGTTCAATGGAATACCGGTGTGCCCGGGGGATGCGCAATCGGGCGATGCGTTCCTCTGCGGCTGACACGAGCCGGTTGAAATCTTCCATTTCATAGGACAAGTGACCCATCTCATAGGATCGAAAAAGGAAAACATAGGTCTTGTTGAGCGGCCGGAGTCGGCGCCGATGCTGCAGGTTTTTGTCGATGATCGCAGCGCGGAGTTTCTCTGTCGATTCGAACTCCGGCCCCCGTGAGATCGCTTGGCCAAGTTTCCAGTGCTTGGCCTCGCCCTCGAGGATGTCAACCCCGTCCACCCTAAGCCGATGGGGATGCGTTGCCGATGGGATGGCGATTGTCCGTTCAACAGGAAGAAAATCACAGGGCAACCGGTCGCTCCTAAGATCGAAACGGATGCCACGATGTGTTGAGACCACATTGCTGACAGTGGCACTGCCATACGTGGCGAGGATTCGTTTGGGATTAAGAGTAACCAACGAGTGGGCGCTTTCGAGCAGCCCAAGTTCTCGCATCATCAACTTTGCCACGCGGCGGTACCCCAAATCGTTCAGGTGCAAGCCGTTTTCCGTGATAGGTTCCTGCCCTGGCGCGGTCAACTGCCCATTCAGGTCAATCACACGGTGGCCAAGTTTTTTGCCGGTCTCGATGATGAAACGGGATGCCTCGCGCAACCGCCGGTTACGTTCTTTCAAGTCGAGCAAAGGCGTGCCTGTGGCTTCCTGTCTCGGCGGGGTCAGGAGTATCAGGATTGCGCCCTTGGCCGTCAGTGAGCCAAGCAACCTGCTGTATCCGGCCTTGAACCGGTCGAGCGGAATCCCTGCCTTGGCAAACGCGACGCCGCTGCCATACCCGACGATGATGGTGCTGGCATCGGCGCCGGATACCTGCTGCAGGAGAGCCCGGAATCCGGCACCATCTGACGGCCCCGATTCCCAACCGCGGGTGTTGCGCCCGTCCTTGAATTCTGCCCGGGCGGTTCCAAATACATCATCTCCCGGCCAGCCCAGGTTGCGGAATGTAATGTCATGATAAGGCCAGTGGGCGGTCAAGGCTGTCTCGAAGTACCCAAACTTTTCCATCCGGGAGATCAGCGAGTCGCCCAACAGGACTACACGATTTTTCACGGGTGGGGGAGGTTGGAACATCGTTTCGTTGTCGATGTTGCCGTTGAGTTTCCAGTGGCCCGCGAGTTCTTCATTTTTCAGGTTTGTTTCACCGCCCGCCAGTTTGGCTACCGCAGCTTCCGACAACCCATGACTGTAGATGCGTACATCGTCGATTCCACCCTCGAAGATTTCCTTTTGTCCGCTTGAAGATCCGATGAAGGCCGGAGCGGTTCCGGATGAACCAAGTTGCCCCGAGATGGATTGTTCACCGATCTTTCGGCCATCAAGGAACAGCCTGACGTTCTCCCTGTCGTAGGTGGCCACAACATGATGCCATTGGCCGTCGGCAAGACTGGCTGGATCAATGCGCCCACCGATCTCCTTGTATCCGGAGATGTTGACCCCAAACCAGAGCCCCCAAAATGGCCCCTCCTTTCCGATGGCCAGGACTCGTCGACTTTCACCGTCCTCCTTGCGGTAAATACATTGCCAGGTATCAGTGATTTTTTTCGGTTGAATCCAGGCGCTAATAGTGGTCCCGCTGCGGGAGCGAAGCCCCAAGTAGTCTTCTGATTGGACTCGCGGCTTGCCATTTCCGAAGAGGAGAGCTTTTCCAAACCGCCCGTCGATAAAAACAAATCCCTCATTTCCAACCCGATGCGTGGCTCTGCGTTGCGGTTTGACGCTATGCAATATCCTCGGGATCTGAATGCTTGCTGGTCTGCTGAATGTACCTTTATCGCTGTTCGCTTCCCAGGTCTGAACTTTCCACCAGACTTCAGCGTCATCAACGAAGGCCTTGCCCGCGCAGATGATATTGGAGAATTCCTTCGAGTGCCGCCGTCCGCTGTCCCAGAGATCGCCCACGTTCGCGTTGAGTTTGGGTAGATCGCTGGCAACGAGGATTCGGTATCCTTGTTGGTTCTCCGCCTTCCACGAGAAGGCATATTGATTCAAGGAAAGCCCGAGTTTGTTGGTAACCGGTGCGGCTTGAAGCTCACGGGGTGCGGCCGCCTCCATCGAAACCGCAAGCCCA
>CAJWEP010000167.1 GCA_913030945.1 uncultured Verrucomicrobiota bacterium
GCTGCATCTCATTGATTTTCTCAAACGGACGGTTTTGATCTTCACGACTGCGTATGGTAATCAAGTTCGAGTTGCCTCCCATCTTTTCGACAGCATTTCCGATGAAAGCTAGGTTTCCGTTAATCATTTGAGCCTGATTGCCAAAAATGGTCCGTTGGATACGGACAGAATAATCGTTGACGAGTAAGTCAGTGTCGCCAACTAAGAGGACAGAGTTCTCTTTCGACGACTCAGACAGGTGGTTCCCCTTTGAATCATCTTTTGTTTTCTCTGCCTTGTCATCACTGTCTGCCGCCGCAGGTTTGCCGTCAGGAAAGGCGGTTTTAAATTTACCTTTGAGGCTCATGGCAATTATATGCTTGGTTCCGGAAGGTGACCCAAACTTGTCGACTACGTCTTGCCCGTTGAACTGAGAAGACATGCCGTCAACCAGCTTTGATTTGTTTGAACTCCAGATGAGATTTTCAGCCTCTAATTCATCAGCACCACCAGTTCTTTTGAAGTGGCCAACAAACGGCAAGTGTAATGTATTGATTTGACTCGTTATTATGCTCTTATCGGAAACCGCGTTTTTATCAAGTAACAAGAAAGACGGCACAGGTTTTCGGCTTGGAGTCATATTTGCTGGTAATAAGTATTTCAAATCAGCAACAACCTGAGAGTTGTCAAAGGTCACATTCCAGGCCTTGAACAGTTTCTCAAGGTTGGAACCACCTCCCAGCCCCGGTATGCGCATTTGTGGGTTTTGACTGCCAGAGTCGTCACGAGTTGCTAGCGGGTCAACAAACGCTAGCAGTCGGCCTCCTCGAAGTACGAATTGGTCCAGGGCATACTCGGTTTGCTCCGAAAGGTTCTTCGGATGAATGACCAGCAAAACATCAACATTTTTATCAATATCAGTCGTTGCAGGCTCAATTCGTTGCACATCGTAATCCTGACGCAACGATTGAATGAAAAACCAAGAGGGCTGCTGTTGCCCTCTGTTCATCATTGCCATTGGATTGCTCATGTCGGGGCCACCCCAAACGTTCAGGCTGCTCATTACTCCAACTACTGTTTTCTTTGGTTTCAACACCTTTGTTATTCGACGTGAAATATCATATTCCAGGTTGCGTTCACGGCGTGGATCAAGTGATGCAATGGTCTCAACGCTGTCAAGATAGCTGATAGATATACCAAGGTAGAAGACACCCTGAATTGAAGAGATGCCATCTTTTACTGCTAAATCCTCCTCGTCAGTATCTGGAGAGGGATTGATTTTTTCCAAATCCAGATTGCTGCCTGCTTCTTCCTTGTATTGATCCAATAAATCCTCAACCCGCTGGGCGAAGCTGCTGAGAGTTACGGGTACTTCATTGTTGCCCTTAGTGCGGTAGAAGCGAATCTTTAATTTAGCTGAATCCGAATCGCCACCGCGATCCTCTTTAAGATTTGTCATGATTTTTCGAGTGCCCTCGGACAAAGTGAACACTTTACCTTCGGTGAAATCCACACGGAATTTCATCTGGGAAGACACAATGTTGAACAATACGATGCAGGCAAGTGCTACCGCCACTCCGCCGACACCGTATAGAAAAACGTCTATCTTATTTTCCTTTTTCATTGGTTATAGTATTAGATTATTTGTTTATGAACGAAGGTTTCTGATAATGACACTCGTGGCAAACAAGGGGAATCCAATGAGTGAAATGAAGTAGATCAAATCCCGCGAATCGATCACTCCTTGTTGTAGGCGTTCGAAATGAGGCATAACACTGAAAGCTGCGACGCCCTCAACCATCCAATTCGGTGCCATCGTTGCCAGTGGGTCGGTTACCGGAGGCCAGCCGCATAGCACAAGGAACAGGCAGATCACCACCGATAGAATGAAGCTAATCACTTGGTTGCGTGTCAGGGCCGATGTCATGCTTGTGATAGCCAGATAACCACCCGCCATCAATGCGCTACCGATATAGCCGGTAAAAATAGCCCCGTTATCCGGTGATCCAAGATTGTTTACCGTCCACCAAATTGGGAAGGTTAACGATAGCGCCAAGATTAGGAATCCCCATGAGGCAATAAACTTACCTGTAATCGTTTGCCATGGACTAATAGGCATAGTCAAAATCAATTCCAGAGTGCCCAAGCGCCGTTCTTCCGACCAGAGACGCATCCCAACAGCCGGTACCAAAAACAGGTACAACCATGGATGCCACATGAAGAACGGTTGCAAGTTTGCCTGGCCTCGTTCAAAGAACTGGCCAATCATGAAGGTGAAAGCCCCGGTCATTAAAAGGAAAATAACTAGAAATACGTAGGCTACTGGAGAGTTGAAATAACCGGCAAGCTCCCGTTTTGTAATGGTCCAAATGCTTTTCATTGATAAGTAAATTATTGGGATTAGGTGTCGGAGAGGGTGATGTTGCGGAAAACGTCGTCCAGTCGGCCCTCTTCCTTCTTGATTTCGTTGACCTTCCAGTTGTTTTGCGAAGCAACGTCAAAGATTGCCTGGCCAAGCTCCCCATCACTGCTGGCGTTCTTGGGGAATACCCGGGCGACGACGGTTGGCGGCTTGTCGTTCACGATTGTTACCTTGGACGACTGGATGACAGAGTTAAGCTTGTCGCGCACCGCAGCGGCCTCGGTGCCGCTAATGGAGACAATGTACGAGTTGGCCAACTCGGACTTGGCCTTGAGTTCTTCCGGTGTGCCGTTGGCAACAACTTTGCCTTGGTCGATGATTATTGCCCGCGTGCAGGCAGCCTCGACTTCCTCGAGAATGTGGGTCGAAAAAATGATTGCCTTGGACTGGCCCATGCGGCGGATAAGCGAACGCACCTCGTGCTTTTGGTTGGGGTCGAGCCCGTCGGTCGGTTCGTCCATGACGAGGATGTCCGGGTCGTGAATGATCGCCTGCGCGAAACCGGTACGATGCCGGTATCCTTTCGAAAGGGTGTCGACGCTCTGGTGGCGAACCGACTTGAGAAAGCACATGTCGACGACGCGATCGATCGCCTTGCCTTTGTCCGCTCCGCCGATGCCGCGCACCTCAGCGCAAAAGCCAAGGAAGCCTTCGACGGTCATGTCGGTGTAAAGCGGCGCACTCTCCGGCAGATAGCCGATCAGCCGCTTGGCCTCGATCGGTTTTTCCATCACGTCATTACCGCCGACTTTCACCGCACCCGCTGTCGGGGGGAGGAAACCGGTGATCATTCTCATGGTGGTGGATTTGCCGGCGCCATTGGGCCCGAGGAAGCCCAGAATCTCTCCGCGTTCCACGGAGAAAGAGACATCGTCCACGGCCACTTTTGGGCCGAATGCCTTGCTCAGGTTCTCAACTTGTATCATCTCTTTATTTGTATGGTATGGGGAACGTCCGCCTCGGGCTGCGAATCGGACAGCACATGGCTTGGATTTCCCGCGAAAATCCCTGTTTCCCCAAAAAGGGGGTGGAAGTCTACCCTACCTGTCAAGGGGTTTCGCCCTGTTTGACGCGAGAAATTCGTTATCGGTCAATTTTTCCGGTTCACGTCATAAGGGCGCTACTTCCCGATCAATCGGTCGTGCTCTAGGACGACGAATCGATCTGTCATGCAGGCGAGGTGATCGCAGATGGCACGCTGCAACCCGTGGCTGGAGATCAGCGACTGAACGTGGCCGCCCATCGCCTCCGGGTGTTGCTCGTAGTGGCGAAACAGTTGACAGAGCAACGTGGTCGCCCGGATGTGCGGCTCGTGTACAATGTCGTTATAATAGAGATTCTCGTACAGATAGGCGCGTAGTTTCAGGTTGGCCTCGCGCCGCGCAGGGCTGTAGGCGACGAGTGGCTTGGCCTGCATGCGAACCTCGTCGGCCGATGCCGCATCGGTAGCTGCGATGTTGGCCTCGGTTGTCTGGACGACGTCGTGCACCTGGTCGTCGATTAGGCAGCGAATGATGAAGTAGTGCCGACACTCGTCTGCCAGGTCGCCGTGCTGCGAGCGCATGCGTTCGGAGGCGTCCCGCCAAAAGGCGATGTCGCGCTCCAGTTGTCCCTCGGTGAGCAGGTCGCAGTCGAGTCCGTCGTCGAGGTCGTGGCTGTAGTAGGTGATCTCGTCGGCGAGATTGGCCACCTGCGCCTCGAGAGAAGCGTTGTGAAATTCAGCCTGCGCTTGGCCAAGCGGCGGCTCGGGCGCTGTGTCGTGCTTGGCCAGGCCCTCCATTGTCTCCCACGTGAGATTCAACCCAGGGAAGGCGGGGTACTTCTGCTCGATCAGCTCGACGACGCGGCGGCTTTGTTTGTTGTGCTCGAAGCCGCCGTGGTCACGCATCAGGTCGTCTAGCGCCTCTTCGCCGGAGTGGCCGAACGGGGGATGGCCAAGGTCGTGGCCAAGCGCGATGGCCTCGGTGAGGTCCTCGTTGAGTCGCAATGCGCGGGCAATGTTTCGAGCAATGGCGGCGACCTCCATTGTGTGCGTCAGCCGTGTGCGCAAGTGGTCGCCGCTGCCGCTCAGGAAAACCTGAGTCTTGCAGTCGAGCCGGCGAAAGGCCCGGGAATGAATGATCCGATCGCGGTCGCGTTGGTATTGTGTGCGCCATTCCGGCGGTGGCTCATGGATGTTCCGGCCCCGTGAATCCGCGCTTAATTGAGCATAATGGGCCAGTGTATCGCGTTCGCGGGCCTCGAGTTCTTCGCAGTTGCAGGGCATCCGCTTAATGGGCCACTGCGGCTGCGGCTTTCACTTGGATGGAACTGAGCACCGCGCTGGCCGGGGCACCGCGCAATTCGTAGGCCCGCAGGATGACTTTCTCGATGAGGTTGTTCGGACAGGAGGCGCCGGCGGTGATGCCGACAGTCAGTTCGCCATCGGGCGGCAGCCAGTTTTCGGCGAGCTTCATCTCGTGCGTGTGTTGCAGAAAATGGCGGAGACGTTCCGCCGACTCCATCTCGCTGGCGTCCTTGATGAAATAGGTCGGCAGTTTTCCCTCACCCATCTCGGCGAGGTGCGACGTGTTGGAGGAATTGTAACCGCCGACGACCAGCAGCAGATCCAACGGCCGGCTGAGCAGGTCGCGCAGGGCGTCCTGCCGGTCCTGTGTCGCGCCGCAGATCGTGTCGAAGAAGCGAAAGTGATCACCGAGCGCATCCTCACCGTGCTTTTCGGCCATGGCCGACCGCAGGCGCCGCTGCACCTCCTCAGTTTCGCCGCGCAGCATCGTGGTCTGGTTGGCCAGGCCGATGGCGTCGAGGTGCCGGTCCGGGTCGAAACCGTCCGAAATGGCTCTCTCAAACTTTTGGAGAAACTCCGCCCGGTCGCCGCCCTGGGTGATGTAGCGGCAGACGGTGTTCGTCTCGTCGAGGTCAAACACGACGAGATAGTGGCCGTTCCCGAACGCCTTGGCCTGCGAGCTGGTGGCCTTGGTTTCCTCGTGCCATGCCTTGCCGTGGATGATGCTGGTAACCTGATCGTGCGCGTTTTGGCGGACGCGCTTCCAGACACTCATCACGTCGCCGCAGGTTGCATCGATGATCGTGCAGCCTCGCTCGTTGAGCAGTTCGGTGATCCCGATTTCCGTGCCGAACGCCGGGATCACCACCGGGTCGCCCTCGCCAAGGTCGTCGATGTCGGCGGCCTTGCGGCTGCCGGATAGGAAGGTGACCCCCATGTCGCGAATCTGCTCGTTGACGTGTGGGTTGTGGATGATCTCCCCGAGAATGTAGACTGGCTGTTCCTTGGGGAAATGCCGCCGTGCCGCGTAGGCCAGATCGATCGCCCGCTCGACC
Source organism: uncultured Verrucomicrobiota bacterium (assembly GCA_913030945.1). Taxonomy (GTDB): domain Bacteria; phylum Verrucomicrobiota; class Verrucomicrobiia; order Limisphaerales; family UBA1096; genus UBA1096. Next base: position 5,744 of record CAJWEP010000167.1, read on the forward strand.
CCGTAGCAAAAACCGAATTCCTTGGCCAGACGGATGCCGGTGCTGCCGTGGACAAATGAGCAGTTGTTGGCGCGGATGTGCTCGACCAGCGCGCTGCGGTAATGCGTCACAACCTCGGCCTTGACCTTCTCCATGATGTCCGGCCGGCGGACGTTGATTCGCTTTGGATTTTCCGCGCTCGGCATCGCGCGGAGTGTCGCACCGGCCGGTTGCCGTTGGCAACGGAATTAACCGGCCAGCCAGGCGAGGATGGCCTTCTGCGTGTGCAGCCGGTTTTCGGCCTGGGTGAAAATCGTGTCGGCGTGCGCCTCGAATGTTTCCGCGTCGATCTCCTTGCCACGGTAGGCGGGGAGACAGTGCATCACGAGCGCGTCCGGGTTGGCCAGGCGCATCAGTTCGCCGTTGATCTGGTAGTCGGCCAGCTTGGCCAAGCGCTCCTCCGACTCGGCTTCCATGCCCATCGACACCCAGACATCAGTGTACACCATGTCGGCTCCCTCGACGGCGGCTCGCACATCCTCCGTGCAGGCAATGTTGCCGCCGGCCTTGGCTAAGGTCTCCGCGCTTGGCTGGAATTCCGACGGCGCGGCGATACGCAGTTCAAAGTCCAGCGCCGCCGCCGCGTGTACCCACGAGACCGGGACATTGCACGCACCGTCGCCGACGAACGTAACGACCCTGCCCTGGATTGGGCCGCGCCATTCCTGAAAGGTGAAAATGTCGGTCAGGATTTGGCATGGATGCTCGTCGTCGGTCAGCGCGTTGATGGTCGGGATGTTCGAGTAGTCCGCAAACTCCTCGACGTCAGACTGCGCGTAGGTACGGATAACCGCCCCGTGTACCATCCGGCCCAGCACGCGAGCGGTGTCCTTGATCAGTTCGCCGCGGCCAAGCTGTATGTCGTTCGCGTTGAGGAACATCACCGCGCCACCGAGTTCGCGGATGCCGACCTCGAACGACACCCGCGTGCGAGTGGAGGACTTGGTGAAAATCATCGCCCACGTCTGCCCGTCAAGCAGCTTGGTTTCACCGCCGCCACGCTTGGCCTTGATGGCTTCCGCCGAGGCGAGGATTTCCTCCATCGCACCCCTCGGCATGCCCTCGAGTTTCAACAGATGTTTCATTCAATTACCTTCTGTACAGTTTGTTCAAACAGATCGAGACCGGCTTGGGCCTCTTCACGGGTCAAATTGAGCGGCGGCAAAAAACGGACGACCGACGAGCCGGCCGGAATCGTGAGCAGTCCTGCCTCGTGCAGAGCCGACACCCATTGCACCGCCGCCGGTTTGCTGTCGTCAAATGAGCCAAACCCGTCGCCCATTTCGATGCCGATCATCAGGCCAAGCCCTCGCACCTCGCGGATGGCCGCCGGATATTTCTCCTGCAGCCTGGCCAGTTGATCGAGGAAGAATTGGCCAAGCGCCCGGGCGTTGGCGGCCAGGTCGTCGCGGTCGATCACCTCCAGAATCTTGTTCGCCACCGCGCAGGCTAGTGGGTTGCCACCGAAGGTCGAGCCGTGCGTGCCGGGGCCAAGCACGTTGGCGTGTTGCTCCGAGATCCACACCGCGCCCATCGGGAAACCGCCGCCGAGCGCCTTGGCCATGCCGACGGCATCCGGCGAAAATTCATCAAGTTGCTCGCCGAGGATCGACTGAAAACTTTGAAACGAGCCGGTCCGAAAATGTCCGCATTGCACGCCGTCCCACAGCAGCAGTAGATTGTGCTCGTCGCAAAGCCGCCGCAGGCCAAGCAGGTAATCCGCCGATACCGACCTGACGCCGCCCTCGCCCTGGATGCCCTCAATCATCACCGCCATCGTGGCCGGGGAGATGGCCGAGCTCACAGCATCGATGTCATTGTATGGCACATGCGTGAAGCCGTGAAGCAGGGGAGCGAAGCCTTCCTTCGCCTTCGCCTGGCCAGTTGCCGAGATGCCTGCCATTGTCCGGCCATGAAACGATTCTTCTGCCGTGATGATCTCGAACCGGCCCTCCGCTTGGCCAAGCCGCCGCGCAAGCTTGATCATCACCTCCGACGCCTCCGCGCCGCTGTTGCCGAAAAACACACGACCCGGGCCGATGCGCTTGGCTAGATTTTCCG
>CAJWEP010000168.1 GCA_913030945.1 uncultured Verrucomicrobiota bacterium
AACTTGCACCCCATTGCTGGGACATGAACCTGAATCATGCGCGTCTACCAATTCCGCCACGCGGGCTCGTGGGAATCCCTCCAACTTGAGAGCCGAAGTTCCTACCCGTCCACAGGCTGGCGTGCAAGCACAATTCCCCCACGCACTTTTGACCAAGCGCTTGGCCAAGCGGGGAATCGGCGGCTTGACCTCCAGCTTGGCTTCTCCCATTATGCCCGGCCCGATTTACGGATTTTCAATTCAAACCAAGCAGAACCATGAGTGCACCCAAGTTACACAATGCCATGTGGCCCGGGCTCGTCGGCAAGGGCGACGACGAAGGCCAGGAACCTCCCATCAGTCTCGAGCACATGCTCGACCTCACCGCCGCCGCCGAGGTGGATGGCCAAAAATTTGATGGCATCGACTACTTTCTCTTCCTGCCGCACACCAACCCAGAGGCCAGCGACGACGAGTTGAAGGGCATAGCCGACCTCATCCAAGGCAAGGGCTTCGACATTGGCTCGCTCGTGGCACCCGTGTGGCCTGGCACGGTCGGCGACTCCGCGATGGGCAATGAAGAGCAGCGTGGTAAGTTCCTCGACGCGGTGAAGATGGCCTGTCGCATTGCGAAAATTTTCAACGAGCACGGTGCCCGCAAGCGCGGCGTGATCCGCATCGACTCGGCGGAGTTCGGCGTGGAAAAATGGCGCGAGGACGCCGCCGCCAACACAGCAACCATCGTTGACACCTTCAAAGAGGCCGCGACCATCGCCGCCAACCACGGCGAACGCCTCGCTGCCGAGGGCGAAATCTGCTGGGCCGGCATGCACAACTGGAAAGACATGCTCGATGTTCTCGAGGGTGTCGGGATGCCGGAAGCACTGGGCTTCCAGGCCGACCTCGCGCACACCTATCTGTACACGCTGGGCTACAACGCCCCTGAGCATGCCCTCGTGCAGGAAGGCTACACCGACGATGAGTTCTGGCCGGCCTACGAGCAGATGACCGATAATCTCCGCCCGTGGACCATTGACTTCCACGTGGCCCAAAACGACGGCGAAGTGCACGGCGCCGGCGACCACGACAAGACCGGAAAGCATTGCCTCGCCGACGATCCCAACGGCAAACTGGACATCACCCGCTGCGCCGGCTACTGGCTCAAGGACGCCGCCGATCGCGGTATCGAGCACATCTGCTGGGATGGCTGCATGTTCCCCAACGCCACGCTGGAAACTCCATCCACATGGAACACCATCCTCAAGTCCATGATAGACGTCCGCGAGGCGCACGGCTGGGAATAAACTTTTGACATCATGAGTGAAAAGAAACCTCTGAATATCGGACTGGTGGGCTACGGCTTCATGGGCCGCACCCACTCGAATGGTTACAAGCGCGTCAACGACTTCTTTCCCGACCTTGCGCATCGTCCCGTGCTGAAGGCCATCTGCGCGCGCAACGAGGAACGGAGGGCGGCATTCGCGGAGCAGTGGGGCTTTGAGTCGACCGAGAGCGACTGGCGCGATCTGGTGAAGCGCAACGACATCGACGCGGTGGACATCTGTACCCCCAACAACTCCCATGCGGAGATCGCCATCGCGGCCGCCGAGGCGGGCAAGATGGTGTTGTGCGAAAAGCCGCTGGCGCGCACGGCGGAGGAGAGTGCGCCGATGGTCGATGCCGTCGAGAAAGCCGGCGTGCCCAACACGGTTTGGTACAACTACCGCCGCATCCCGGCGGTGACGCTGGCCAAGCAGATTGTTGACTCTGGCAAGCTCGGGCAGATTTTTCACTACCGCGCCAACTTCCTGCAGGACTGGACCATCAGCGTCGACCTCCCGCAAGGCGGCGAGGGCTTGTGGCGACTGGACGTGGACGCGGCCGGTAGCGGCGTAACGGGCGATTTGCTGGCCCACTGCATCGACACCGCCATCTGGCTCAACGGAAGCATCAGCGACGTGTCGGCGGTGACTGAGACCTTCATCAAGGAACGCGTGCATACCGCCACCGGAGAGGTGCAGGCGGTGGGCATCGACGACGCCTGCATCTTCCACTGCCATTTCGAGAACGGCTCGCTAGGGCTTTTCGAATCCACCCGCTACGCCCGCGGACACAAGGCGCTGTACACTTTTGAAATCAACGGCGCGGATGCCTCCATCCGCTGGGATTTGCACGACCTCAACCGCCTCGAGTACTTCGACCACCGCGACGAGTCGACCACTCGCGGCTGGCGCAACGTGCACATCACCGACGGCGACATGCCGTACATGGACAAGTGGTGGGTACCCGGCCTCTGCATCGGTTACGAGCACTCGTTCGTGCATCAGGTCGCTGACTTCCTCGGCAGCCTCGAGAGCGGCAAGCCATGCAACCCCACCTTCCGCGAAGCGCTCGAGACCTCCAAGGTCTGCGACGCCGTCCTCTCCTCCGCCAAGGACCGCGCGTGGAAGGACGTATAGCGACTTGCCGATAGCAGGCCGTTTCAAAAAACCGCGCTCAACCAGCGTGGTTTTTTATTTTCACACCTCCACCACCTTGCCCAGGTGAGTGAAGAGAAGACTGCAACGGATGGCTGACTCGGCAAGGCCGGTGAGCTTGGCCAAGGCCTGACGATAAATCGTCATTTGTGAAGTGTACTTTTCGGCCGCCTGGTGAAGTGCTACTTCATCGGCCGCTCTGTCGCTTTTGTAGTCGATGATTTCCGCGCGGTCGGGGAACAAATGCACCCGGTCGAACACACCGGAGATCATCTCGTTTTCCACCACCACATCGAAGGCGCGCTCGCGCCAGAGCTGCACGTCGTCTTCCGACTTGACCAAGCGCTTGGCCAAGGCCTCGTCGGCCAGGCACCGGGCCACCACGTCGACTGCCTCGCCCGGCATCGTTTCCCGCAAGGATTCCAGCTTGGCCAAGGCCGTGTCGTCCACCCACTCGATCTGCTCAAAAACCTTGTGGACAGCCAAACCAAACGAGACGGCATCCGACCCACCCGTTACAAACAGTTGCGCACCGGACAAGACGACGGAACTGTGACCCGACGCCCGACGCCGAGCCAAGCGGACATGCCCGCGCTTGGCTTGGACAAGCTCCGGTTCCTCGATCGGCTTGGGGGACTCCGCGCGCCGAGCCTTCACCCAATCAATGTCACCGGATTCAAAGATCACCCGGGCGGCCGCAGGCTCATCCCCCAGCGGCTTGTCTCCGTGAGCGGCCAGGGTGTCGCTGAGGAACTGCGCGTAGTTCTGCGATTTGCCCGACGGCTTGGTGGTGATGACGTACAGCCCGTGGCTAGAACGGGTGAGTGCCACATAAAGTTTGCAGAAACTCTCGTAGCACGCCTCGGAGCGGGCCTCGGCCACGGCATCGGCAAGGGGTACGTCCTGCGCGCAAATGTCCTTGCTTGGCAGATCCAGTATCCAGTCCACTTCGCCGTCTTTTTTTCGTTGTGTGTGCAGGGCCTCGTTGCGCGCCTGGTCTAGCCGGTTGCCCTCGAGATCGGGCACGATGGTGATGTCGAAGGTCAGCCCCTTGGCCTTGTGAATGGTCATCACCTGCACCACGCTGACACCGGTGGCCTCGGTGATTTCCTGGGCCGGCACGAACCGGAGAAACGCGTCGATGTCACGGCTGCCGGTCTGGTCAAACTGCCGGGCCAGATTAAGGAATTGCGGGGCGCGCCAACGGCCGAAGTCGTCCAGCTCCGGCTCAAGCCGCCCGATCCACTCGCGGGCAACGGCCTCGAATCCCTGCCGGTGGATGTCTCGTTGCATGTCCCGCAAGGCGACCTGCCATTCGGCCGGTTCCGCCGGCAAATGCCCGGCCAGGGGCGTGAGCCGGACGTGTTCGGCGCTGAACCGATCCTCCGGATGTGCCGCCGCGCGGAAGAGCGAGAGCAACGCCATGCCAAGCGGATTGTCCGCGCCGGGATTCGTGGCCGACTCTCCAACGATCGGCATACCCAGCCCGGCGCCGCGAAGGTGGTTGACCAGATCGCGCGCAACGTCGTTCGTCTGCACGAGGATAGCGCACTCCAGCCGGTTCTCGATGGGCTGAAGCTGCTCGAGCAATTGCGCCACCACCGGCCACCGGTCTTCCCTGTCATCAACCTGAAGGTAGAGCGAGTGCCCCTTTTCTCCGACCCGGTTTTCTGCAGACTTGTGCTCGTTCCAAATCTTGGACCACCGACTGGCGGCAGTCTTATTTTCATCAAAAAGCGCGAGCTTCAAGTCATCGCCAAACACCTTGTTGACCATCTTGAGAACGTCTGGGCATGAGCGCCACGACTCGTCGAGCGGCCTGACCTCTAATTCCCTGTCCTTGCCCTGGCCGTAAAACGCCTCCACTCGGTCGAACAGCCGGGGATCCCCGCCGCGCCACTGGTAAATGGACTGCTTCTGGTCGCCGACGCAAAAGAAAGTTCGCTCGCCGCCGGGATCCTGCACCACCTCGTCGATGAGGTTGGCCACCGCACGCCACTGGACGGTGCTCGTGTCCTGAAACTCGTCGAGAAGCCAGTGGTCAAACGCGCCGTCGAGGCGGTACTCGAGATCAAGCCGGTCCGGCCCTTTGCCGCCGAGCATTACTCGGCTTCCAGGCGGCGCGAGCAGCAACGGCAGGTCGCCAAACATCAGCCGGCCGGCCCGCCGCACCTGCAAGTCGTAACGCTGCTCGAATGCGTCCAGCAGGCCATAAATCCCCCGTGTGCGATCGAGCTTCAACTCCAGCTCCCAAGCGATGCAGTAACGGAGGACACGCGCCAGCTTCTGGCTAAAGTCCACCGTGGGTCGGTTCAATCCCTTGGAATTTCCATATTTAAATTCCCATTCACCTCGCTCCATATCCTGCATTCCAGCAATTGCCCGTTTCACCAGGGTTCCGGATTTCTCAAAAATATCCTTGCCCGGCATCCAAACCATCAAGTGATCGGCAATGCTTTTGAAGCCGTTTTGCAGCCCCTTCCCAAAAGCCTGCTCAACCAACTGCTCACGCCAGTCGGCCACTAAGTCTGGCAGCTCCGCCTTTTCCCTCACCCACGGGTTGCCGCCGGGCCAGATGCGGACGGGATCTCCCCAGAGGCCCGCCCCGGGCGCACGCAGCAGCAGTTCGTGGCAATCCTCCAAGTGCCTCGCAAACGAGCCGACAAAGTTGAGATTGTTCCTTCCCGCGGTGGCCAGTTGATACGATCTGATCAGGTCGTCTTGCTCCTTTTTTTTCGCCTGCCGATTTGCCAATAGATGCTCAAGAACGGCCAGGCGCGCCTGTTCCTTCTCGAACTCGTCCATCATCTCGAACTTGCCGCCCAGCCCAAACTCGGTTGAATACAGGTCCAACACGCGGTGAAAAAAACTGTCGATCGTACCCAGCGACAGGTGCCCCATGCTGTCCACCAATCGGCGCAGCGCGGCGCGAAACTCCGTCGGCCCGACCTGTTGCTGTCCCACGCCCTTGGCCAACCGCATGGCCTCCGACGGATCGCCCGCCGCCTTAGCCAGTTTGTTCAGGATGCCCTCGAAAAACTCACCGGCCGCCTTGCGAGTGAAAGTCAGTGCGATGATTCGCTCCGGCGCCTCGCCGCACAGCAGCAGCCGGATAAAACGGTTGGTGAGCTGAAATGTCTTCCCCGAGCCAGCCGAGGCGCGGATCATCATGTTGGGGACCTGGCTCATGCCGCCACTCCTCCTGGCTTGACAGCCGTGCTTTCCGGCTGGTCAAACAGTAAGTCCTTGAAGTCGTCGTATTCCGGCTTGGTCGCCGGGGGCCAAAAACGGCCTGCCGTGATGTCCTTCACCACGCCGCGCGCGCAGTCCATCGCCAACTCTTTCACCTCGGCATCGAACGGCGCCAGCAGACTCACGCCGGTGTCCGTACCCACCGAGGGAATATTGAAGTAGCCGGCGCTCACCTCCGTGCCGTGCTCCTCCTCCAGCGCCCAGGCATAGAGCGGCAGTTGCAGGTCCAGCCAACGGCGCGCGCCGCCCCGTTTGTTCACCTTGATGGCCAGCTTCGCGTATTCGGGCACGGTGTCCGCGTCGCGCTTCTCCCTGTACGCTCCCCAGTGCGCCCTGGCCGGTTCCCTTGCGATGCCGGAGGTTTTATAATCGAGCACGCGAACCGCGCCAGTGTCACTGTTCCTTTCCACGCGATCGATGCAGCCGCGAATCAGCATCTCATCCAGTGTTTGGTCAAACACCCGCTCGGCTTCAACGATCTCCCAGCCCCCGGCGCGCTCACGGGCCTGCACGGCCGCCACATGATGGAGCCGCCGTTCGATGATTTGTTGCTGCACTCGCAGCGGGAGCGGCGGGTAAGCGCCGAAATCCTGCGCAACCTGCCGCTTGAGTTCGGTGGCCAGGAACCCGTAAATCACATCGGGCGAGGTTGAGTTGCGGATGGTCTCGTCGTTCCCGAACGCCTCCAGCACCCGATGCACCAGCGAGCCAAAGCCGCGTGCGTCCTGTTCGCGCAGATCGAAGTCCAGCGACTCCATCCGCAGCACGTGGCGTAGATAAAAACGGTACGGGCAGGCCAGGTATGTCCGGATCGCCGTGGGGCTGAGCCTCTCCACCGGCTTGAGATCCTTGATGCGAAGCGGCCAGGTCGCCTTCCATGCGGGCGGCTGTTCATCCGGCGGCAAGTCGTCAAACAAATGCGCCACCCGCTTGGCCAACTGCTCGTCCGGACAGCGAAACAGCAGGCGTGAAGGCTTGAGCGGATCACCATTGTGCCGCTGGCGTCCAACGAAAAAATCGACCCGCCCGTTCCTGCCCCGGCTGCTCACCAGAAGTTCCAGCAGCCAAGCGTCCCGGGCAAAACGATCGCCGTTGGTGCGCAGTCCCAGCGGCACGCGAAGGCTCTCCGGCAGAAACCGGTCGCCGTGGATCGACTCCGGCAGAAGCCCCTCGTTGGTGCCAGCCACGATCAACTGCGGCGCGTCCTCCCACGCCAACTCCAGCCAGCCCTGCAGATCGATCGTGTCCGCCGGCCGCTCCGGGAACAGCGCCTCGCGGCTGAGGTCATCAAGCACCAGCGTCAATTCCTGCGTCGCGTTGCGCCCGGCCTTGGTCGGAACGGCGGCATCCAGCCTGACCAGGCTTCCGTTCAGCTTGGCAATGGCCTCGATGCAGATTTCGTCCGCTGTACTTGCGCTGTCGAACTCACGGTCGACGAGGGTCATTTTTAAAAAACCGGCCAAGCCAATCGACAACGGCTCCTTCACCAACTCACCCAGCGCGCGCTGCAGCAGCCTCAGCGCCGTGCGGGCCGTAATGCGATGACTGATGTTTTTCTTCTCGTGCCGCTTTTCAAAATCCAGCCGCACCGCCGCCGCCAGCTCCCCCGGCAAATGCCTGAGCCGCAGCTCATCCAGCCCGCGCAGCAGGTCCGTGGGCTGGATCGAGTCATCCTGTTGCGCCAGCCAGCTCCAGGCGTCCGGCAGGCGCAGCAGCGAATCCGCATTGGCAAATGTCGGGTTCTGCAGCACTGCCAACAGGGACTGGAGAAACGCATGCAGTGAAGTGCGGCGGATTGGCTGGCCGCTTGGGTCAAAGTGCCGTATCCCGGCCTCGCCCAGTTCGCGCTCGAGATGTGGGATCAACTTGGGATCAGCCGTGCCGACGCCGACTGTATGGTAAACATTTTTTTTGTAGCGCTTTAGCCAGTTGCTCACGTCGCGCGCCTGCGTCCGTTCATCAAGCGACGGGTGCAGCTGCCCGTTGACCAGAGGCAGCTCGCGCTTAGCCCAGCACTCCGGCACCGGCCGACCCCAGTCGTCGAACATCGACTCGCCCCCTTCCGGGCCGAATACCACAG
>CAJWEP010000169.1 GCA_913030945.1 uncultured Verrucomicrobiota bacterium
ATCGCTGTCCTGCGTATGACGCGGGACTTTCTTTTTGGGTCATAAGGTGGAATGTACCCGCGTCCGATCGAGATAAACGGAATGGCAAAAGCAAAAATCAAAAAAACCGCAGCAAAAAAAACAGCCACAAAAAAGGCACCGGCCAAAAAGGCCAAAAAACCCGCGCGATCCAAGGCGACTGGCGCGAAGAAAAAAACAGCCGCCAAAAAGGCAGCAAAACCAACGGCCAAAAAGCCGGGTGGCCGGGGTGTAAAACAAACCGTGGCCAAGCGAGCAGCCAAAAAGTCGTTGCCCAAAAAACCAGCCGCGAAAAAGAAGGCTCCGGCCAGGAAGACGGCCAAGCCTGCTGCAAAAGTGTCGGCCAAGAAGACAGCCAAAAAAGCCGTGGCCAAAAAGGCGGCGAAGCCCGTTTCCAAGGTTCCCACGAAAAAGGCACAGGTAAAGGAAACTGCTTCCAAGAAAGCGGCGAAGAAACCAAAACCCAAGGAAACCAAGGCCAAGAAACAGAAGACCCCGTCGCCCGCTGAGGCATCTCGGGAGGGCGTCGATGAATCCGGGTTGGTGGATGTACCGCCGCAGGAGCCCGACTTTTCCAAGGATGAAGAGTTAAACTTGCCGGAGAAGATCAAGGAATTGGTTCAGTTGGCGCAGGACCAGGGTCACCTGACCATCTCCGACATCAACGAGACGTTGCCCAAGGACCTGATCACTCCGGAGAAACTGGACGAGGTGTTCGCCAAGTTGAAAAGTCTTGAGGTGGAGATTGTCGAGCAGCTCGATGCGGCGCCCCGCCAGAAACCGGTGCAGTCGGAGAGCGAGGCCGAAAAAAGCCGGTTGGACATTCTCGACGACCCGGTTCGCATGTACCTCAAGCAGATGGGGCAGGTGCCGCTGCTGACGCGCGAGCAGGAGGTGGAGATTTCCAAGCGGATCGAGGCCGCGGAACTGGAGGTCAAGCGCATCCTGTACAGCCTTGGCTTCACTGCCAAGGAACACATTGCCCTGGCTGAAAAGCTGACCGCTGATCCCCCCAAGGAGCGCTTTGACCGCGTCACGGTTGACAAGGTCATTGAGACCCGTGAGAAGCATATCAAGGCGTTGCACCGCCTCATCAAAAAGGTGAGGGAGGAGGATGCCGAGGTGGACAAGAAATATACCGTCTGGCGTCGAGCCGCCAAGGCCAAGTCGAAGAAGGCCAGCGAGGCGTTCGAGAAACTGAACGACAAACTACAGAAAAACTTTCCGAAGTTTCTCTTCAAACAGAAGGTCATCGAGGAAATGGGGCTGGTCGCGGACAATATCCACGACAAGATGCAGCAGAACCTTCGGGCCATCGAGCAGTTGCAGCAGGCTCCCAAGTCGTCGCAGACCGACATGATGCTCAAGGGTGAGGCAGGCAAGCTGACCGCTCTCGAGGCCTTCGTCCGGAAGCCGTCCGAGGATTACCTCACGACCTACGAGGAGTTGCAGCATTTCGCTCGCAAGGCACACCAGGCCAAGAGCGAAATGATCGAGGCCAATCTGAGGCTCGTGATTTCCATCGCTAAGAAATACACCAACCGGGGGCTCTCCTTCCTCGACCTGATCCAGGAGGGCAACGTCGGCTTGATGAAGGCGGTCGAGAAATTCGAATATCGCCGCGGCTACAAGTTCTCCACCTACGCCACGTGGTGGATTCGCCAGGCGATCACCCGCTCGATTGCTGATCAGGCACGCACGATCCGCATTCCGGTGCACATGATCGAGACCATCAACAAGCTGATGCGCGTGCAGAAGCAGCTCGTTCAGGAATTTGGTCGCGAGGCCACACCGGAGGAAATTGCCGATGAGATGGAGTTGGCGGTCGATCGCGTGCGGGCCATCATGAAGATGGCGCAGCAACCCATCTCGCTGCAGGCTCCTGTTGGCGACAGCGAAGACACCAGCTTCGGTGATTTCATCGAGGACAAGAGCGCAGATAACCCGACCGACATGGCCAGCTACAGCCTGCTGAAGGATCGGCTTGGCGACGTGTTGACCTCGCTGACCGAGCGCGAGCGCAAGGTGCTCGAGCTGCGTTTCGGCCTGACCGACGGCTACTCTCGCACCCTTGAGGAGGTGGGCAAGCAGTTCAAGGTCACCCGCGAGCGCATTCGGCAGATCGAGGCCAAGGCCCTGCGCAAGATGCGCCATCCGACACGCATACGGCAGCTCTCCGGCTTTCTCGAGCGCGAGGAGTTCCTCGCCTCGTAGGCAGAAATGACAAAAAGCCCTTCCACCCGGAGGGCTTTTTTGTTTCCACTTGGCCAAGCGCACATGGAGTCCACATCAGACATCCCTCGAACCGAAGACCTGTTTGACCTTGGCCAAACGGATCACGCGAGCTTGTTCGACTCGCTTGGTCAGGCGTGGGAGGTGCTCCTGCGCATCAGCGACTATCTGCGCGACAACCTGCGACCGCAGCAGCTTGGCCAAGTGCACGCCCAGGCGGTGATCGAAGGCGATGTGTTCATCGGTGCGGGCACGGTGATCGAGGCCGGGGCGCTGGTTCACGGGCCGGTTTGGATCGGCCGCAACTGCCGCGTCGGCCACGGGGCGACGCTGCGCGGCAACGTGATCGTCGGCGACGACTGCGTGGTCGGCCAAGCGGCCGAGTTGAAAAATGCGGTGCTGTTCAACGGCTGCGACGTGCCGCACTTCAACTACGTCGGCGACTCGGTGCTGGGCTACCACGTTCACCTAGGCGCCGGGGTAATGCTCTCTAACTACCGGCTGATCCGGGGCAACGTCAATGTGCGGGTTGGCGATCGAAAAATCGACAGCGGCTTGGCCAAATTTGGAGCATTGATCGGCGACCGGACCGAGATCGGCTGCAACGCCGTGCTCAACCCCGGCACAATCATCGGCCGTGACTGTGTGCTGTACCCGAACGTGACATTCACCGGCGTGCTGCCGGCCAAGCGCTTGGTCAAAAACAAAACCGAGCTGGCGGTGGTTGAAAAACGGGAGGCCGCTGAGTGATCAGTTTCGTAGACGAGGAGCAGGGCGCGGGGCTCGACCTGGTTGCCGCGACCGAGACGTTTTTTTCCGAGAGCGGCCTGTTGTCGAAGGCGAAGAATTTTGAGTTCCGTCCCGAGCAACAGCAGATGGCCGTGGCCGTGGCCAAGGCACTGAAAGGCAGCGAGCACTTCATCGTCGAGGCCGGCACCGGCGTCGGCAAAAGCCTGGCCTACCTCATCCCGGCAATCTTTCACGCGGTCAACCAAAACAAAAAGGCGGTGGTCTCGACCCACACGATCAACCTCCAGGAGCAGCTCACCGAGAAGGATTTGCCGATGCTGAAACAGATCCTACCGGTGGAGTTCACCTACGCGATGCTGAAAGGCCGGGGCAACTATCTTTGCACGCGGCGGCTGCAGCGCGCGCGGCAGCAGGCGGCGACGCTGCTAACCTCCGGCGAGATGGAGGAACTCAAGCGCATCATCGAGTGGGCGAAGAAGACGACCGATGGCAGCCTGTCCGACTTTGACATCACGCCTGACCCGAAGGTGTGGGACCTGGTCAACTCGGAGCGCGGGCTGTGTTCATCTAAGCTCTGCGGGCACAGCTCGGACATCGGCAAGATGGGCCAGACCTGTTTTTTTCAGCGTGCCCGCAGCCGGATTCTTTCCGCCGACGTGCTGGTGCTGAATCACTCCCTGTTTTTCAGCCTGCTTGGCGATGACGGCCGGGAGGATGACGAGCCGAACGAGGAGGAGGGTGTGCTGTTCAAAAACGACTTCGTGATCCTCGACGAGGCGCACAACGTTGGCCCGGTCGCCTCAAGACACATGGGCCTGAGTGTTTCGAGCGGCCAGGTGCGGTTCAATTTACAGCGACTCTGGAATCCCAAGACCAGCAAGGGTCTGCTGGGCTTGCTGCGCGAGGCCAGGGCGACGCGATCGGTCGAGGACGCCTCGGCGGCGATGGAGCAGTTCTTCGGCGAACTCGAGGTGGCGTGCGACGAGTTGAACGAGCAACAAGCAAAGGCCAGCAAGTTTGGCGGGAACAGTAACCGCGCATGGAAGGAGCTGCGTGTGCGCTCTCCGGACCTCATCGACGACACGCTGTCGCTGCCGCTCCAGCGCGTGCGCGAGGCGCTGCTACAGGCACGCGAGGGCACAGATGACGCCGACACCGGGCAGGAGTTGGCGGAGTTCAACCGGCGCGTCGGCGAGCTTCGCGAAGGGGTGAAACTGTTCCTCACGCAGGAGTCGGACGACCACGTTTACTGGGTGGAGAAATCCGGCAAGGCCAACACGATCCTGTCGCTCAACGCAGCGCCGGTGGATGTCGGGGTGCACCTGCGGCGGCGACTCTTCCGCTGCAATTCGCCGGTGGTGCTAACGAGCGCCACGCTGGCCTTGAGCGATTCCACCTCGGCCAAGGCCAAGGGTGGGCTCGATTATTTCGCCAGCCAAATCGGTGCTGAGCAGGTCAACGCGCTGCAGGTCGGCTCGCCGTTCGACTACGAGAGGCAGATGAAACTGTTCATCGCCGGCAAGATGCCCGACCCGCGTGTGCCGGAGTTCCGCGATGCCTTGGCGGGGCAACTCCGCCATTTCATCGAGTTGAGCGAAGGCCGGGCCTTTGTACTGTTCACCAACTTCAAGCTGATGCGGGAGGTGGCGGAGGAGCTCGAGGGTTTCTGCGCCGACCACGGCTGGGACCGACTGGTGCAGGGCGTCGGCGTGCCGCGTTCGACAATGCTCGAGCGGTTCAAGCGCGACGAACACTCGGTGCTGTTTGGCACGGACAGCTTTTGGCAGGGCGTCGACGTGCCGGGCGACGCGTTGCGCAACGTCATCATCACGCGGCTGCCGTTCGCCGTGCCGGACCATCCGCTGGTCGAGGCGAAAATCGAGGCAATCGAGGCTCGTGACGGCAACCCGTTCATGGAGTTTTCGCTGCCGGTGGCGGTGCTGAAATTCCGGCAGGGCGTCGGCCGGCTCATCCGCACCAAGAGCGACGAGGGCATCGTCGTGGTGCTCGATAGCCGCGTGCTGACCAAGCGCTACGGCCAAATCTTCATCGACTCCCTCCCCAAGTGCCCAACCGAAATCGTGTGATTTTTCCGAATTGGCTCGTTCGGGAATTGAACAGGCCGTGCGCCGGAGGCATCCTAAACCGCGATGAGAGCCTGTCGTCTCGGTTTTATTTTCCTGCTGTCATTTGCCGGCAAACTCAACGCGCAGTTTGACGATCCGTTCGGCGACCAGGCTGCTGGCGCCAAGCCGGCGACCACGGTGCGGCTGCTGTTGTCCCATAATGAAGCCAAGCCGGTCTCGACGGTGACGGCTGGTCTCGAGTTGACGATGGACGACGGCTGGCACACGTACTGGATCAACCCCGGCACGGCCGGTATCGCGACCGACATCGAGTGGACGCTGCCCAAGGGCGTGAGCGCCGGGTCAATCCAGTGGCCAACACCGGACAAGTTCACCGCGCTTGGTTCGATCGGCTACGGCTATCACGACAAAACAATCCTGCTCGTGCCGCTGACCATCGGCGCCGACGCCGCGCTTGGCCAAGCGACGATCTCCGGCAAGGTCAGTTGGCTCGAGTGCAAGGAAAGCTGCATCCCGCGGGACCAGAAGGTAAATGCAAAGCTGGTGATCGCCGGGACGGCCAAGGTCTCGGCCAACACCGCTGAGCTCGATGCGACAAAAAAGAAACTTCCGAAAGCCGATGCTAGGTTGGCCGTTAAGGCCTGGTGGGATGGCGCGGCCAAGGATGATGAACGGACGTTGCTAATCGAGTTCGATGCCGGCCAAGCGGAAGCCGATGCTGATTTCTTTTCAATGCCGTCCGAGTCGTTCGACGTGTCGCCGGAGAGCGAAGTGACCGTCTCTGCAGCAACCAGGGTCCGAATCAAAAAAACGGTGACGAAGTTTGAGGGCACTTGGCCAAGCGAGCTCACCGGCTTGGCTGTTCGCAACCTAAAGGATCACGACAAGACGGAGGCATTCGAGGTAAAGTTCGCGGTTTTGGCCTCCGCATCGGGCACTGCCGGAACGACAACGGCCGCCGGGCCTCCGCCAACAGCCACCACTGGCAAGTCGCTTTGGCGGATGCTGGCGTATGCGTTCATTGGCGGTCTGATTTTGAACATCATGCCGTGCGTGCTGCCGGTGATCTCGCTGAAGATTTTGGGGTTCGTGAATCAAAGCAAGGAGTCACCCGCGCGCGTGCAGCTGCTGGGGATGCTTTACGGCGCAGGCGTGGTCATGTCGTTTTTGGTGTTGGCCAGTGTGGTGATCGGCGTGAAAAGCGCCGGCGAAATGGCGAGTTGGGGAATGCAAATGTCCAACCCGCAGTTCGTCGTTTTGTTGACCATCCTCATCACGTTAGTGGCCTTGAATTTGTTCGGATTGTTCGAGGTGACGCTCGGCTCTGTGGGCGTTGCGGCCGGCTCGATGGCGACTCGGGAGGGAGCGGGAGGCGCGTTTTTCAACGGCGTCCTGGCCACGGTATTGGCGACGCCCTGCACGGCGCCGTTCCTCGCGCCGGCGCTTGGCTTTGCCTTCACGCAAACTGCCGCCGTGATCGTGCTGATGTTTGTCACCGTTGCGCTTGGCCTCGCGTTGCCGTACGTCGTGCTGAGTTGGAATCCACGACTGCTGCGTTTCCTGCCCAAGCCGGGGCCGTGGATGGAGAAATTCAAGGTTGCGATGGGATTCCCGATGTTGGCCACGGCGATTTGGCTCTTCACGGTGAGTTACGAATATTACGGCGACCGAATTTTGTGGTTCGGTATTTTTCTGACCGTGCTTGCCATGGCGATCTGGGTGTTCGGTGAATTTTTTCAGCGCGGAATCAAGCGGCGCGGTTTGGCCTTGGGCATCGCCGGGGCTCTGACGCTTGGGGGAGTGGTGTTCGGGCTTGAGGGGCAGATGCAATGGCGCACCCCGACCGACCCGTTGGCGGCCAAGTCCGGAGTGGTTCAGGATTTCCCCGGCGGCATCCTCTGGCATCGTTGGTCGCCGGAAGCGGTGGCCAAGGCGCGCGAGGCGGGGCAGCCGGCGTTGGTGGACTTCACGGCCAAGTGGTGTGCGACCTGTATTTGGAACAAAAAAACGAGCATCGACATCGAGTCGGTTCGCACGGTGTTGGCCGACAAAAACATGAAGGCGTTCCGGGGCGACTACACGCGCCGGCCGGATTACATCACTGAGGAGTTGCAACGCTGGGGCAGGGCGGGCGTGCCACTCGTGCTGGTTTTTCCGTCCGACAAAACCAAGCAACCCAAGCTTCTGCCTGAGTTGCTGACCGCCGACACCGTCCTAACCGCCCTAAACGGAGCCGTCGACTGAGCCGCTTGGCCAAGCGCTATTCATCCAGGATGCCGAGGTCTTGCAGGAACGGTTTGAGGGAGCGCGGGCGGCCAAGGAATTTCTCGATCGACTCGCTGACTTCGCGCGAGTCGCCCACCTCGTAAATCTCCCGCCGCAGGCGCTGTCCTGCTGCGCTGTCGAAGTAGCGGTCGGGCGCATTTTCAAAAACCGTGGCCATGTCGGCGGAGATCGAGTCGGCCCAGGCGTAGCCGTAGTAGCCAGCGTCGTAGCCCATGAGGTGGCCGAAGTAGCCGACGAACGCCGTGTTTTCCTGCGGCTTGAGATAGACCGCCTCCGTGATTTGGTTGGACAGTGCGACCGGTTCGATGATCCGGGCCTGCTCCACCGTCAGCGAGTGCAGGCTCAGGTCAACGAGCCCGTAAGAAAGCTGGCCGCGATAGTGCCGGGCAATGGTGGCTTTCTT
>CAJWEP010000170.1 GCA_913030945.1 uncultured Verrucomicrobiota bacterium
TTGGCCCAAATCTTCTGGGTGACCCCCTCCGACTCAGCCCGCCGAAAACCGAACCCGCTGAGCCGGATCGGGAACACCGGCGTGACATCCACCGCCGCCGCCCCGATGCGCCATTCCGCCCGCAACTCGACCGGCATGAAACCAGCGAGCAACAAAGCAGCAACGAACGGGAAAGTTTTCATTGGGTCGTCGCGCAGTAAATTCTGTACCACAAAATGACTCCGGGCGGCTGGATTGGCGCGGGCGATGGCAGCGATGCTGGGCTTGGCATCGACTCGGTGAGTTCCGGCAGCTTGGCCAAGGCCAACCACCCGGTCTCGCCCACGCGGCGAATCAATGATTGGTGGTTGAGACGGCCAGCCTTCATCCAGCTTCGGATGGTATCGGCGGTTTCCGGGCCGTACCGCTGGTCGTCAGCACCCAAGACCTCGTACATTGTGTTGAAAGAGTCGTTCATTGCGATTCGGCGCGCATTATGGTTCCCCTCCGATGAGGCGCAAGCCGCCGCTTGGCCAAGCGCTGCTTATTTTGGAGAAAGCCGCTTTTTGGATTGACCGCGGTCAAGCAACGGGGCTACCTTGCCCTTGCTTTCCACTTGTGGATTAAACCGTAAACAAACATATAAAAATGAGTGACAAGATTGTTCCCCTAATCAGTTCCGGAACCAAGGGTCCGCTGGGTGTGCTGCACCTGCCGCGCCTTTGGCAGAAAGTTTCCCTCGAGGCCGCCGGCAAAATCGCCGATGGCTATCCGGGAATTGGCGCCGGCTATGACGCGATGGTCATCGCCGGGCTCGGCTTGGACACCGACGCGGTTCGTGCCTATATCACCAACGACAAGCCGACCTACCCGCAGTTCGAGGCGTGGATACAGGCCCAGGAGGGCGCCACGCTGGACGCCGATTCCATCGGCACGCTGAACGACTCCATCACGGGATACAACCACGACGACGCCACGCGCCAGGGCATCCTGAGCGCCAACGGCCTGCCGGACGGCGACCCACAGGACGCGATCAACCTGAACAACCTGGACGACTGGCTGGAGTTCCACGCCGCCGAGATTGCTTAATTTCGAGCATTTCACCCCAACCGCAGCCGTTCTCGGCTACGGTTTTTTTGTACCCGCACCGCGTCCGACCAAGGGTAAAAATAGGGGTTGTGCCGCAGCATCCGCATGGGTAGTTTGCCCGCGTTCCCAGCCAAGCTTGGCCCAGAACAACGCAACCGAACACACGAACTGTTATGACAAAAATTAAGCATCGCATCATGACTGCAGCCGTTGCTGCGGCTTGTATCACAACTTCGCATGCCGACGGCCTGTCCGATTCACTGCCACTTGGCAAAAGCCTGGCCGCCGGCCACGAACTCCCCCTGCCGATTGGCATCAGCGCCAACGTGTTCTTTCTGGAACAGGACATGGAGGCCCAGTCGATCGCCGTGGATATCCCACCCCTGCCGCTGCCCACCGGGCCGCTTCAATTACCACCTGGTCTCCCGGCCGAGTCGGCCAAGCTTGAGAGCCGCGCCACCAGCACCACCGCCAAGCTCGACGCGTGGTTGCTGCCGTTCCTAAACGTCTACGGCGTCGTCGGATATGTGGATGGTGAAACCACTGCGAGCGGCTTCTCCGTCGGCGGATTGCCACCGGAGTTGGCTAGCCTTTTGCCCAACTCGTTCAACATTTCCTATAGCGGCCCCGTCTACGGTGGCGGCGTTACCTTGGCGGCGGGTTACAATCAATTCTTTGCTTCGCTGGACGCCAACTATACCGAGTCGGATCTCGACATTGGCGACTCCACCATCGACGCCTTCACCTTCACCCCGCGCATAGGCATTACCGGTGATCTTGGCGACTTGAGCGGCTCGCTCTACATCGGTGCCATGTATCAGGATGTTGATGAGGAGCAAAACGGCACGGTCAAGTTCCCGGTTATGGGTCAGGCGGTGCCGGTCGGTTACGATGTCGTTTCGGAGGCCGAGGACGAGTGGAACTTTCTTGTTGGCGCAAACTTCAAGGCAAGCGAAAGCTGGAACTACGGCATCGAACTCGGTTTCACCGGACGCAAGCATGTAATGGCCACGATCAACTACCGCTTCTGAGCCGAGCGCGACACGAACTTTCCGGGGACGGGCCAAGTGCCCGTCCTTTTTTTATCGCGCTTGGCCAAGCGCGTCCAGCAGCGCCCGGACATCGGCACCGGTGTGGCTTGATGAAAGGGTGACACGCAGCCGGGCCTCATTGCGGGAGACGGTCGGGTGGCGAATCGCCGGGATGAATAAGCCCGTCTCGCGCAACTGCTCCATCGCGGCCAACGCCTTTTCCTCCGCGCCGATGATCAGCGGCAGGATGGCGCTTGGCTCGACGGGCGTTTTCCAGCCAAGCGACTCAATGCCGCGCATTAGCTCCTCCACTCGCTGCCAAAGCTGCCCGCGCAGCGACTCCCCCTCCGCGCCCTGGATCAGCTCCACACCGGCACGGGCGGCGGCGCTGACCGCCGGACTCGGCGCGGTCGAAAAAATAAAACTGCGCGCCCTGTTCACCAGCAGGTCAACGAGTTGGCGGCTGCCGCAAATGAAACCACCGGCCGCACCGACCGCCTTTCCCAGCGTCCCCATCCGGATCTCGATGCGTCCAGCCAGGCCGTCCGCCGCCGCCAGCCCTTGGCCAAGCGGCCCGTACAACCCGAAGGCGTGTGCCTCGTCGAGCATCAGCCAGGCACCGTAACGCTCCTTCAATTCGACGATCCCGGCCAGCGGCGCGCGGTCGCCGTCCATCGAGAAAACACTCTCGGTCGCCACCAGCACCCGGCCGCCCTGCCCGGCGGCCCACTGCAAAAGTTTCTCGAGATTCCCAAGGTTGTTGTGGTGAAAAATGCGCAGCGTCGCACCACTCAGTTTGGCCGCGTCGATCATCGAGGCGTGCGCCTTTTTGTCGAGAATTATGACATCGCCTTGGCCAAGCAGCGACGTCAACACGCCCTGCACCGCGGCAAAGCCGGTGGAAAAAACCAGAGCCGCCTCAGTGCTTTGCCACTTGGCCAAGGCCGCCTCGAGTTCGTGATGCGGCTGCAGTGAACCGCAGATGAGCCGCGATGCGCCGGAGCCAGTGCCGAATCGGTCGAGTGCCTCCTGCGCCGCTTGGGTAAGTGCCGGATGCGCAGCCAGGCCAAGGTAGTCGTTCGAGGAAAAGTTGATGAACTCGCGGCCGCCGAGCTTGATGCGGGTCGATTGCGCCGACGCGATCTCCCGCAGTTCGCGCCACAAGCCGGCGCCGCGAATCTCGTCAAGATCACGGCCGAGCTGTTCGTTGAAGCCGGCCATCAATCCTGCTCCACCACGAGCCGGTAGAACACCGGCCTGCCGTTGTCGATCCGCAGGTCGGTGTGCTCGAGCAAGTCGGCCCGTGCCAACAGGCTCTTGGCGACCGGCTGCCACTCGGCCGGGTCACCGTTGCTTTTCTCGACACGATACCGGCGGCCGGGCACGCTCTGCCAGCGCAGCACGACGGTCTCGTTATTGACCTCGATCGGCGTCTTGAAGCGGAGCGCCGAACTGCTGTCCTTGGGGTCGGTGCCGGCCCCGTACTCTGCAACGTCCGGGAAACCGTCGCTGTCAAAGTCGCTGGCACCATCCGCAACGCCAAGGCCGAAAAAGTGACGCGTCTCCCAGTCATCCAGCATGCCGTCATTGTCCGTGTCCGGCCCCGATTGAGTCAGATTCACAACATCGAAACGAGCGCCCGCCTCGTTATGGTGAAACAACAGGAGCGGCCTGGGCAGCGTATTGTTTTTGTACCCGTTACTCGACAGAGCATCGTGGTCAACGGTGACCACCAGAGCCGAATCCGCGGCATGATACGGCGAGTGCCCGAGTGAAGGGTTGACGGTGCGCAAAGCCGGGTGTGCGGCGTCGAACCCGATCCATCGCGTGTTTTCGAGGACGTTGTGAAATCGATATTGAATCCGCGTGCTGCCCTTGGTCAATTCGAGGTCGGAGGCCTTGACCGAGTAGATCATCACACTGTTATTGAGCAGCGCCGTCTCCTGCTCCGCAGACGAAAAAACGTTCAGGATGCCGCCCAACTTCGGTTTCTCGAACTCAAATGAATCGACGATGGTGTAGTAGGCATCGTCAGCCAATTCCCGCTCGGTAATGTCGCCGATCACCAACACGTCGCCGGAGGCGCCGTGAGTCAGTTCAAAGTCGGTTTCGCCATCCAGATCGGTGTCCACATCGATACCAATGTTGGTGAGAAACGACTGCGGCACGATCCACGGCCCGTCCATGGCGATGCCAAAAAACAGGGTAGCCTCATCCAGACCTCCCAACTCCGGCCCATTGGACGCCGCTCCCACCGCACGCAAATCTTGCGCCGCCCGCTCGCGATCGCTGTAACCGCGCGATGGACTTTGATAGCCAAACTGAAACACCGACACCAGCGGGGCGCTGTGCGGATTGTTACCGACTACGGGCAGCATGACCGGTGCTACGCCCTCCGGTTGCCGAACCATCACGCTACCGACTTCCACGCGATGATCTCCCACCGGCCGCAACAACATGTGGTACGGCACATGCACCGAGTGCGTCTGGCCGTGAAACCAAACCTGACCAGACGCCTCGTGGGCGATGTGCCGCGGGCCGCCCTTTATCTCCGGTGTCGTGGTGGGATCGAATACCAACTCCACCTTGGCCGGGTCGATGGCCAGCGTCAACTCGACCGTGGCTTTGCCCTTGGCCGGGACGGTGACCGTCGTCTTGGCCGGAGTGAGTGTCACGCCGGCGTTGGCCAAGGTGTTGCTCACCGCGATGGAGCCGGTCCACGCTTGGCTCTTAAAGTTTGTCAACTCGATGTTGCGCTTGGCCAAGTGCGGCCCGGAGATTTCCAGTAGGCCGAACGACAGCGATACCCGCCCCGGCGCAGCGGCATCGGCAGCGATCACTGGCGTGTCGATGGCCAAGCGCGGATCCACCCGGCCGGCCCCGGTGCGCGTCTCGGGATACGGCGCGCCATTCTCATCCCGGGTTTGAGCGGCGGTGTTCATCAACGCTGCCTTGATGGAAGAAGGGGCCCAGCCCGGATACCTCTCGATCAGTAAAGCCGCGGCGCCGGCAACGTGAGGAGTCGCCATCGAGGTGCCACTCATTTGCTGATCTCCCCCACTACCAGCTTTTGCTGAGTGTATATTGAAACCGGGCGCGGCAAGGTCCGGCTTGAGCAGATGTGTCTCATATACCGGCCCGCGAGAACTGCTGGGCGCCAGTTGGTCTGCCAATTTAGGCCCGCCGATCATGACATCGCCGCCAAGCTTCAAAAACAGGCCGGCGGCCAGATGTTGCTTCAGATTGTTGCCGTCACGGCGAGTGATCATCATCGCCGGGATGTCCACCGTACCGCCGGGAGTGCCCATTGCAACCGGCGTCCCACCCTCGTTGTTCACCACGATCACCGCTAGCGCACCGGCGTCCCTTGCCCGTTGAATCTTGTCCAGGAAAAAGCAAACGCCTCGATCGATCAGAACAATGTTTCCCTCCAGTGCAACGGTATTTTTCAGCGCTTCGCAGGCCTGAGGCGGATCGGCATAAACCACCCGGCCCGTGATCTCCCCGGTAGCCTCAAGCTGCTTCGTGAACGCCGCCTCAACCGCCTCGTAAAATCCCCGGACCATCGGCGGGTCGGTGATCTCGATGCTGTTGTTCTCGATTCCGTCGTCCATTGAGTTGGCCACGTTAATCTCACGGTCATCGACCGACCACAGAGCATAAAAGTTATTCCCGTTGTTCCCGGCAGCTCGCACCACCACGCAACCCAGCTTGACCAGGCGCCCGGCTGCGTTGTTCTCGAACGCCGGGCGTGAGTACGAGTAGCCCAGCGAAAGGTTCACCACGTCCAACCGATCGTCGAGATCACCGTCCGCGTCTGGGTCGGCCGCCCACTCCATCGCGTCCACCGACAAGCCGGTAGTTCCAGAGCAGCCGAACACCTTCAGGGCATACAATTTGGCCTCCGGTGCCACCCCGGGGCCGATTAGGAACTTGCCCATATTCAGCACCTTCCCGTAACCGCCCGAGTACGGCACGCCGTTGGTCAGCACCCCGATGCCACCCGCAATGCCGGCCACATGCGAGCCGTGGCCGTTCTGCTCGCAGTCCAACGGGTCGTCGTCGGGGCGCGGCGCCTGTGTGCCGTCATAGGCATCCCCGGCAAAATCGTACCCGCCGACCACTTTCTCGGTGGGAAATGTGCCGGACTCGATGCGCGCCGGGTTGTTCTTGATGTAGTCCGCCACGTCGCCACTCCCGCCGAACATCGCATGGTGGTAGTCGATGCCGGAGTCGATGATGCCGATGCGCACCCCCTTGCCAGTGGCGGAGAGATTGCCGCGATTCCAGACATTGGTGGCACCGATGAACGGCACGCTGGTGGACGTGAGAGGGCGAAATTGTGCCACCGGTTGGACACCGACCACGCCGTCGAGCCGGCGAAGCCGCTCCACTTGGCCAAGTGGTAGCCGCACCTTGAGCGCGTTGGCCAAGCGGCTGAACCGAGCCTCGACCGCCCCATCCACTTGGCTAAGCCGGGCCACCAGGGCGTCCTGTTGCACAACGATCTCGGCAATTCGAGCGCGGGTGGCCCCAGCAATTTTCGCCTTGGCCAAGCCGAGGCCACGGAGCCGCACAGCAACGTCCGCCGCCGATTCGCCAGCGAGCTCCACATAAACCAGGCGTGTCTCCGTCTCCGGTTCAATACCCAGCGATAGGCAAACACCTGCCAGTCCAGCGCACATTGGGAGTAAAAAACGGCCCCATCCGAAGCCACTCGTCATGCGCGGATGATGCCAGTTTTCAGTAAAGGGAGCGAGCCTGCGTCGAGGCGTTTCTTAAGCCGGATCGTAGTTCAAGTTTGGGGCGAGCCAGCGCTCGGCGTCGGTGAGGCTCATGCTCTTGCGCTTGGCCCAGTCCTCCACCTGGTCGCGGTTGATTTTACCAACACCAAAATATTTGGTCCTTGGATGCGCAAAATACAGCCCACTCACCGAGCTGGCCGGCCACATCGCGCAGCTCTCGGTGAGGCGAATGCCGGTGCGTTTCTCGGCATCGAGCAACTCCCACAGCAGGCGCTTCTCCGTGTGATCCGGACAGGCAGGATAACCGGCGGCGGGACGGATGCCTCGATACTTCTCCCGAATTAACTCGTCATTGTTGAAAGCTTCGTCGCTGCCGTAGCCCCACTCGCGACGGACTCGAGAGTGCAGGCACTCGGCAAACGCCTCGGCGAGCCGATCGCCAAGCGCCTTGGCCATGATGGCGTTGTAATCGTCATTGGCAGTCTCGAACGATTGGGCCAACTCCTCCACCCCGTGACCGGCCGTGACGGCGAACGCGCCCAAGTGATCGGCCAAGCCGGTTTCCCTAGGCGCGATGAAATCAGCCAAGCAGTGATTCATGTCGGACGCCTTGTCGGTTTGCTGACGCAGAAAATGAAACCTGGCCAAGCGCTTGGCTCGCGAGTCGTCGGTGAATAATTCCACATCGTCGCCGACGCGGTTGGCCGGAAAGAAACCGTACACGCACTTGGCCGTGAACAACTTTTCGCCGACGATGCGATCGAGCAATTCCTGCGCATCGTCGAACAACTCCCTCGCCTTCTCGCCAACAGTCGCATCGTCGAATAACTTCGGGTAACGCCCCTGCAATTCCCACGCGTGGAAGAA
>CAJWEP010000171.1 GCA_913030945.1 uncultured Verrucomicrobiota bacterium
GAGGTATTTGGCGCGTTGTTGGCGGAAGCGCGCCTCGTCCTTGGCCCATGACTCTACAATCTGAGCGCCGGATCGGCCGGCGGCAAGGTCGCGCCGGATCATGTCGGTGCCATTGACCTTGTCGAACATGTTAAAGCTACGACCACTCTTTGTTCGGGTGGCAAACAGGTCGCGCTTCGCCACGGCCTTCACCGCATCAACGATGTGGTAGTTGATCGCCATGAGAGGGGCGATGGAGCGGTTGTTGAACCGGATCCGGACGCCGGAGTAAGTTCGGTTCTTGACGCGGCGACTCTTGAAGCGGATCGGCTCGAAGCGTACACCTCGCAATCGCCTGCTGTTCAGGTAACGGGCCATGCCGTCGGTGTTCATCCAGGTGGAGACGACGCACTCGAACGGCATCCCTTCGCCGATGCCGATGCTTAGCCCGCTGCCGGCACCGAGTTCGCCAAGCACGCCGGTGGAGACGTAGTGCATGGGCGAGTCGCCGTGCGGGATGTTGGGCGAGGTGGGTACCCACTTGAGACCGGTGCCGCGCCAGGTCATCGAGCGGGTCCAGCCTTTCATCTTGATGATGGAGATTTTTGGTCGGTGACTGATCCAGTTTTCGCCGCTGATCATGTAGGCCAGTTCGCCGGGGGTCATTCCGTAGACGTACGGGATCTTCCATTGGCCGACTAGAGACTTGAAGCGCGGATTGAGGATGAGCCCCTCGACACGCTGGCCTCCGAGCGGATTGGGGCGGTCGAGCACGACGAACTCCACGCCAGCCTTGCCACATTCCTCCATGCACAACCCCATCGTGCTGATGAACGTGTACGATCGCGCGCCGGTATCCTGGATATCGTAAACCAGACAATCGATTTTTTGGAGCATCGCCGGCGTCGGTTTGCGGACTGGGCCGGGGCCGTAGAGGGAATAGATTGGCAAACCGGTGCGGCGATGCGTGCTGTTGGGGAACTCCTTGCCGGCCGGTACGCGGCCATCAACGCCGTGCTCCGCGCCGAACAACGCGACGAGATTGACCTTGGGCGACTTGTGGAGGATGTCGATGATCGAGCGACCGCGACCGTCGACGCCGGAGGGGTTAGTGAGCAGCCCGACGCGTTTGCCGCGTAGCGGCTCATAGCCGCGCATGGCGAGCACCTCGTTGCCGAGGTAAACGCGCGCTTGGGCGGCTGCACAACAGGAAACCAGCAGGGCGAAGCCCAGGCCGATGGTCACGAAGCGCATGGCCGAGGCTAGTCAGCCAAGCGCCTGGCCACAAACCATTTGTGGCT
Source organism: uncultured Verrucomicrobiota bacterium (assembly GCA_913030945.1). Classification (GTDB taxonomy): domain Bacteria; phylum Verrucomicrobiota; class Verrucomicrobiia; order Limisphaerales; family UBA1096; genus UBA1096. The sequence goes on from CAJWEP010000171.1 coordinate 1,281, forward strand.
ACTCGTTGTCGGGCGAATCGGCGACGGCGCGGAGGTAGTCAAAGGCAAACAGGCCGGAACTGTGGCCGTCCTCCCAAACCGGCTTGACGGCGTAGCCGCCGACGAATTCCAGCGACCTAATCCGGAACGACGAGAGCGAGTAAGGCCGCTCCGGCCCCTTGTGCAGGTTGCCCATCACGTCGGTCTCGCCTTTGCAGCCGGCGCAGGGGCAGGCCTTGCGAAGCTTGGCCAGGCGCACGAACGACTCGGTGTCGTCGTCCCACTTAACGGCCAATTCCTCGCCGATGATCTGGATGTCGTTTGGCTGCATGTGGCGCTTGGCTGCGGAAACAAGAAGGGAGCCGCCATCCGGCAGCCCCTCGTTTGTGAAAGACCGGTTACTTGTTCGGCTGCGGTGTGACGCGCAGGTATGGCTTGATCTTCGTGAAGCCTTTCCGTTGGCTTGGCCAAGGGGCGGACTTTTTAGCGAAACCCGGTTTTCGAGTCAATGGTTTATGCCGATTCGGGCTGCGCTTGGCCAGGCTCAGAGCCGGAAGGTGGTCACGGCCTTCAGGACGAACTCGCTTTCGCGCAACGAGAACAGATGGTGGTCGTTGCCGTAGTTTTGGCGCAGGACAACGTGAAATTTTTTGCCGGGCTGGAATTCCCAGAAGTAGCGGGTGTTATAGCCGACCGACTCGGAGACGGAGTCGTACTGGACGAGGTGCGACCAGCCCATGTCGGGCGTGAAGTTGATCCGCAGTCGGCCGGAGGCGATGTGAGCGTCGAAATCCAGTTCTGGCAGCTCGAACTGGTTGTAGGAATATTCGAGGCGCAGGTCCAGCCACTTTGCCGGGTCGAAGCCCAGTTCGAGATAGGCAGTCTGCTTGTCGCCGTGGTACCACTCGCCAAAGGTGTATCCAATATCGCCGCGCAGGATGCCCGATTCCTTCAGTTCGAAGTCGATCGTGTAGTCGGTCGTCCAGTATTCGCCCGCGGGCACGATGGCACCCCCGGAAATCTCGAAGTCCTGCTCCGGCCGGTCATATTCCCGGTCGATCTTGAAGTAGAGCTCGTAGCCGGACTCGAAATCCAAGTATGGAATGTAGAAGCTATGCTGTTGCGACTCGATATCGTTGTCGAGCGTGGTGTAAAAGGAATTCCTGTAGCTCAGATGATATTTTCTCAGCCACTCGATGTTTTCCGGTCGCGGGCGGTAGGAGATCCTTGAGCTGACATTGCGGACACCGGTTCGGCGGGTGTAGCCGAGCTTGGGCTGGAAGTCCTCGCCGACCTCGTAGAAAGCCAGCCCGCCATCAAGTAGGTCGTTGGGGTAGGTGAGGCTGCCACCGTAGACCTCGCTCCAGTCGGACGACTCGTCATAGTTGGCCAAAGCATAGACGCTGGCCCGCAGGGTCTTGTCGGTGAGGAAGCGGGTGGTGCGGTAGTTGAAGTCGGTCCCGATCAGGTAGGCGTCCTCTTCAGAGTTGGGATTGCCAATGGTGGTGATCAGGCCGACCGACGACTGCTCGAGCACGTTGCGGGAGACACGCGTCACAAAGGCGTTTTGGCTGCCGATGCCGTCGTGTCCGTCGATCTGCGCGTCGATGATGCCGATGCTGTATTTGCCGATTCGCCCCGTGACCTTGGCAGCGAGGTTGATCGGCACCGGCCTCTGGTTTTCGGTCAGCCCGATCCGGCGGCTGAAAAACGGAATGGTTGGGACGGAACTGCTGCGTGACAGTGATCCGAACCGGAAGATGCCGGAGTCCCGGAGGAAAAAGTCACGCTTCTCCGGGTAGAACAGGGAGAAGCGGCTGAAGTTGAGTTGGCGGGAATCCACCTCCGTCTCGGCAAAGTCGGTGTTTGCCGACAGGCTGGCGGAAAGGTTCGGCGCCAGCTTGTAGCTGATGTCGCCGCCGAAATCGCCCAGCGTGCTGCCATCGTTCAGGTCGTGATTGTGCCGGTACTTGCCCATGCCGTAAGGCAGCAGCTCCCATTTTGAGTCTTGGCTGAGATTGTTGAGGCCGCGGATCTCGCCGGCGTCTGATACACTCGAGGTCCAGAGCTGGCGCGGTGGGTTGTGCCAGCGGCCGGTCTCGTTTTTGCGGCGGATGGTGCGGGAGATGTTCAGCCCCCAGGCGGTCTGATTGGGGTCGAAGGAGATCGAGTTGAACGGGATGGCGATTTCGCTGAACCACCCCTCGCCGGTGATGCGGCTTTTGCATTCCCAGATCGCGTCCCAACTGCCGCCAGTGTAGGAGTTGTTGATAATCAGGCCGTCCCAGCGGCAGCTGTTCGGGTTGGTGGCGAACGCATAGCCGTTGCGGTAATCCAGGAACGAGTCGATGGCGATGTAGAGGTGGTCATCTTCGTACGGGTAGTCATCGCGCATCATGCTCCGAGCGATGATCTCGTCCGGCTCCGAGTCGTAGCACCACACGCCAATGTACAGCGCCTTGTCGTCGTAGAGCACGCGAAACTCGGTGCGTTCCGTGATCGGCTCGCCGTTGTCCGGATCCTGTTGCACGAAGTCGCCCGCGACCGGGGCCGCCTGCCAGGCTGCCTCGTCGAGCACGCCGTCGATCACCGGCAGTTGCTCAACGCGAACGGCGGTGATCGAGGGGCGCGGCTTGGGCACCTTCTCGTCGTCGGCCAAGGCAAAGCCGGCGAAGCCGGTCAGAACGGCTCCAAGGTAAAACAGATTTCTCATTCAGGGTGAACAGTATCAGCCACGGCCGGGCTGCACCAAGGGATGCGCGAGCGTGCAGCCGCGTTTAGGAAATACAAGCAGAACCTGTTCACAGCCCGCTTGGCCAAATGGGTGTGTATTCGCGTTGATTCGCGGTTGAAAAATCGCTCACGGGAAGCGCTTGGCCACCGGGATGCGCCGGCCAATGCCGAATGCCTTGCTGGTGACCTTGATGCCGGGCGCGGCCTGTCGCCGCTTGTACTCGTTGAGGTTGACCAGCCGGATGATCCGCTCGACCGTCCCGGCGTCGTGGCCGGAGTCGATGATCGACTCGGCGTCCCGCCCGTCCACCACGTACGCCTCGAGGATGCTGTCGAGCACGTCGTACGGCGGCAGTGAATCCTGGTCGACCTGGCCGGGCCGCAGTTCCGCCGAGGGCGGCTTGGTGATCGTCGCCTCCGGGATGATTTTGCGCTCGCGATTGATCCACCTCGCCAGGCTGTAAACCCGCGTCTTGGGCAGATCGCTGATGACGGCCAGCCCGCCGCACATGTCGCCGTAGAGCGTGCAGTAACCGACCGCCAGCTCGCTTTTGTTGCCGGTGGTCAGCAGCAGCGAGCCGAACTTGTTGGACATCGACATGAGGATGTTGCCCCGGATGCGCGCCTGCATGTTTTCCTCAGTCGTGTCTTCGTCGAGCTCCTCGAAGATGCCGTCCAGTTGCGACTTGAGCTGCCCGAACACCGGCTCGATCGGCACGACGTCGTACCGGATGCCCAGCGTCTTGGCCAAGGCCTCGGCGTCCTCGAGGCTGCCCTGCGACGAGTATTGCGACGGCATGGCCACGCCGCGGACGTTCTGCGCGCCCAGCGCATCGACGGCGATCGCGGCGGTGACGGCTGAGTCGATGCCGCCGCTCAATCCGATGACGGCCGACGAGAAGCCGCACTTGTGCAGATAATCGCGCACGCCAAGCGAGAGCGCCCTGTGAATCTTCTCGTCGTCATCCGAGGTATCGTCCGACTTCGACTCGATAGTCTCCGTGTCCACGAGTAGCAGATCCTCCGCGAACATCGCGCCGCTGGCGCCGAGTACGCCGTGGCCGTTGTAGTATTGGCTGCCGCCGTCGAACACCAACTCGTCGTTGCCGCCGACGAGGTTGCAGTACACCAGCGGGCAGCCAGCCTTGGCTGAGAGCTGTGAGAGCAGTTCATGCCGGCTGTGCTCCTTGCCGAGGCTCCACGGTGAGGCGGAGAGGTTGAGCAGCAGCTCCGCGCCGGCGTCAGCGAGTTCCTCGGCGGGACGGCGCTCGTAGCGGCGGTCGTGCAGGAACACTTCGTCGTTCCAGATGTCCTCGCAGATGGTGAGGCCCACCTTTTTGCCGAGGATTTCCACCGGCGTGTTGTCGGTCGCCGGCTCGAAGTAGCGGTCCTCGTCGAAAACGTCGTAGGTCGGCAGCAGCGTCTTGTGGCGGACGGCGGCCACCTCGCCGTTGTGCAGCACGGCGGCGGAGTTGCGGGCCGGGCGGCCGGAGTCGGTCTCGTTGGTGGAGGCGTAGCCCACGACGGCAACCGCCTTGCTGCCGCACCTGGCCAGGTGCTCGAGCGCCGCTTGGTTTTGCCGGAGGAACGCCGGCTTGGCCAGCAGGTCGCGAGGAGGGTAGCCGCACAGCGCCAGCTCCGGCAGCACGATCAGCCCCGCCCCAGCTTCGTCGGCGCACCGCCATGCGTTGGCGATCTTGTCGGCGTTCCCGTCGAAATCGCCGACGGTGGAGTTGATCTGGGCAATGGCAATCTTCATCTGCCGCTTGGCCAAGGTTATCGGCGAACCGTATGAGGAGAAAGACAGAATCGCGGGCTCGGCCAGCCGTCGGATGCGCGATTTTGTCTCTTGACCCGCCTTTAGCAGGCGTTACCTTTTCGGCGTGCCAAGGGGCGGCGACAAAAAAAAATCAGTGATGCTGGGGCTCGGGATGGATTCCGACGGTCACAAGCGTGTCACCACCGGCGACAATTTTGTCGTTGCCGGGGGGACTCAGGACACGCACGACCAGATGACGGAGAAGGTCGTCAAGATCAACGAGAAGCTCACCGAGCGCGGCAAGTGCCTTAACACGGTGGATCACACCGAGTTCAAGGACATCGCCGAGTCGGTCGGCCTCAAGGAGCAGCCCCCGCCGCCGGATCCGGAGAACAACTGATCCTCTCCGGCAAAACTTGATACAAAAAAGGCGGCCAGATGGCCGCCTCTTTTGCTTGAAACATGGGATCAGCTCACAGCGATGAGCGAGACGCGCTGGTTCTTCTCGTTGCGCACCACGCCGTTGGCGCTGGGATCGAGCGCTGGTCTGCCGTCGATAAGGAACTGGTAGCGGTGGTGCCCGTGGTGCAGGTCGATCTGCGTGATCCATGAGCCGTCAAACTGCCGGTTCATGGCGTGCGCGTCGCCGTTCCAGTCGTTGAAATCACCGATCACGGACACCTCCTGCGCGTCCGGTGCGATGCAGAGGAAATTGATCGGCTTGGCCATTCCTTTGGCCGAATATCGCCCGTTACCGTTGTTCTGTATGTTGTCCATCCTTGCAAAAAGCCCGGCGAAAGAGCCATCCCAATGACCTTGACCGGGCAGAGGCCGTGGAAAAAACCAAATCCCAGCCATTGGTGCAAGCGAAAAAACAAAAAAAGACGGCCAATTGTTTGGCCGCCTTTCGGGAAACAAACTTCTCTGCTCAGGCGGTGCGACCCTTGAAGGTCAGCTCGGCCACGCCGGACTTGTCCAGTTCGCCGATGCCTTTCTCGATCATTTTGTCGAACTGCCCCTTGGAGGCGGCGGCCATCGGGAGGTTGATACCCTCCGCCTGGCCAAGCGCCAGCGCGATGCCGGAATCCTTCGCGGCGTGTGCGCCGGAGAAGTAGCATTCGTGGTCGCGGTCGCGCATGTCCTCGCCGTCTGTCTCGAGCACGCGGGAATTGGCGCCGGTCTGGGAGAAAATCTCCATGACCATGTTCAGGTCGAGGCCAAGCGCATCGGCCAAACCCAGCCCTTCGGCCAGCCCGGCGGTGTTGATATTCATCACCATGTTGACCAGCGCCTTCACCTGGGCCGCCTTGCCGGCCTCGCCGACGTAGCGTTTGTTGACCGACAATTTGCCGAGCAGTTCCTCGACCTTGTCGTAGGTCGTCTTGTCGCCGCCGAGCATCAGGTACAGCGTGCCTTCGCGTGCCTGGGTGATGCTGGAGGCCATGCAGCCCTCGAGCGACTCCGCCCCAGCTGCCTTGGCCAGGGCTTCGACCTCCACGTGCACCGCCGGGCTGATCGTCGCGCAGTTGATGAATACACGGCCCTCAGCGCCGGTGAGCAGGCTGTCGCCCTCGCTGGCGAAGATTGTGTGCATTGAGGCGTCGTCGATCACGACGGTGATGATGACATTCGACAACTCGGTCACCTGCGCCAGTGTCGTGGCGGCGGTGGTGTCGAGTTCGGCGGCCAGTTCCGCGGCGGCTTCACTGCGGATGTCGTATACGGCGGAGACGTCGTATCCGCAATCCTTCAGCCGGCGGGCCATGTTGGCGCCCATGCGGCCGACTCCGACAAATCCTACTTTTTGAGACATGATGTTGATTTTGTTTTGCTAGTTAAAAAATACCGGAAGGCGGCGTGGTCACCCTCAACAATCGGTGTGCGCCGCAGCATAGGCAAAGCCTCG
>CAJWEP010000172.1 GCA_913030945.1 uncultured Verrucomicrobiota bacterium
CCTTTCATACATGCCTCTGACATAGTCTTTCCTAGCCCTTAGCTATGCCAGCCCCTAGATATATATTAAATTGGGGTATTGTTGCCTGTCTCTCTGGCATCCGGGAATTGACGAACCAAGCTAAGTCCCAAAAGGATGGCAGACAGGGCAGGATTGGTCATTTACCTGTTCAATGGCAATGATCGCGATGACCACCAGAAGTTCTATCAACGTAAACCCCCTGGTGGACACATGCTCTTTTTTCCTTGCGATAAAGGGTGTCAAAATAATCCGGAACCGGTCACGATACGTTAAGCCTTTGCCAAAGTTTCCGAGTGATTACCACCAATCAAACTCAATATCGATAGGCTCCCAAATCCACTTGGCAAAGTCGTCAGGCCAACGGACAAACTCCACGTGCCCGTCACCAAATGCCATGTTGTAACGCGCCTTGCCCTTGAAGTTGTGCCAGTTACTGCGTTTATCGGTTAGTACCCGGTTTCCGTGCCAGTGCCAGTCCCCCTGGATGACCTTCGTGGAGGGCTTCCTGGCAACCTCGCTTCCCTTGATGGGTGGGGCCTTGGCGCCCGTATTTCGGTCGTTCTGGTTCGGGTATGCCAAGCCTATGACTCGTTTGACCCGAAAGGCATTCCACCATGCGACTCGGTAACTGTTACCCAGGTAAGTAAACACGTGGTCGTGACCTCCTTGCATGAGCGAGTCTCCCTTGTCTGCCGGGCAACGAAAGACCTCAGTAGAGCCCGTATAGCGATTGAGCGGTCGTTTGGTTTCCTCGACAAGACCTTGCACGACATTGTTGCCGTTATTCGTGCCGGTTTGGCCTCCTACGGATGCAAGCCCCGGAGCCACCGGAAACCAGTCATCATTATCCCCGACATACATCTGGTAGGCCAACTGAATCTGATGTTGATTGCTGGCGCAGCCTGTCCGATGCGCTTGCTTTTTCGCATTGGCCAGGGAGGGGAGCAGTAGCGCGGCAAGTATGGCAATGATCGCGATGACGACCAGCAACTCGATCAGGGTAAAGCCTTTGTTGGATGCCTGTTTCATTTCGTTTCCACGGGTTTCAATTCTTTACCCGTTTTGCCGCCGTGTTTGCGTAGAAGATCGGCGATTTCGGGTTTGTCCTCAGCCCGTTCTAGTGGTGTTGTCGAAGCAGAGCAACACCAATCTGACCGTCCATCGTCGCCACAAGACCCACAACCGGGAGTCTGTGGCTTAGAGCCAACGCACGAAAACGTCCTGCTGTTTGGATTGGAACCTGCAAATATCGTCAGGGGCAATGAACGTCAACGCGGCCTTATCGCGCCATGCTGTTTTGGCCTTCATCACGCAGCGCTCTATGTCTTCACTGCTGCTGAACCGATCGCGGGTAGGTGAGTAGATCAGGCATTTGCGAGGAGCGATCAGTGCCAGGACGTCGTCGTAGTCGTATGGAATGGTGGCCTCCTCTCCGTGATACAACCCCAGCTTGGGGATCAGGGCATGCCACTCCCAGTACTGGCGTATGCCGCCGGTGGGCTTTGCGTCGGTGTCAGTGCGCATCGGCGTGAAACCAGAGTAACAGGCGACACCGGTGATCCGCTCGTCGAGCGCCGTTGCATAGAGTCCTACCATTCCGCCGAAGGCGAATCCGCAGATGTAGATCTTCGCCGGATCGGTTGGCGGAACCGGTTGAGCGGTGATCCCTTCGCCGTCGACCAGGAAGTCCACCACTTTCCTCACGTCGTATACCGCCCGGCCCATCTTGGACCAGCGGGGATGCTTGTCATAGAAGCCGAAGGCGTCGGTCAGGTGGTCCCCAAAACCGAACTGGTCATACATCACGACCTTGTAGCCTTCTTTGGCGAGCCGGTAGTAGATCGTTGTCCCCTGAACGCCATACCCCTCGTTGCTGCCGTGCGAGTAGTTCCACGGATGCAGCCAGATGACCGTTGCCTTGTACATCTCCCGTTTGGGATCAAAGAAGATGTTGCCATGCATTTTGCCGCTGAAACTGAAAGGCACCCTCCTGATGCCACCCGGGTTCCAGCGGTCTCTCGACGAGTCGGGAACACCCAGCTCTTCGCCAGTCTTTATGTGGTACTTGCCTGCATCCTTTATCGAGGTGGGTTGGTCACCGAGCATCCATTCGATCTTCTGCCGAACCGAAACCTCCCTCGGTGTGGCTAGATCAGACGTCCGCTGCTTCGACTTCCACGCCTTCCAGTCAAAGGCATGGAGCAACACTTCGGGGAAATCCGACGCACCGGCTTTCCCCCGGCCAAAGGCCAGGTCGAAGTAGTCGAGGTTATGCTTGACCCGTTCATCCGTTACCGGGCCGTGGTTGCCTTTGCGATAACTAAGACAGATGCGGTCCTCCTCTCCCTGAAACGTCCAGGCCTTCTTTGCACTCAGGTAATTACGCTCGACACCGAAAGTGGGGTCGGAGCCATCGTTATAGGAGGTGTCTATCATGAGGTGTCGCGGGGCAATACAGGCCATCAGCGCGTTTCCTTCCACCGGTAGCTCGTTCTCCCGGCCATAGAAGCTCCTGGCCTTGTCGCTCAACCACACCTTTGGGCAATCTTCAAGAGCGACAGACTCCATGAAAGTCTGGCGCCCGGCGAATCGGTAAGAGCACGCGGTAGGGGTCCCGGAGCTCCTGGCAACCACACACTTGAACCGCTCATCAAAGGCCGCCGCATAGATGGACTGCTTGCCATACCTGGAGAAACCGGTGATCCCGACCGCCTCAGGATCGATCTTGTAGCCGTGCTTCGTGTCCAGCAGATAGTCAAGCGTCCGGCTGGCCAGCCACGCCTGTATGCCCAGCGATGAACTCCAGGTTGCCTTTGGATATTCGCTCTTGAACGTCTTCCAAACGCGCTCATACCCGGGATAGTCCTTCTCACGATGGTGTGCATCCAGGCCCGGATAGATGCACACGACATATCCTCTCTTCAGCGCCTCCCCACCCCACTGCTGCCTCTGATAGTGACGAGGCTGGGTCAGCAACAATGGTCTGGCGGCCGTATCCGACGCTTTCGGCTCCCATACGGCGACCTCGAAAGACTTCTTGTTCGGTGTGTCAAACGTCAACACGACTCGCCTCCTGGTCGAGCCGTCCGCAGCGCTCTCTGTCCCGATGATCTCAGCCGATAACAGCTTCGGCGACTCTTCAGGAAAACGACCGATGAGGTAGTCGCACCACAGGTCCTTGATCTCCGCCTTTCGCTTCTCCCAATCGGCTCTTGTCTTCACCTCGCTGCCATCCAAGAACGTCATCACATCAGGCAGATCGGCTTCCTGATAGACCTGGGCGGTTCCTGTAGACGCCAGCAAAGAGAACAACGACAGGAGAAACACGGTCTTCTTCATGATGGAGGCCCGTTATCCCTCTTTTTACGGCGACGGCATGCTAAGGGGATAGGAATATTGTTTGTCAGGCGCAGAACTGATCGTATCAGGAGCATATGGTGATTCAAGGGGGCAGATCGCTGTTTGGCGGTTCCGAGGCGAATATGGCAATAATCGCGATGACCACCAGAAGGTCAATCAGGGTAAATCCCTCGCGATTAAGTTTCCTCTTGAAAGGCCACGGGATATTAAGCCAACCGTTTGGTTTCACATCCTTCATATCGGCATCTTCCAGTTTGCAACACCGGCTGTCAGGGTCTTGGCGTCCCAGTAATCCTTGGTTTCGCCCAGTTCCCACGGCGCCGGGCCGACGAACTCGCTCCGCTTTCCCTCAATCTTCAGGAAACCGCGCCCCGAATCGATGGTGGCCAGCGCAAAGATGGAATCCCTGTAGGGCACGGTGTACTTGATGTACGGATACTGGGCATCAACCTCCTTGGAATACCTCACCCGTAGAAAGTTGCCACCCACCCAGTGGTAAGATGCGCTGTTGATCTGCGGATAAACAATGTTGTTGATCTGGCGAACGTAGTCCCGGTGATGATGCCCGGTAAAACAGGCAACCACCTTGCGGAAACCGGCATCATGGTTGGCCTGCTCAAGAGCGTCTTGAACCGCCGCGCCATTCTGCAATCCTCCATCCTCCGGGCGCTCAGGGCTTTGGTGGACGAAGATCACTGTGCTCTTTTTGGTCGCTGCCAAGTCCTTTTGGAGCCATTGCAACTGATCATCGGCAATAAATCGTGGATAGCCTGATTTGTGATCGGCAGGCCTGTCGTTGCCGTCGAGCACGACAAAGTGCACCCCACCCCGGTCAAAGGAATAAAACCGGGCCGGCATCTTCCAATACGTCATCGTCCGTTCCCGGGTGGTGGGACCCTGCCCGTTGTCATCCGTGTCATGGTTCCCCAGGACGTGATACCGGGGCCCCTTGAATGTGTTCCACACCTTGAGGAAGCCAAGGTTTTCCTCCTTGGGAACACAGAAGTCACCCAGTTGAACGATGAAATCAACCTTCTCACGCTCCATATGCTCAATAAACACCCGCAGGCGGTCATCGGCATCGTGCATCACATCCTTGTGAATGTCCGCAATGATCCCAAACCGCAGCGGCCGTGATGAACCCGTTTTTTTGTCCAGTTCATCACTCAAAGCCGGCCAAGCGGTGACAAACGACGCCCCGCCAAGAAGCGAGCTTTTGATGAAATTCCGACGATGAACTGGATTGCCGGTTTTAGGGATTCTTTTCATGTCTGTTTGTTTCAAGCTCGATGTTAAAAGCGAATGTTTTGGATCTCTGTTAACGGTAATCGCAGTAAAACATGGATCATCGTTTAGTCAGGGCTGTTGAATGATCCTTGAACCAGACATAGTCCCTCTTGCTTTCTTCTGTTCGGGCAAAAAAATTGAAGCTGTTGTAACGGCGCTCGACTGGATGACAGGTCTCCGCACCGATCCACTTGTGGATCTCCGAATGTCCATCGGCAAAACTGAATCCACAGGCTCCATTATGGTAACTGGCAGGCAGATCACGCCAGTAGGCTTGGCCATTGGAATACATGCGCACCGCCAGCCAGCCATCGTTGATCCCGTCCGGATGCTCATCCACGAACAACCAGGTCTCCGACGGGGTCGGATCCCTGAAATCAGTTTGTTTGAAGAACTCATTATAGCTCTTGCCATCTCCCTGATTGCCGCCGTTGCTGCCGGTGACCCTTCTCCCTTGCCAGGCACCAGCAAGCCAACTGTTCATGGCAAAACTTCTCACTCTCGCCATGGTGGTGCGGCCCTTGACCACGAAGGACTTGTCAGCCGGACATTTGTAGATTTCTGGCGTTTCAGTATAGGAGGCCAGGGCGGACAATTTCTCATCCATGAGGATGCCCTTGTCGGTGTTCATTGAGTTGTTCCCGTCGTAATTCAGTCCACCGGCAACCCAGGAACGACTGGGCACGATCCAGTCATCGTTATCTCCGGAAAAATAAAACCAGGCCAACTGAAGTTGGCGACCGTTGTTCATGCAACTGATGCCCGTGGCCTTTTCCTTTGCCTTAGCCAAGGCTGGCAAAAGTAACCCCGCAAGGATCGCAATAATGGCAATGACAACCAACAACTCAATCAGTGTGAAACCGAATTGTCGATCGAGGGAATATGACCTTAGATTGCGTGACTTCATTTGAGAGACAGATCAAGACGGTATGTATTGGAAGCAAGTAAAATCAAGACTAAAGTAGTCGTGGTTTAAAGATCAATTAGTCAACGATTTTACTGAAACCAAACTGTCTGATCCATGTTTCCATTTGGGCGAAGATTGGCACCGTATCCAGTGCCAATCAATGTTGCTCTGACAAACTCCTGAAACAACTTGCCCGCTCGCCGTGTCAGCCGCATTCTTTGTGGGAGCGATTGCCATCACCCGACATGGCTGTTCCCAAGTTCACCACTGAAGAAATCCCCAAAGTTGGCGTCGAGGGCCGCCGGGAGCCGGAGCGCGCGAAGGAGCGCATCGAGATGGTTGCGAGCCAGATTGAGGCGCGGGGCGTTCGGAACCCGCGCGTGCTGGAGGCCATGCGTCAAGTGGAACGCCACCGGTTTGTCCCGCCGGACGGCCAGGCGTTTGCCTACCGCGACGGCCCGGTGCCCATTGGCCAGGGCCAGACCATCTCCCAACCGTACATCGTGGCCTGCATGACCGAGGTGCTCGAGCCCCAGCCCACCGATCGCGTGCTCGAGATCGGCACCGGCTCGGGATACCAGACTGCGGTCCTCGCTGATCTTGTCGCCGAGGTGCACACCGTCGAGAACGTCGAACGCTTGGCCACGCGCGCGGAGACGATCCTGGGTCAACTGGGCTACGACAACATCCGCCTGCGCTTGGGCAACGGCCATCACGGCTGGCCCGAGGCGGCGCCGTTCGACAAGATCATCGTCACCGCGGCACCGGCCAAGACGCCCCGGGCCTTGTTGAATCAACTCAAGCCCGGCGGGCGAATGGTTGTACCGGTCGGGCGGTGGAACCAGGAACTGGTGCTGATCCGCCACACCCCCGATGGCTACCGGCAGGAACACCTCATGCTGGTCCGCTTCGTACCCATGACCAACAAACTAATAAAAGACTAATCATGAAAAACCGCCTTCTTGGCACAATCATATTGGGACTGATTCACTTGGTTTCCGGAGGCGTCAGCCAGGAGGCCACTCCGGCAAAATCGGCTTTTGCCGGGGCTGAAAAGAGGAAGCCGGCTCCGCGCGTCAAGCGTCCGCAGAACCGGCCGGATCGTCTCTTCAACCTGCTGGACTCGAACGGGAATGGCGAAATCTCCGGTAGAGAAATGCGTCAGGCCCAGAGAGTGCTTCGCAGGCTGGACCGGGACGGGGACGGCCGGTTGACCGCGGACGAACTCCGGGAAAAAGGGGAGCCGGGCGACCCGACAAAACGGAATTTCGGCAGGCCTTCCCAACACAACCTGGGCCCGTGGAACCGTGACCTGACAATTCAAAACTTCGACAGGAATTTCCAGTTGACCTCTTCAGGGTTGTTTGAGGAACGGGGCGGCGTGCCGGCCATCACACAGCTTTCCGATGACCGCCTGCTGGCATGCTTCCAGTGGTTCCCCATCGACCAGCCCCAGGCGTTCGACCAGGTGGCGATCAAGGTTTCCAAAGACAACGGGCGCAGTTGGGACCGGCCGATCCAGACGCAGATCAAGAATCTGCCTGAACGACTAAACCGGGTCTTCGATCCCACTCCAGTGGTCTTGGCTGATGGACGCGTGCGCCTTTATTTCAGCTCCGAGCGTGGGAATGGGTTTGGGCCAAGGGGAAATCGAGCCGTTTTCTCCGCCATTTCGAGGGACGGCATTCATTACGAGTTCGAACCGGGACAACGTTTCGGCTTTCCGGATGCCGAGGCGTTTGATGTTGCCGTAGTCCGGCTTGAGGGAACTTGGCATCTGTTTTGCCCCATCCCAAAATCAAACGGCAGCGGGTATCACGCCACCTCGAAGGATGGCTTGAAATTTATTCGACAGGATGATGTCACCGTGGAAGCCGATGTGCAGTGGCTGGGCAATGTGGTCAACACCGGTGGTTCGCTCCGTTTTTTTGGCTCCAGTCGAAATGGAATCTGGACCGCCACATCCGGGGACGGATTTCACTGGACCCTCCAGAAAACACCCCGCATGGGAGGGGGTGATCCCGGTGTTG
>CAJWEP010000173.1 GCA_913030945.1 uncultured Verrucomicrobiota bacterium
AGGACGATGAACCAGGCGGAGTTGGTCTCGGTATTGCCGGCAAGCACCATGTGACTTCCGGGCTTAAGATTCTGGGTCTTTTGAACCAGCATTCTGCCCTTGCTGAACAGGCTAACAGCAACCTTGCCGTTCTTCCGGTTGGTCACCTTGATTGAGGCGGCCCGGCTCAGCTTGGCGGTCTTGGTGGCCGCATCGGCGATATTCATCTGCATGGCGTTCAGATTGTAGTAGTGCTTCCACTTGAACACCTGGGCCAGTTTTTTCCTGATGGCGGCCGGAACCTCCATTTTGCCTTTTTCCTCCTTGCTGGTGCCGAGCACGAGGTGGGCCTGAACAGTGATCTGTTGGGCTTGGACCGCGACGAAGCCGCCGTTGGCAAAAAGCAGCACGGCCAACAAGGCTGTGAATCGTTTCATCGGGCGTTTGTATGGAACATGGACATCGCGAAAAAGAGGAGATTCATAGAGGAATGGGGGACGCTAATCAAGCCATAGTTGAAGGCTATCCGGCCGAAGGTCGATGGAGATATCAAGCCAGACAATGCTAATGTTGTCGTCCCCGGTGTTGAAAGTCATCACGTCAATCTCGTCGGCAGACAACTCCAGCTCGTGGTCGCTGACCAACCGGATGCCAAGGTCGGGCGGCTCGTTGTGCCGTGAAAGCGAGGTGAACAGCAGGAGGATGCACCCCATGCCGACCAGCGGTGTCACCCATCGCAGTAACCAGTTCGCACCCGATGCTGGCCTGGCAACGCGCTTGGTTTGCCGCTCTTCGCGCCTGATAGCCTCGGAGATTTGGTTCCAGTGAAAGTCGCCCAACTCCGGCAGCGCGCGCGGCAACTCGGCACCGGCCATCAGCCCGCGCACGGCGGTGAGCTGGGCGTGCAGTTCCCGCAGCCGGTCGTCGGTCTCCATGCGCTCTCGCAACGCCTCGGCCTCGGCACCGGTGAGTTCACCGTCCACCAGGGCCTGTACCTTCAGTTCGTTCTCGTTTTCGTTCATTCGATTAATCCGTCCCGTTTCAGCGTTTCCTTCAGCAAAATGGCCAACCGTTTTCGGGCATAAAACAGCCGCGACATGACGGTCCCGATGGAGGTGCCCATCTTCTCGGCGATCTCCCGGTACTCGAGTTGTTCGAACTCGTACAGGACGACCACCGTGCGGTGCTTGTCCGAAAGCTTGGCCAAGGCAGCGTCGATTCGTTCCCGCAATTCCTCGCGGCTCAGTCCCTCGACCGGATCGACCGTCTCCATCTCCAGCCGGTTCTCGACCGGGCCGGTGGATTCCTCCATCGCCTCGATGGAGTCCATCCGCGCCCGTTTCTGCCGACGCAGTTCGTCGAGACAGAGGTTGGTCACGATCCGGCTCAGCCAGGTCGGAAAACTGGCCTCGCCATGGAATTGATCCAAGCGCTGCCACGCCTTCACCCACGCATTCTGGGAAAGATCCACCGCGAGATCCTCGTTGCGCATGATGCTGTAGGCACGCACGTAGATGCGGTCGCGGTGCCGTGAAACCAACTCCTCAAAGGCCTGCATGTCGCCCGCCTTGGCCCACTCGACCAGTTGTGGCTCTTCCGCCGAGGAGTGTGCTGGTTCTTCCGGCATTTCAAGCGACGCGCCCCATAACAGGCTTATTCAAGGTACTTACAATTTCCCCTTCGTGCTGGGCAGCTGCCCGGCGATTCGAGGATCCCGTTGGCAGGCAACATCGGTCGCCCGAGCGAACGCCTTGAACAGTCCCTCGACGATGTGGTGCGGCTCGTCGCCGTACAGCAACTCAAGGTGCAGGTTGCAACGGGCATCGTTGGTAAACGCCTGGAAAAACTCCTTCGCCAGTCCGAAGCGGAACACCGACGACATGTCCTGCGACTTGTCGGCGTCGGTGACGCCCTTTTGGTGGTGCCGTGCCAGGCCGCGCCAAACGAGGTGCGGCCGGTTGCTGAAGTCAATGACGCACCTCGTGAGGCACTCGTCCATCGGCACGTACGCCTCGCCGGTGAACGGGTTGCGCGGATCGAAGCCGGTGCCATAACGCCGCACGCCCTTCTTGTCGCCTAGCGCCTCGACGAACGCCTGGCCAAGCGCGATGCCGCAGTCCTCGACAGTGTGGTGGTGATCCACCTCGACGTCGCCGTTGCATCGCAGGTTCAGATCCATCGTCGCATGCTTGGCGAACAACGTCAGCATGTGGTCGAGGAACGGGATGCCGGTGTCGATCCTCGACTTGCCCTTGCCGTCGATGTTCAGGCTGAGCCGGATCTTCGTCTCACCGGTGTCGCGTTTGATCTGTGCCTTGCGTGGCTGCATGGTTGAATCGTTCAGTCGCTTGGCGTCGTCATTGGTCGATCGCCGCGAGGTGGCGTTCGACCTCGATCGCCGCCGCGCACCCTTGGCCGGCAGCCGTGATCGCCTGCCGATAAACGTGGTCCGAGCAATCGCCCGCCACGAACACGCCGCCGACATTGGTTTCCTGCCCGCGCTTGGGCAAGATATAACCGGCGGCGTCCATATCGATCACGCCACAGAACAGTTGCGTGTTGGGCACGTGTCCGATCGCGATGAACAACCCGGCGCAGTTGAGGGTGCTCTCTTCGCCCGATTGGTTGTTGCGCAGCTTCACGCCGGTGACTTTGTCCTGCGCGACGTCCAGCACCTCGGTGACTTCCGAATGCCACACCGGCTCGATTTTCTCGTTGGCCAAGGTGCGCTCGGCCATGATC
The DNA here is from genome assembly GCA_913030945.1 of uncultured Verrucomicrobiota bacterium. Lineage (GTDB taxonomy): Bacteria > Verrucomicrobiota > Verrucomicrobiia > Limisphaerales > UBA1096 > UBA1096. Next base: position 2,722 of record CAJWEP010000173.1, read on the forward strand.
TTCGAGGCACGCAGTTCGTCGCGTCGGTGAATCAGGTAAACTTTTGATGCAAAACGGGTTAAATAGTTCGCCTCCTCGCAGGCGGAGTCGCCGCCGCCGACCACCACCAGCGGCTGATCGCGGAACATCGGCAGTGCCCCGTCGCAGGTCGCGCAATACGTGACGCCCTTTTTCTCCAACTTAGCCTCGCTCTCAAGTCCGAGGTGGCGGTGTCCGGCCCCGCTGGCGATGATCACCGTCTGCGTCTGCTCTTCGCTGCCGTCCACGGTTAGCTTGAGCGGTTGGCTGCTGAAATCGATTGCGTCCACCGTGCTGCCGAACTGAATCTTCGCCCCAAATCGTTCGGCCTGCTGCTGCATTTCCATCATCAGCTCTGTGCCGTCGATGCCCTTGGCGAAGCCGGGGAAATTCTCAACAATGCTGGTTGTGGTAAGCAACCCGCCCGGCATCACGCCGGTCAGCACAAGCGGCTCGAGATCGGCACGGGCTGTGTAAATTGCGGCGGTCAGTCCGGCGCAGCCGGACCCGATGATAACAACTTTCTCCATACAGGCGACGGACGGTAAAAGCGCAGCCGCCCCTTGGCAAGTCAAGTGCTTGGTTCACTCAAAGCCCGATGACTCGCTTGACGGCGTCGGTTTCGGAGGCGACGACAGTAGGCTCGAGGCCGGCGACGCTGATGGCGTTGTCCGGGTCCTTCAACCCGTGGCCGGTGAGCGTGGCGACCACCCGGCTCCCCGCCGGGATTAAATTGTCTCGCACACACTGTATCAGCCCGGCGAGCGACGCCGCGCTGGCCGGCTCGGCAAACACGCCCTCGGTGCGCGCCGCCAGTTTGTACGCCGCCAGGATCTCCTCGTCAGTCACCTTGGCAATGTGGCCGTTGGATTCCTTAAGAGCATTCATCGCGCCGTCCCAACTGGCCGGGTTGCCGATGCGGATGGCGGTGGCCACCGTCCGCGGATTCTCGATCGGCCGCCCCTCGACCAGTGGCGCGGCGTTGGCAGCCTGAAAGCCGAACATCCTCGGCAGCGCCTTGGCCAAGCCGGCATCGTGGTACTCGGTGTAGCCCTTCCAGTAGGCGGTGATGTTGCCGGCGTTGCCGACCGGCAGGCAATGGAAGTCCGGCGCTTGGCCAAGGAGGTCAACCACCTCGAACGCCGCCGTCTTCTGGCCCTCGATGCGCACTGGGTTGACGCTGTTCACAACCTCCACCCGGCCGATTTCACCCAGTTCGCGGACGATTCGCAGCGCGTCGTCGAAATTACCCTCTATCGCAACCGTGGTCGCACCGTGCATCAGCGCCTGCGCCAGCTTGCCCAGGGCGATCTTGCCGTGCGGCAGCAGCACCACGCACCGGAGCCCGGCGCGGGCCGCGTAGGCCGCCGCTGAGGCAGAGGTATTGCCGGTGCTCGCGCAAAGGACCACCTCCGCGCCCCGCTCCACGGCCTTGGACACGGCCATGGTCATGCCTCGATCCTTGAACGAAGCGGTCGGGTTCAGGCCCTCGTACTTCAGGTGCAGTTCGATGTCGCCGCCGATCTCGCGGGCCAGTCGGTCGGCGCGGATCAGCGGCGTGTTGCCCTCGAGCAGCGACACGACCGGCGTGGAGTCGTCCACCGGCAGGTGCCTCGCGTACCGGCGGATCACCCCCTGCCAGGCGGCCGGCGTGCTGGTGTCGTTCCCACTCAAGTCAGTCGAATGTTTCCACACGGATCATCGTCGGCTTGGCCTTCACGGCGGAGAGACGGGCGATCTTCCGGAGCGCCTGCCGCATCGCCGCGTCCGGCGCGTCGTGCAGCATCATAATCAGCGGCACGCTCTCGCCGACGTGCCCCTCCGGCTGGATCACCGAACAGATGCCGATCTTCGCCTCGCCGAGCACCGCCGCGATCTTGGCCAGCGTTCCCGGCCGGTCGATCACGCTCAGACGCAGGTAAAACGGGCTGACAGCACTGTCCATCGGCAGCACGGTCCCGTCCTGCTCGTGCGGCACGAACGGCGGCACACGGCCGATGCTGCCGTTCTTCAAATCCAGCGCCGCATCAGCAAGGTCGCTCAGCACCGCGCTGGCCGTGGCGTCCGCGCCGGCGCCTTGGCCGTAATGCAGCGTGTCGCCGACAATGTCGCCCCGCACGAGGATCGCGTTGTACACGCCGCTGACGTTGGCCAGCACATGCGTCTCCGGCACCAACGCCGGGTGAACAGCGATCTGCACCTTGCCGCCCAGTTTCTTCACGATGCCAAGCAGCTTGATGCAGTAGCCCAGCCGCCGCGCAAACTGAATGTCCAGCGGCGTAATGTGCCGGATGCCCTCGACAAAAATCTGCCCCGGCTTCACCCAGAACCCGTGCGCCAGCGAGGCGAGGATGCCGGTCTTGTGCTGCGCGTCGAAACCGTCCACGTCAAGCGACGGCTCGGCCTCCGCATAGCCCATCTGCTGCGCATCGGCAAGGACGTCGGCAAAATCGCTCCCCTCGGCTTCCATCTGCGTGAGGATGTAGTTGCAGGTCCCGTTGAGGATGCCGTAAAGCCTTTGGATTCGGTTGCCGCTCAGGCCCTCGCGCAGTGACTTGATGATAGGGATGCCGCCCGCCACCGACGCTTCATAATAAAGGTTGCCCCCGTTTTTCTCGATCAGCCGAAAGATCGACTCGCCGTGCGCGGAGATCAGCGCCTTGTTCGCGGTGATGACCGGCTTGCCGAGCTTGAGCGCCCCGGCCACCACCCGGCGCGCCGTAGTCGTGCCGCCCATCAACTCCACCACCACGTCGATCTTCGGGTCGCGCACCAGCGCCTCCCAGTCGGTCGTGATCAAGCCCTTGGCAAGGCGCGCCGGCCGCGCCTTGCGCGGGTTGCGAACCGCCACGCCGCCGAGCGACAGGCGCACGCCGAGGCGCGACCCCATCAGCGTGCCGTTGCGGGCCAGGCCCTGCACCACGCCGCTGCCAACCGTGCCGCACCCGACCAATCCTATGTTCACCTTTCGCATTTCAGGCGCGCGGAGAGTGACGGCAAACCCCAACCGGCTCAATTTATTTTTACGCTTCATCCGGCTGGCCAAGCGCAGCCTCCAGCAGCACGGCGGCGAACTCCCCCACGCCGGGCTCGCCCGACTCCCGCGGCCCGGCGACGTTGAGCACGCGGATTTCATGTTGCCCGATGAATTGGCTCAACGACTCCGCCTGCCCTGCCGCCGGGCTGTCGGCCTTAGCCAGGTGCAGCAGCGGCTTGGCCAGGCGCCTGGCCAAGCCCGCGGTCAACAGCGTCCCGCCGGTCATGCGCCTGGCCAGGGTCACGATCAGCGTGCCGTCGCTGTCTCGGACGTTCCACTCGGTGCGCTGCGCCGGGTCGGCGTCAGGCGTCTCCCGTAGCGGATACCACGCATCGATCGGCCCGTCCTCCGCCCAGCGGCCCAGCGGGCACCAGCCACCGCACGGCACGCCGCGGGCCAGCGCCCAGTCCAGCGCCGCGCGATCGACGCCGGTCTGGCCGCCAGACACGATTTTCCGGAGCTTGTCCGCCACGGCCACAGCCTACCCAAGCGCGCCCCGGGGAAAAATGCTTTCCCGCCGCCGAGACTGATTTACGATGCGCCCCCGCGGAAACAATGAAGATTCTGGTGATTGGCGGGGGCGGCCGCGAACACGCCCTGGTTTGGAAACTGGCACAGTCCCCGCGTGCCACGAAAATGTGGTGCGCGCCCGGCAACGCCGGCATCGCCGGCGAGACGCTCGAGGCCAACGGCTCGGCGGTCGAATGCGTCGGCATCGGCGCGGAGGATGTGCCGTCACTGCTAGCATTCGCCCGCGACAACCGGGCCGACCTCACTGTCGTCGGCCCCGACAACCCGCTCGCGATGGGCATCGTCGATCAATTCCAGGCGGCCGGCCTTCGAGCCTGGGGGCCGACACAGCAGGCGGCACAGTTCGAGTCGTCCAAGATTTTTTCACAGGAATTCATGGATCGCAACGGCATCCCGACGATGCAGTCGGCGTCGTTCACCGACGCGGCCGCAGCCAAGGCGTTCGCCGCATCGCTCGACGGCAAGTGCGCGGTGAAGGCGGACGGACTCGCGCTCGGTAAGGGCGTGCTTATCTGCCACAACACCAGCGAAGCCAACGAGGCGATCGAGCAGATCATGACCGACCGCGCCTTCGGCGAGGCCGGCTCGAGCGTGTTGATCCAGGAATTGATCACCGGAATGGAGGTGTCGCTGCACGCGTTGTGCGACGGCCAATGCTCCAAGCTCTTCCCCAGCTCGCAGGATCACAAGCGCGCCCTCGACGGCGACGAAGGCCTGAACACCGGCGGCATGGGCACCTACTCGCCGGTGCCGTTCTTGAGCGAGGAAAAACTCACCGAGATCGCCGACTCGGTGCTCGAGCCATGGCTCGCCGGTTGCGCCGCGGAGGGCATCGACTTTCGCGGCATGCTCTACCCCGGCATCATGCTCACCGACGACGGCCCGAAGGTGCTCGAGTTCAACGCCCGCTTCGGCGACCCCGAGACGCAGGTGTACCTCACGCGCCTCGAGAACGATCTCGTCGACCTGCTCGAGGCGAGTATCGACGGCACGCTCGCCGGGCACGAGTTGCGCTGGTCGGCGCAATCCTCCGTCTGCGTCGTGATGGCCTCCGGCGGTTACCCCGGCAGCTACGAAAAAGGCAAGGTCATCACCGGCATCGCCGACGCCGATGCCCTTCCCGGCGTGAAAGTGTTCCACGCCGGAACCAAGCTCGACGGCGAAAACGTCGTCACCAGCGGCGGCCGCGTGCTGGGCGTCACCGCGCTTGGCCAAGGGCTGCAAGCCGCCCGTGACCTTGCCTACGA
>CAJWEP010000174.1 GCA_913030945.1 uncultured Verrucomicrobiota bacterium
GTCATCTTCCGTTTTGCCAATTTGCCGTTGCAGTAACCGTGGGATTGCGACAGGCTCACGCCGGTGACCCGATGGAAAGCAACGCTGGCCGGCTTGGCCAAGGGCTGCTCGGCTGCCATTTTTCCCGAGGTGTGCCAGGTGTGCCGGGATGAAAAGGGCAAGCCGGCGGACGGCTTCATCGGGAACGGTTGCCTGGTCAAGTTCAAGCCGATCGAGCCGCCGTTTTGCCGACGGTGCGGCCAGCCGTTCAGGGGGGAGTTCAGCGGCGACTTTGAGTGCGCAAACTGCGTGGAGATGGGGTTGCAGTTCGAGTTTGCGCGGGCAGCGATGCAGGCCAACGCGGAGATGCTCGAGGTCATTCACCGATTCAAATATGAACAGGCGCTCTGGCTGGAGCCGTTGTTCGACCGGTTATTCAACGGTTGCTCGACCGAACAAATTCGCGATTGGCGGGGCGATTGCCTTGTGCCGGTGCCGCTGCATCCGGTACGTTTCCGTGAGCGCGGGTTCAACCAGGCCGAGCAGTTGTGCCGTAACTTGAGCCGGAAGACCGGCCTGAACGTGGAGTCGCGTGCGGTGAAACGCACCCGAGTGACCCAGACCCAGACACGGCTTTCACGAAGCGAGAGGTTGGGCAACATGCGCGGAGCATTTGAACCGCACAAAGTGAAATTGAACGGCAGGCGTGTTGTGCTTGTCGATGATGTTTTGACGACCGGAGCCACCGCCAGCGACTGCGCGCGAGCCTGCATAAAAGCGGGCGCCGCAAGGGTAGGCGTGTGGACGCTTGCGCGAGGCCTGGGTTCGCCAGGCCACTAAAAACGAAATGTCTGATTTATCTGATTTTTCCAAGACTCTTCCGCAGCTTGAGACGGTGGATGTCGAATCGATTCCAGCCGGGATCGAGCCGGGGAGCGGTTCCTCAAGAATGAAAGTCGGTGAGGCTGCGCCGCGCAAAAAAAACATTCCAAAGGGCTTGTGGACCAAGTGCGGTAAGTGCGCGGAACTGATCTACGACAAGGATCTTGAGGAAAATCTTAAGACTTGTCCGTCGTGCGGTTATCATTTCCCGATCGCCGCCCGGACGCGACTGGCATCGCTCGTGGACGACAAGTCATTCAGGGAAACGGATGCCGGCATGCGCAGCGTTGACGTTCTCGAGTTTACCGGCGTGGCCTCGTACCCGTCCAAGCTCGAGCGATACCAAAAAAGCACCGGGGAAAACGATGCGGTGATCACCGGCTTGTGCCGGATAGGGCCGCACCGGGTTGCGCTGGGCATCATGGATTTTTCATTTCTCGGCGGCTCGATGGGATCCGTTGTCGGCGAGAAACTCACTCGCCTGATCGAGGCCGGCACGAAGAAAAAACTGCCGGTGATCATCATCTCCACCAGCGGCGGTGCCCGAATGTACGAGGGGATGTTCAGCCTCATGCAGATGGCCAAGACCTGCGGCGCGCTGGCGTACCATTCCGAGGCGCGCCTGCCGTACATCAGCGTGCTGACGCACCCGACCACCGCCGGGGTGATGGCGAGTTACGCCAGCGTGGGGGATCTGATTATTGCGGAGCCGGGCGCGATGATTGGCTTCGCCGGGCCGCGCGTGATCAAGGACACCACGCAGGCGGAGTTGCCGCCGGGCTTCCAGACGGCGGAGTTCCTGCTCGATCGCGGGATGATCGACGCCATCGTGACACGCAACCGGATGCGCGAGTCGCTGATCGACTACCTCGACTACCTCAGCGCTGGCTTGGCCAAGCAGAAGGCCAAACGTGCCCCGCGCAAAAAAGCCTCCTGAACATCAACCGCAGTTGGCGTCGTGCCGGGCCAACTCCGCTTCGTAGGCATCCTGCAGTTGGCCAACGAGTGGATGTGTGCCAAGCGCCGTGCTGTCCACTTGGCCAATCGCGCGGATACCGGTCGCTGCCGAGGTGACAAACCCCGCCTCGGCCTGCTGCAGGCGGTCAGGTGCGGCCGACTCCTCCCGCACCGCTTGGCCAAGCGCGGGGGCAAGATCGATTACCAGCCGCCGCGTGACACCAGGCAGGACACCATCCGAAATCGGCGGTGTGCGAAGCGCCCCATTCTCCACCCAAAAAACATTCGCTGACGAAATCTCAGTGACGTTGCCGTCAGAGTTGAGGATCAGTCCATCGTCCGCCCTTTGCCTCATCGCCTCGCGTTTGGCCAGCACGGAGTCAAGCTTGTTCGCTGACTTCACCATGGCCAAGGGATCGTCAACAGCAATCCGTGCCGTGGTGGTCACCAGCGACAGCGGCTTGCTCAACGATTGGGGCAACGGGTGTTGCGTGATGAGCAGCGTTGGCTGTTCGTCGCCGGTGAGGCCGTAGCCGCGCTGACCCACGCCACGTGATAGGGTAATCCGCACGAGGCTCTCGGTGACGTCGTTCCGACTGGTCAACTCACGAACATTGCCAAGCAGCGATTCCGTGGATTGGGGCAGGGCAATGCCAAGCGACTCAGAGCCATCCATGAAGCGCATCATGTGCCAATCCCAAAGGAATGGCCGGCCGTCGTGAATCCGGATCGTCTCAAACAACCCGTCACCATAAAGAAACCCACGGTCGCTCGCCGAAACTTGAGCCTCGTCCAAGGGAAGAAAATGACCGTTCAGTGAGGCTGTCGAAAAGGAGGCGGGCATGACGTGCGGTTTAGAAACCGGTTGGACAATTCGAACGGGAAGAAATGGGGTATCCGACGGGGTTCGAACTCGCAACAACCAGAATCACAATCTGGGGCTCTACCATTTAACTACGGCCACCCGTTAATCGCAATTTACTGCTATGCAATTTGTTAGAAACCGAATGCCTTTCATTGGTTCAGATTGCGTTGACCCTTGATTTTCCACTTTATCCACAAAAAACAGGCACAAGTGTCAGTTCATACGGGACGAACTCAACCAAGGCTCTCCTAATGCATCAAGCTAATTCCAAATAGGCGGCGTGCTTCCAACTCCACGCGCTCATTCAATGCATAATGGATTTGAGCTTGGAGAATTTTTGGTCAATAAAGGGGCTTAGCGGTGCTGACAGTGCCACCCAAGTGTGCCGTGATGTTGAGGTTCGCTTCGCGAGGCAGGCTTTGGCTCAGAGTCATCAAGGGAGGCGTCCTGAAAGTCGAGATGCACGAGGAAGAGACTTAACCAATATTGCTCTCAACACTGCTAGAAATGTTGCATTATCTTTGTTGACGGGTTTTCGCATCACGAATAATATTCATGGGTATGAAGGAACCCAATCTAACTTTTTTGACGGCGATTGTATTGGTGACGATCGGTTTTTCCCACTCAACGACTCAGGCCGATAACAATGCGAAAATCCTGGAGCAACTTAATGGTACTTGGAAAGGAGGCGTCCTTAATGGAGCCCAAGGCCATGTTCTTGTATTCAAGGGCAAGGGGGTTGCCGCGACACAGAATGCCAATGACCTTGGGGCGGGAAATTTGGTATTAGATAGTTCGAAGAAGCCGTGGACCCTGGACGCCAAGGGGACCAAGGGCGGTCACAAGGGGCAGGATCGCCTGGGTATTCTGACCATTGATGGAGACTCCCTCAAGTGGTGCGTCTCGCTCGGGAAAAACCGTCCCGCTGATTTCAAGACAGGCGGCCAGAACTTCTGCCTAAGCTTAAAGAAAACGGGTGACAATGCGAAAATCCTGGAGCAACTTAATGGTACTTGGAAAGGAGGCGTCCTTAATGGAGCCCAAGGCCATGTTCTTGTATTCAAGGGCAAGGGGGTTGCCGCGACACAGAATGCCAATGACCTTGGGGCGGGAAATTTGGTATTAGATAGTTCGAAGAAGCCGTGGACCCTGGACGCCAAGGGGACCAAGGGCGGTCACAAGGGGCAGGATCGCCTGGGTATTCTGACCATTGATGGAGACTCCCTCAAGTGGTGCGTCTCGCTCGGGAAAAACCGTCCCGCTGATTTCAAGACAGGCGGCCAGAACTTCTGCCTAAGCTTAAAGAAAAAGAAGTAACCCCACATAGCCATCCCTAGCCGACGATTTGTTTATTCACTGGGCAGAGGGAGTGCGCATTTTTTCTGGCAAACCGGCGAAAACCAATTCGCTCGATTTGGTTGGATAACATCCGGTCTGGTGGCAGGGAGCGTTTATCGCTCAGCGAAGTCATCGATTAGGTGGTTCGGGGTTGTCTCGACGCACCACGCGGTTACAATCACCACCTCCGTCGCTTCGCCGTCGCCATTAGCGTCTCGTTTGATCGCTTTTTTGTGTCAAAAGCTAAAACAACCATTAAAAGTATACATATGAAAAACCATCGTGCAATAGATGGCACTGCCAAAGTGTGGCAGCGTCTGATCACTTGGAGTGCCTTAGTCCCGACAATCGCTCTGGGCTTGTCCTTCGTGCGGACACAGGCTCAGGAGCAGAGTCCCCTGCTGCAGGGAGAGGACGGTTTCGTGATTTGGGAAGCCGAGGATTTTGACCGGAACCCGGATGAACTCTGGATAGAGGATATCGACCGCGAAGGCGCCTCCGGTGAAATCTCCATGGTGAACCCCAACGGTGCCGGCGGTAACGAAGCCGACACCCAGTTGCAGTACGACATTATTTTCACCAAGACGGGTACGCATATCATTTGGTATCGCGCCGTGGGGGACAGCGGCACTGACGACTCCATGTGGCTGCACGTGGATGGCGAACGGCCGCCGAATCGAACTACGGGCAACCAGGCCAGTATGACCGGATTCAATGGCGCCATCTTCGCATGGAACAGCAGACCACAGGATGGTGGAGGTCAAATGACTTTCGACATCGACGAACCTGGCCTGCACACCATCGGCATCGCCCGCCGTGAGGATGGAGCCTATGTCGACAAATTCATCATCACCACAGATTCATCCTTCAATCCCGACGACTTCGGGGAATTTGGACCGCCTTCGACCCCGCGGGAGGGCGAAGAGGTGGAAAGCAACAACCAAGTGGAAATTACTCTGGATCCCGTGGATACCGAAGGATTGGAAAACACGTCTGTAACTCTGACCGGTGATGCGGCGATCACACCCGAAGACGCGCTGATGGCATTGCAATGGCAACGCAAAGTTGGCGATGAATTCATCAACCTTTCTGGAAAAAGCGGAACCAGTTTCGTGGTGAGTCCGCTGACATTGGATTGGGACGGGACTGTTGTGCGTCTTAATGCAGTGACCATTGGCGACTCCGCCGTGAGCCAGGAGGCGATTATTTCGGTTATTCCCGAGACGGATCCACCCCAAGTGATTAGAGCTCAGGGCAACGCAAACGAGGAGCGCGTTTTTGTGACGTTTTCAGAGCCCTTGAGTGTCGCCTCCGCTGAAATGGTTGAAAATTATAAGATCACCAGCGCCGAGGGGTCCACAGAAGTTGTCAGCGCATCATTAATTGGCCCCCGCATTGTATTGCTGGAAACTTACGAGATGGTTGTAGGCGCCAAATACACCATCACGCTAAACAATATTGCCGACACCGCGGCAACTCCCAATATTCTCAGTGGCCAGGTGAAATTCTACGCCCTTGGCTACCTGCTCCCTCAAACGGAAGATGGGTTGATAGTCTTCGAGGCAGAGTCTTATGACATCAACACCGACGGTCTCTGGGTGGAAAGCGGCACACCTTCGGGAGGCGTGTCGATGGTTCTGCCAAACGGCGCCGGGGGCAACGAGGCATCCTCCCAGCTCTTATATGATGTGGAGTTCATCTACGACGGCACCCACATCGTCTGGTATCGCGCCAGAGGGGACAACGGCAACGATGATTCGAGCTGGTTTTGGCTGGATGGCGCGCGTCCAGCCAATCGCGTCGATGGTAATCAGGCAAGTATGACCGGATTCAATGGCGCCATCTTCGCATGGAACAGCAGACCACAGGATGGACCTTCGCCTTATACCATTGAGATCGACGAAGCTGGGCTGTACACCATCTCACTGGCGCGCCGTGAAGACGGGTCTTTCTTCGACAAATTCGTTATTACCGACGATATGACCTTTGATCCCAACGACTTTGGTCCACTGGGACCACCGGAGACGCGGGAAGGATTGCCGGCTTTGCCAGAGGTGACCCTGATGATACCCATGGATGGAGAAGAATTCGAACAGGGAGAAGTGATTCCGCTTGAGGTGGAAATTGGCGCGTCGGACCGTGAAATCGTGCGTGTACAGTATTACTCTGGTGGAGAATTGGTCGCTGAATCGACCACAAAACCCTTCAGCGCCGAGTGGGCCGGCGCTCCCGCGGGGGAGCACGATCTGAGCGTGGCGGTCATTGACGACGTTAACGATTCGGTGGTCACCCCTGATTGGGGGCATGCGTTCGTTACCGTTTTCACCGATGAACCCATCCAAATCACCGGTCTGGAACTGGATGGCACCGGTGCCAACCTAATCATGGAGTGGCAGGGCGGCATGGGTCCCTACACGGTACAGAAAGCCGCAAGTCTAAACGCACCAGCCTGGGAAGACGTGGACGTAGACGTTGAAAGCCCACTGACCCTGCCTGTCGATGGCGCGACCGGATTCTTCCGCGTTGTCGCTCCTTGATAGCATACTAACGGCATTTGATCCGTCCACCAGAACGTATAAGGCCACCTTTTGAGATTACCATTGCATAATCAATGAAACCACAATCAAGCCTGATTTAGGTTCCTGTGCCTTCGAGCAAGGAGGCTCGCGCCCTACAAGCCAATAAAGAGACATGCAAAGTAAGCGCGCCTTTACCTTAATCGAGTTGCTGGTGGTGATTGCCATTATTGCCATTCTCGCCGCGTTGCTGCTCCCGGCGCTCAGCCAGGCAAAAAACAAGGCCCAGCGAACCAGTTGCACCAACAATCTCCGGCAGATCGGGCTGGCGCTGGCGGCTTATGCGAGTGATTTCGATGACCGGATTCCTCCCACGATGTTCGACCCGGAAAAAATCGTTGGCTCCGAACCGTGGATGAGCTACGTGATGTTCAACGGCAACGACAACCAGCGGGCGAACACAAAATCCCCCATGAATCTGGGCTTCCTCTACACGGTGGGGTTGATCACCTCCGGCCCCTCCTTCTACGACCCTGGTCTGAGACACGTGGACACACTTCCCATCAAGCAGGAATTGAAAAACTATCAGAGCCCCGGGGTCCCGTGGCCCATGTGCTATCGCGGTCGCGTGCGGGGCAACTACATGTACTATCCGCAATCCGACCTTCCGGCGAAACTCAACGCCAAAAGTGAGGTGGAGGCCCAGTGGCGCCTCGTGGCCCGAAAGGCCAGCGATTTTTCCTCGCAACGCTCCATCGTCACCGACCTGATCTACACCGAGGCCACCCGGCCGCACACCTCAAACGATAATCCAACCGGCATCAATGCTCTTTGGGGCGACACGCACGTGTCGTTCAGCAATACCAAGGCGGCGTTCAACCCCGACCTATGGGATCAAGGACAGCACCATACCGGGAAACAAAACCCGGGCGACAATCCGCTGAAGTTTCGCACCATCGTCGGTCTGCTGCGCCCGTAACGGATCGCTTTTACACTCATCTCACAATA
>CAJWEP010000175.1 GCA_913030945.1 uncultured Verrucomicrobiota bacterium
GGGGGTGAGGTTGAGCAGCTCGGTTTGATTGGGATCAGTCAGGTCAACGACCCGTTCGATGTACTCATGCATGTCAGGATAATTTATTCCACAACTTGAAATAACGTGCGTAAAACCGGCCCTATTATCTGCACTCCGACCTGAAACGTCAACCTAACGAGCAAAATACAGCTGTCACCGCAATGATGCCAAATAGGCCAGGAGATCGGCAGCTTCCTGAGGGGCAAGATTTTGCAAGAGGCCGGCTGGCATGGCCGAAATAGGGAGGTCGATGAATCGTTGCACACTTTGAGTGGGCATCGTCAATTCCTCGCCGGACAGCAGCCGGAAACGGGTCTTCTCCTTTGCCCGCTCAAGCAGGAACCCGGTTTGTATCTCACCGGATTTCATCTCCAACGAGTAGAGGTTGTAGCCTTCTGTGATCGTTTTTGCCGGCTCTAGCAAACTTTCAAGCAGTTGTTTGCGGTTTAGTCGGCTGCCGACTTGGCTCAAGTCTGGGCCGATATTTTTGCCGCTGCCTTGCACCCGGTGGCAAGAAATGCAGAGAGTGCGGTCGGGTTGCAGGAAAAGATTCCTCCCTTTCACCGTGCTGCCGGCCAGGTTTAGCAACATAGTTTTGTTCGGCTTCGGCCCCAGTCTCTTTATTTGCTCGCTGTCTGGTAGGAATTGCTCAAACAACTCGCGCACTCGGAAATCTTCATGCCCGGCGGCAATTCGAGAAATCGTGTCGCGCTTGCCGGCAGCCGCCTGATCAAGGGGAATGTTGCCTAACACCGCTTGCTGAAGCATTAACGCGCCGCTTGGCTTGGCCAACAACTTGACTAGGGAGGCCTTTTTCTCATCGCCCTTTGCCAAGCCAAGCGAATGAATCTGTTTCTGCTGTGTGCTCACTTGGCCGAGCCGCTCTGGGGACCAGCCAGTTTCGTCGAGTGGCATGTTAGCGATCCAGTCGTGGATTAACTTCAGTCCAGCGGCATCGATACGGCGTGAACCTAAATGTGGCATTCGGCCGTTGCCCTGCTTGGCCATTCGGTAAAGCAGCACCGACCTATACGGATCGCCAGGGGCAATGACACGAGCATTTTCAAGGCCGAAATTGCCTTGGGCAGGTGGCAGACCAAGTAACTTTGTTCGCTTAAGCGGCAGGTGATAGGAAAGGTCAAATACTGTTGCGCCTCCACCTCCCTGATGATGACAGTGAGCGCAATTGGCATGGAGATAAGAGCGGGCTCGCTTGGTCAATAATTCATCAATATTGTTAACTGTGGTCAAGCCGGGCCGATTGGGGGGAGGAAGATTAGCCACAATGCTGACTTGCTGAAGTTGAGCGGTGGTTTCTTCACTAAGTTGCTCCGGCGTGAAGCCAATGACCGTGCCGAAACGCTGGCCATGGCAGAGTTGGCACTCTGCTCGGCTGGCAAAATGCCAGCTCAACTCGCGGCGGCCACCCGGAACGAGCGTGTCGGGAATCAGTAGATCGATATCGTGACCTTTGCCATCCGACAACTCAGCGTCGGTACCTTCTTTGTTCCAAACAAAGCTGTACGCCTGCCAAAACCCATTGACGAGTTGCAACACTTGCGTCTCGAGTTTTCGCGGCTGAGGCTGACTGCTTTCGGGAGAATCGAACACATCCATCGTTGTTGTCTTTGCCAGAACGGTTCTGTCGGGGAATCTCAACGATCCTTCAAAGTTCCCCAGTCGTGAGTCGTTATTTGGGTGCAGATCAATGACTCCATCACCGGGGATTGCTATAACTCGCGAATAACGGGCACCGTCCTGCCACGGCTCGGCATTGATTGCATAAGGCATGACGCCTTCTGCGGGTGTGAGCTTGGCCAGGTTGGAGAACAAACCAGTCCCACTCAGTTGGGTCGGGAACGGTGTGGCCGGAGTGCTCGCTGGATTCGGCACCAGTTTATTGAGAGAGCCCAAGTAGTCGACCACGATTAATTCCTCATCGGGACCAATGCCAAAACAAATGATTTGGTGCGGGGTATTGGCCAGTTCGCGGTGTTCGGTGACCAGTTTGCCGTCGTAGCGCAGACCCCAGATTCGGCCAGTGGTGTAGTCGCCGTAAATATAAGTGCCTCTGAGACCAGCCAGTCGGGAACCATGGTAAACGTGGCCACCAGTCATTGACCGGGCCTCCGAGTGGGAGTGCTGCACAATGGGCGAGGTGATGGGACTTGGCCCGGAATGGTCATCGGGGTGGATCGGCTGGCTCCCCTCCATAATGCTCCAGCCGTAGTTGCCTCCCCGCTCGACCTTGAAGACCAGTTCCCAAAGGTCCCAACCGACGTCGCCCACCCAAAGATTGCCAGTCGGTTTGTCAAAGCTCATGCGCCACGGGTTACGCAACCCATACGCCCAAACTTCCGGTCGTGCTCCTGTGATCCCGATAAACGGATTATCTGGCGGTACACGATATGCCTGGCCCGGATCGCGGTGGTTGATGTCGATGCGCAGGATGGATGCCAAAAGGTCGCTGATGTCCTGGCCGGTTTTAAGCCCGTCAGGCGGGTAGGGGGCTTCGGCGTCTCCGGAGGAAATATACAGCATCCCATCTGGTCCAAAATTTAGAGATCCACCGTTGTGCCCGCCGGACAACCAAGTGATCAACACCTCTAGCGAGTCCGGATCGACTTGTGGCGGTCCATCGACTGCCGGCATCTTTAGGCGAACCACATGCGTTCCGTCTTTGCGTTTCGGTTGAAAAACGTAGCAAAGAAACAACTCGCGGTTTTCGCCAAACTTGGGATGGAACTCGAAGCCGAACGACTGGGATGCGCCGGGGACGTTTGCCTTCAATTCGAATGCCAAGTCGGCCTGTTGCACATTCTCATCGGGAGGAAAAGAGTACAACTTGCCTCCCAGCTCCAGAACGAAGAACCTATTGAGTGTTTTGTTGAATCTAATTTCGACAGGCTGGCGAAACTTGAGATTTGCGAATGCTCTGGCTGTCACCAGTGGTAGAGCAGAAATTGGCGATGAAGCCATGCGAGATCCGTCCCAAGGCTCGCGCTTGGCCGCCTGACCGTTGGCAAAGGGCAAAAAAAAGACACAAACAACCAGCAGACATAAATTCCGAAAAAAACGCATGAGAAGCCCCGGCAGTTTGGCCAATACCGTGTGCTTGGCCAAGTGAGAAACAAAAAAAAGGGCAAGGTTTGTAGTTAAACCAAAGCCTATATTTGCCTTAATGGGAGTGCCCGTGCTCGTGGGAGTGGGTGTGTTCCTCCTCCGGCTTGGGGTCGACCTCGGTGACATTGGCTTTTTCCTCGAGCAGGTCGATGACCTTGCTGTTCAGGATTTCCTCCTGAACCTGGTAAATGCCGCCATTGTCCTTGAGTTGCTGGGCCAGTTTCTGCGGCTTGACCTTCTGCTGGGTGGCCAAGGCGGCGACTTGGCGGCTCAATTCCTGTTCGGTGACCTTGATGCCCTCCTTCTCGGCGATTTTTGAAAGGATGTAATTGGCCTTGACGCGCATCTCGGCGTCAACCTTGGCGTTGGCGTATATCCGGTCCTTGTTTTCCTCGATGACCTCCTTGCCAACGCCGCGCTGGTGGTTTTCCTGGACAATATTGTGCACGCCGGCGCGGGTGGCCTCGTTGACGATGGTTTCGGGCAGGTCGCAGGTCACGGAATCGAGCAGTTTGTCGACGCACTGGTTCCGGATCGATTTTTTCTGCGAGTACTCGAGCTCGTTTTTAAGGTCGTTCTCCACGCCTTCGCGGAGCTTGTCCATGCTCTCGGCGCCGAACCCTTTGGCAAACTCTCCGTCCAGTTCGGGCAGGGATTTTTCCTTCACCTGCACGAGCTCGATCTCGTAGCTGGCTTCTTTGCCGACGAGTTCCTCGTATATGAATTCGTCGGGGATGGTGACAGTGACAGTTTTTTTGTCGCCCTTGCCGGCGCCGATGAGTTCCTCGACAATACCGGGGATCAGCGGGTTTTGTTTCTTGTGCAGCCAGTAGTTTTTCTGCTCCGTCAGACCCCGGGCGACCTTGACGAGGTCGGTGATGGGCTTGTCGTCGATGGTGCCGGTGAAGTTGACCACGATGAAATCATCCTCGCCGGCGGGGCGGTCTACGTCGGTGTAGCTGACTCGCTGCTCGCGCAAGGTATCCATCGCCTTGTCGATGTCCGCACCGGTGACGGTGCGGCGTTCCTTCTCGACCTCGAGGCCGTTGTACTCCGGCAACTCGAAGGCCGGAGTGACCTCGAGCGTGGCGAGGTACTGGAACGGCTTGCCGTGGCCGAACTGCAACTCCTCGACCTCCGGCATGATCACCGGGCGCAGTCCGTTTTCCTTGAGTGCCTTGGAATAGCTTTCGGACATAAGGACGCGCTTGACTTCATCGCTGATCTTGTCGCCGTAGGAGCGCATGACGTTGGCCAGGGGCGCCTTTCCGGGCCGGAAACCGGGCAGGTGAGCATGCCGCCGGAAGTCTTTGGCCACGCTGTCAAACTTGGCGTTGACGGTCTCGACATCGATCTCGACGCGAAGCTGTTTTCTGCACGGGGACAGGTCTGTAACGTTTATTTCCACAGAAATCTTTGGTTAAAAGTCGGGGATTCGGGCCGCCGGGAATAGGCTTGGCCAGAGCGACGCGAGGGTAGGATTGACCCCGAGCCTCGTCAAGCCTGCCGCTTGGCCAAGCGCTCGACATCGACCAAACACGCCGCGATACTCGCCGCCCATGAACGGCCGGATGACTGCTCTCACTCGCCGAAATTTCATCGGAACCGCTGCCGCGCTTGGCGCCGTGACGGGCACCGTCAGCCTCCCGCGTTTGGCGGCCAGGGCGGCCGCGCCTTCGGCCAAGCGCATCAAGCTTGGTATCTCATCCTACTCCTACTGGCACTTCCGCGACCCGAAGGTGTCCATCGAGGCGGTGATTGACAAGACGGCCCGGCTCGGTGTCGAGGGGGTGGACATCCTCCACCGGCAGATGGACTCGGAGGACAACGGCTATCTGCAGAAGCTCAAACGGCACGCATTCACCAACGGCGTGGATTTGATTTGCCTGTCGATTCACCAGGATTTTGTCGATCCCAACCCCGCCGTGCGCAACAAACAGATCGAGCACACGAACAAATGCATCGACCTGGCCTACCGCATGGGCATCCCGTGCATCCGGCTCAACTCCGGCCGTTGGGGCACAGTGAAATCGTTCGACAAGCTGATGGAGCTGCGAGGCAAGGAGCCGCTCCTGCCCGGCTACACGCTGGACGACGGTTTCAAGTGGTGCATCGACTCGATCGAAAAATGCCTGCCAAAAGCAGCTGAGTGCGGCGTGATGTTGGCGCTGGAAAACCACTGGGGCCTCACCCGTACGCCGGAGGGGCTGCTGCGTATCGTCAACGCCATCGACTCGCCGTGGCTTGGCCTGCTGATGGACACCGGCAATTTCCTAGAGGATCCGTACACCAAGCTGGAAAAGATCGCGCCCAAGGCGGATTTCGTGCAGGCCAAGACCTACTACGGCGGCGGCGAGTGGTACACGCTCGATCTCGACTACGAACGCATTGCCAGGCTCCTACGCAGCGTGAACTACACCGGCTACGTGTCGCTGGAGTTCGAGGGCAAGGCCCCGGCCGACAAAGGCGTGGCTAAGAGCATCGACCTGTTCCGGCGAGTGTTCGGGTGAGCCCGGCGAGTGTTCCGCATAATGTTTTCTCGGTTTACTCCCGGACTAATGGCTGGTAACACTCCGACCCCGTTTGAATATCTCAATGGATTGGGCGTCTGTCTCCCCCAAGGAGGACGGGGCCATTTTGCCTGATTCAGGCCGGATTTGCGCAAAATCACACTTTTTGAAATGATGAACCTACAAATCCATACCACAAAAATTCGGCTGCTCAGCTTGACTGCTGCGCTTGGCCTTGGCGCAGTGACCTCTGGGCAGGCGCTGGAATTGAACAAAGGCGACCATGTCGTGCTCATCGGCAACGCGCTCGCCGAGCGCATGCAACACCACGGCTGGCTTGAGAGCTACGCGCAAGCCGCCATGCCGGACAAGGAACTGGTGTTCCGCAACCACGGCTTCGGCGGAGACAAGGTGAACAACCGCCCGCGCAACAACGGTTTCCCGAGTGCCGACTCGTACCTAGAGATTTCCAAGGCGGACGTGATCCTTGCGTTCTGGGGGTACAACGAGTCGTTCGACAATAGCCCGGACGCATACCGCGCCGACTTGGCCAAGTGGATCGATGAAACCAGGGGCAAAAAATACAACGGCAAGAGCGCGCCGCGCATTGTGCTGCTCTCGCCGATTGCCCACGAGAACCTTGGCCAAGCCAACCTCCCGGACGGCTCCGCCAACAACCAGCGCTTGGCCAAGTACGCCGAAGCCACCCGTCAGGTGGCCAATGAAAAGGGGGTCGAGTTTGTCGATCTGTTCAGCCAGTCACAGCAGCTTTATGCGAGAAGCAAAACACCACTGACGATCAACGGCATCCACCTGACCAGCAGAGGCAACAATCAACTCTCGCGCGGCATCCACAAAAGCCTGTTTGGTAAATCCCCGAGAGCCAGTGGACGCAGGCTGGGCAGGATTCGGGATGCCGTGCTCGACAAGAACTGGCACTGGTACAATCGCTACCGTGCCACCGACGGCAACGACGTCTGGGGCGGCCGCTCCGGCCTGCAATTTGTCAAAAAACAAACCAACCGCGTGGTATTGCAGCACGAGTTGAAAATGATCGACGTGATGACCTCCAACCGAGACAAGGTCATTCACGCTGCCGCAAACGGCAAGTCCATCAAGGCGGACGACAGCAACGTGCCGGTGCCGGTCAAGGTCATTTCCAATGTGGGCGGCGGTTCGCCGAGCAGCAATGCCAACAAGGAGGGCACAGTGAAATACGACAAGCCGGAGGAGACGCTGGCTAAACTCAAGCTCGCGCCGAACATGAAAGCCAACCTCTTCGCCTCCGAGGAGATGTTCGACAACATGATCAACCCGGTGCAAATGGGAGTCGATACCAAGGGCCGACTCTGGGCTGCCGTCTGGCCCAACTATCCCAAGTGGGAGCCAATCAAGAACGGCGCCAACAAGGAAATGCAGGATTCGCTCGTTATTCTGCCGGACAAGAATCGCGACGGTGTGGCCGACAAGATGATCACCTTCGCACGCGTGCACAACCCGACCGGCTTTGAGTTCTGGAATGGAGGCGTCATCGTTGCCAGTTGTCCGGACCTGATTTACCTCAAGGACACAGACGGAGACGACAAGGCAGACGTGAAGGAACGGCTGCTGCACGGCCTCGACTCCGCTGACACCCACCACGCCGCCAACAACATCGTTTACGGGCCAGGTGGCTACATTTATTACCAGCGCGGTGTGTTCCACGTCAGCAACGTGGAAACCCCGTGGCAAGGGCCGCAGCGCGACACTGCCTCGGCGATGTACCGCTTCAACCCGCGCACGTTCAGGTTCTCGCACCACGCCAATAACAGCCCAAACCCCCATGGCGTCAGCTTCGACTACTGGGGCTACCATTTCGCAACGGACG
>CAJWEP010000176.1 GCA_913030945.1 uncultured Verrucomicrobiota bacterium
TGGGATCTCGACGGCTATACCGGTGACCCGGCGTTCGTCCGCGACGAACCGGCGCAGAAGTCATTCAGCAAGCTGCGCACCTCGATCGCTGACATCTACCGCTGGCGCATCAACAACTACAAGCTCGCCATCACCAAGGAAACCGACGCCGCCAAGCGCGACGAGATGAAGCAGAAACAGGAACGGATGACGCGTGAATATGTTTTTGCACTCAAGCAGGCGTGGGCGTTCTGCCCGTACAGCCCGGAGGTGCTGTCGCATTTCACACAACTGCTGCTCACGCTTGGCTACGATGAATTCAAGGCTGGTGACAAGTCGGCGGCGCAGGCACGGCGTGACGACGCCATTGAACTGGTCACCACCTACGAGCGGTTTGATCCCGAAAGCCCGATGATCAAACACCTGATCAACGGCATCCAGCAGTTCAACAGCGTCCTTGAGGGCAAGCCGCCGGCCGTTGAAAAGGGGCTGGGCCTGAGTGACCAGGAGATACAGCAGATCCAGCAACAACTCGTTGGCCTGCAACAGCGCCACACGGCCAATCCTGATGACCCCAAGGTGACGCTCGAGCTGGCCACAATCTACCTGCGCCTCAAGCAGAATGACCAGGCGCTCAAGCTGATCGACTCGCTGGTGCAGCAGCCCGGCCTCGAGATCAGCACCCGTTTCACCGTCGCGTCGGTCTATAAAAACCTTGGCCAAGGGGCGAAGGCCGAGCAGCAAAACAGGATCGCTAGGGAGGCGCTCAGGCAACTCGAGGCCAAGCTGGCTGCTGAGCCGGGAAACTTCGATCTTGCTCTGGGCCTGGCGACGACGCACGTACAGCGTGGCCAAGCGCAAAGGGGAGTCGATGTGCTGGCGCAGGCCGTTGAGCAGCCGTCGATCAATACAACCAACCTGCTGATGGCCGCCCAGTTTTTTAACCAGCTTGGCAGCCAGAAACAACTGGAGGCGGCGCTGGTGCTGCTGACCCGTAAGATGCCGGATAGCCCGGAAGGTTGGTACGATTTGGCGGCGGTGCAGGCCGCGCAGCGGGACCGGACCGAGGATTCGTGGGCCAGCCTGGCCAAGGCGCTTACGCTCGACAAGCAGCGCCGGGCTACCAACGCGACGGCTGACAACATCTACAAACGGGTGGTGAACGATCCGCGCTTCACGGACGTGCGCCTTCTTCCGGGATTCAAGGCTTGGCAGCCGTGACGCTGTGGCTGGTTAGCCAGTCAACTCCTCAAAAAAACTCGGCACCGCCGCCTTGGCCAAGGCCTCGGCGCGCGCGAGGATTTCCTTCGGAGAATCACTGCCCAGCGCAAACTCCGCCAACTCCCGCGCCTGTGACATCTCGATGCTGCGGATGAGCATCTTCACGCGCGGCACCATCGAGGGGGTCACGCTCAATTCACCCACGCCCAGCCCCAGCAACAGCGGCACGGCGGCCAGGTCGCCGGCCATCTCGCCGCAGACACCGGTCCAGATGCCGTGCGCCTGTCCGGCGTCCACCGTTGCCTTGATCAGGCGCAGGATGCCGGGATGCGTCGGCTCGTAGAGGTGGGCGATCTTCTCGTTCAACCGGTCCACCGCCAGCGTGTACTGGATGAGATCGTTGGTGCCGATGCTGAAAAACTGCACGCGCTTGGCCAGGCTGTCGGCGATCATCGCTGCGGACGGCGTCTCAATCATCACCCCGATCTCGATGGCCTCGGCGAAGGCCACACCCTCGGCGCGAAGCTGCCCGCGGCATTCGTCGAGCAACACGTTGGCGGCCTCGAGTTCCTCCACGCCGGAGACCATCGGATACATGATTTTCAGGTCGCCAAAGGCGCTCGCCCGCAGGATGGCGCGGAGTTGTGCGCGGAACAGGTCCTTTTCCTCGAGGCACAGCCGGATGGCGCGCCAACCGAGGAACGGGTTCATCTCCGCCGCCACGTTGACGTGGGAGAGCAGCTTGTCCCCACCGAGATCGAGCGTGCGGATGATCACCGGATCCGGCGCGAGCGATTCGGTCACCCGGCGGTAGGCGGCGAACTGTTCCTCCTCGTCCGGCAGGTCGCTGCGGTTGATAAACAAAAACTCGGTGCGGAACAGGCCGACGCCGGTCGCTCCGCATTGCAGGACGCTCTCGACATCGGCCGATCGCTCGATGTTGGCGGAGAGGATGATCCGGTGGCCGTCCCTCGTCTCGGCTGCGTCGTCGTGGATGACCTCGAGGCTTTTCTCGATCGAGGTTTGCCGGTCGACCAGTTGACCGTACTCGAAGAGCGTCTGCTTCGACGGCTCAATCACGACAAAACCGTTGAAGCCGTCGAGCAGCACCGATTCGTCGGTGTGCAACTCGCGGATCGCCTCGCCCAGCCCGAGCACCGCCGGGATGCGCAGCGACCGCGCAAGGATGGCGGTGTGCGACGTGCGGCTGCCGACTTCCGTGACGAACCCCAGCACCATCACCGGGTCCATCGTCGCCGTGTCTGAGGGCGTCAGGTCGTGGGCCACCACAATGCACGGCTCGGTTAGGTCGGTGAGGCCGGCACATGGCGTTTGGCCTGTCAGGTTGGCCAGCACACGCTGCGTCACGTCACGGATGTCTGCGGCGCGTTCGCTGAGGTAGGCGTCGTCCACCTTGGCCAGGGCGTCGGCGTACTTCTCCGATGCCTGATAAAACGCGAACTCAGCCGAAACCAGGTCCTCCCGGATCAATCTCGACACCTCCTCAAGCAGCATCGGGTCCTCCAGCACGAGCAGGTGCGAGTCGAAGATCAGCGCCTCCTTGGCACCCATCGCATCGCGCAGCCTCCCCTGCATGGTGAGGATTTGTCGGCGCGTCTCCGCCAGGGACGACTGGAGGCGATCCTTCTCCTTGGCCAGATCGGACTCGGCAATGTCGCACTTGGCCGGGTCGATCCGCGTGCGGTTCAACACCACGACACGGCTGCGACTCACCCCCTGCGACACGGGGATGCCTCGCAGCATTTTCTCGCCAGTTTTGCGCCGATCCAGCACGCGCGGGAGGTTAGTCGAGGCTCTAAACTCGGGAAAGGCATTTAGGGAAAACGGTTCACCGGTATCGGCATCGGCATCCTCTGCGGCTTGATTGCGGTTGGTTTTCGGGGAAAACTGGGCCATCGGTTCGAGCCGATCCGCCATGCCCGACACCTCCAACACCCCAGCTGACAGCCTCAAAGCTGGTGCGCTCAGCTTGGCCAAGTGCCTGGCCAAGGCCGGGTTTCAGGCCTATTGGGTGGGCGGCTGCGTGCGCGACGCCCGGCTTGGTCAAGCGCCGACCGACTACGACATCGCCACCGACGCCAAGCCGGATGAGATTGAGAGGCTGTTCCATAAAACCATCCCGGTTGGCAGACAGTTCGGCGTGATCATGGTGCTCGAGGCCGGACACGAGTACCAGGTGGCCACCTTTCGCGCCGAGGGCGGCTACGCTGACGGGCGACGGCCCGGCAGCGTGCGCTTCACCGACGCGCGAGAGGACGCCCTGCGGCGCGACTTCACCATCAACGGCCTGTTTTACGATCCGCTCACCGGCGAACTGCACGACTGGGTCGGCGGCCAGGCCGATCTTGAGGTCAAGAGCATTCGTACCATTGGCGACCCGGCGCAGCGCTTCGGTGAGGACCGGCTGCGCCTGCTCCGCGCCGTGCGGTTCGCGGCGCAGTTTGGGTTCGAGGTCGAGCCGGAGACATTCGCCGCCGTACAGCAACAAGCCGCCGCCATCCGCGAGGTGAGCGCCGAGCGCATCCGCGACGAGTTGCTTAAGCTGTTCCGCCCACCGCACGCCGCGCGCGGGCTCGACCTGTTGCACGAGAGCCGGTTGCTGCCCGAGGTGCTGCCGGAGCTGACCGCCACCTTCGGCTGTGAACAGTCGCCGGAGCACCATCCCGAGGGCGACGTATTCACACACATTCGCCTCATGCTCAGTCAGCTTCCGGCCGACGCTGACACGACGCTCATTTGGTCCGTGCTGATGCACGACATCGCCAAGCCGGTGACGCAGAGCCGCGACGAAGGACGCATCCGGTTCTTGGGCCACGAAAAAGTCGGCGCGGACATGACGCTGGAAATATTGAACCGCCTGCGCTTCTCCAAGGCCGAGAGCGCCGCGGTGAAAACCTGCGTGCGCCATCATATGCAGCTGAAGGACGCGCAACAAATGCGAGCCGCCACGTTGCGCAAACTGTTCCTCCGCCCGACCTTCCCGGACGAACTGGCGCTGCACCGACTCGACAGCCTCGCCTCCGCTGGCAGACTGGAGAACTTCGGGTATTTGCAGGCCAAGTTCGCCGAGTTCCAAGACCAGCCGGAGTTTCAAAAACCGTTGATCGACGGTGCCGACCTGATCGCGCTTGGCCAAACGCCGGGTCCTGTGCTGGGGGAGTTGCTCAGCGACATTCGCAACCGCCAACTTGCCGGCGAACTCACCACCCGCAACCAGGCCCTCGCCTGGGCCCGCGAGGCGCTGGGCTAGGCGGGCAGCGGCTTTTTCCAGATCGGCACCTTTTGCTTCATCTCGTCGATGAGGAACTGGCAGGCGTCGAATGCCTCCGCACGGTGCGGCGCGACCACTTCGACCCACAGCGACGGCTCGTTCACCGGCACGATGCCGATGCGGTGTACCAAGCGCACCGACTCGACCGGCCAGCTTTGGCTAAGTTCGTCGAACAACAGTTCGAACTGTCGCCGGGCCATTTCTTCGTGGGCCTCGTAGTCGATCGCAATGATCGCGTCGTCGCCCTCGCTCTCGCGTACCACACCCAGAAAACAGACAACTGCTCCCATGCCGTCGTCCATCGCGCGGCGCTTGGCCAAGGCCGCCTCGTCAATTGGTTCAGTCGAAATGGTCAGTTCGGTTTTCATCGGTCAGCCGCCCTGCACCGGCGGGAAAAATGAAACTTCATCGCCGTCGCTCAGGATGAATTCGTCGTCTTCATACTCCAGGCCAACGGCCTTGAGGGTGCTGTTTTTCGACCCGTCCAGTTTTGGAAATTGTTCACAAACGGCCTCGTGCAACTTGGCCAAGGTGGCTCCGTTTTCGATTTCGATTTCCGTTTCCGGGCAACCGGCGTGGTCCCGGAAGTAGGACCAGAATTTCACCGTGATTTTCAAGAGTACAACTCCGGTTTCAGTAAACCTATGCTCGGCAGGTTGCGGTATTTTTCTGCGTAGTCGAGGCCGTAGCCGACGACGAACTCGTCCGGGATTTCGAAACCGACATAGTTGGCTGGGATTTCATATTCTCGGTGCGTTTTTTTGGAGAGCAGGACGCAGGTGCGAATCTGGCGTGGGGCCATGCCCTCCAGCTTGTTGATGACGGCGCGCAGGGTTTTGCCGGTATCGAGGATGTCGTCCACAAGCAGCACGTCTCGCCCGGCGACGTCGAGTTTCAATTCCTTGGTGAACACCAGTTCACGTGACTCGGTGCCGTCGCGGTAGCTGGAGACGCCGATGAAGTCGAGCCGCAGCGGCAGGTCGATTTCACGCACGAGGTCGGCCAGGAACATCAGCGTCCCGGTGAGCAGCCCGACCACGACGAGGTCGCGTCCGGCGAAGTCCGACTGAACCTGTGCCGCCATTTCGCCGACGCGCCGCCGGATTTCCTCCTCGGAAACCAGTACCTTGGCGATGTCTGCGCTGGGATCGCTCATCGGTTGCGAGGCGGGTTCAAATGTGTCTCGAGTCGGCCTCATCCTTCTCGGTGTAGCCGCTGTCCTGTCGCTGGAAGTTGACCTCATTTTTCTTCATGTAAGCCTCGAACACATCGTCGGCACCCATGCCGAGCACCTGTGCGAGGCTGATGAGGAAATGAAACAGGTCGATCACCTCGACGCGGGCGTTTTGCTCATCGAGTTTCTGGTATTTGGCCCACCATTTCCACGGCACGCTGTCGGTCAGCTCGGCGATTTCCTGCCCCATGGCGCGGCAGTAGTTGAGCACCCACTCGGTTTTCTGCTCGTCGCTCATCCCGTCGGTCTGCACGCCTATCCGCTCGTTGAGCGACTTCTGCATCCGAAAGAGTTCTCGCAATTGATCCGGCTGATCCATGTGCCGACTGTTCACGCTTGGTCGCCATTGAAGCAAGTTTTTTTGGAGGCAACCCCCGGCCGCCTTCAGGGGCCAAGCGGCTCCGTGGACGGCAAGCACGATCAGGGCAAACCACGGGTGCGGCTTCCTGGGGAGCGAGCCTGACAGTGCTTGGCCTCAAAGCAACGCCCTAGCGGCGATTTGTCTTGAAGAAACGGGGCGGCAAACGGACGCTGGCCGCGATCAGGTGTTACTTTTATTACATGGCAACAGTAACTTTCTCAGTCTAGGGGCGGTATGACCATGATGGTGGGTTCAATGCATCGTACAGTTTGGCTTGGTACGATGGTGGCGTTGACCTGCCTGGCGCTTGGCCAAGCGCGGGCGGCGACGCTGAAGGAGGCGCGCCAACTGTTTGACACCGGCGAGTACGCCAAGGCCATCAAGGCCAGCGAGGAGGCCATCGCCGCCAACGATTACGACAGCGGCTGGCGGTTGTTGCTGCTCCGGGGGCAGCTGGCCACCGGCGCGTATCCCGAGGCCAAGCGGTTCGCCACCCAATTGCTGGAGGATTACCGATACCGATACAACGCCGAGGCGCTTTGGCTCTTTCATCTTGCCTACGAGGCCAACGGCGACACCGAGTCGGCCGGCCAGATGCTGCAGATCATCATGCAGTTCCTCAACGGCCAACGCGGCATTAGCGACGAGAACACGCTCGTCTACATCGGGCGCGCGCTGCTCAAGGCCGCCGTTTCCGACCCCAAGCAGGTGAAGGAGAACTTGTTTGACCGCGTGCTCCAGTCGAGCCCCGACAACCGGGAGGCGCTGCTGGCAGTCGGCGAACTGGCCCTGGCCAAGCGCGACTTCAAGCTGGCCGGCAGGACGTTCACGAAGGCGATTGGGCATTATCCCGAGGACGCCGACCTGCTGTATGGGCTGGCCAAGGCCTACGCCGAGAGCGACCCGTCGCAGATGGAGGAACCGCTGCACACGGCGATGTTCACCAACCCCGACCACGTCCCGTCGCTGCTGTTGCAGGCGCACAACCAGGCCGACGCCGAGCAGTACGACGAGGCCAAAGGCATCCTCAAGGCAATCTTCAAGATCAATCCGCACCACGCCGCAAGCTGGGCGCTGCAGGCCGCCATCCACACCGTTCGCAACGAGCCGGACAAAGCCAGGGCGGCGCGCGAGAGCGGCTTGAAATATTGGAAGACCAACCCGCTGGTGGACCACGAGATCGGCAAAAAGCTCTCGTCGAAATACCTCTTCACCGAGGGCGCGGCGCATCAGCGGCAGGCACTGGCTTTCAGCAAGGATTATATCCCGGCCAAGACGCAACTTGCGCAGGATCTGCTGCGGCTTGGCCAGGATGAGGAAGGGTGGAGACTGGCTGGGGAGGCGCACGAGGCCGACGGCTACGACGTGACCACATTCAACCTCCTGACGCTGCATGACTCGCTGAAAAAGTATGTGACGATCGATCGCA
>CAJWEP010000177.1 GCA_913030945.1 uncultured Verrucomicrobiota bacterium
GTCACTCGCCCGCGAAACTGGCGATCCGGCAAATAGGACAGCGTCACCGTCGTCTCCTGGCCAAGCCGGACGAAGGCCAGGTCCTGCTCGTAGATTTGGGCATACACCCACACCAGCGACAAGTCAGCCAGGCGCAAGATCGGTTTGCCGACATCGACCATCTGCCCTTCGACTACTTTTTTGTCGGTCACGAATCCGTCAATGGGGGAGTGAATCCGGAGGGTCTTTTCCGGCTGACCGCTTTTTTCGAGTTGTGCAATTTGCTCCGTGCTGATGTCAAAAAACTTCAGCTTGGTTAACGCGCTCAAACGGATCGAGTCGTTGACCGAGGCTCCTGCTGTCTTGAGCGCCAGTAGGTATTCCACTTGGGCGTTGTAGAGTTCAGGCGAGTAGATTTCAAAAAGCGGCTCGCCCCGGTGCACCTGCTGGCCGGTGGTGTCCATGTGCAGTTTCTCAATCCAGCCCTTGAACTTGGTGCTGACCTCCACTTGGCCGGTTTCGGCATACTCGACCGTGCCCACGGTGCGGATGAGTCGGCGCAACGGCCCGAGCACCGTCTCCCCGGTGCGGATGTTCATCCGCTGGACAGCCGTAGCATCGACATCAATCGCAGCCGAGCCGGTGGCCACGGCATTCGTGCCGGAGTCGGCCCGGATCGGCGTGAGTTTCATTCTGCAAATAGGGCAGTTGCCCGGCTTGTTTTGAGTCACATGCGGATGCATCCCGCAGGTGTAAATCTGGCCCGCCGCCTCGGCGCTTGGCGCGACCCCGTGTTCTTGTTCGTTTTGTCGTGCAAGGAAAAAGCCAACCGCCACGGCAGCCAGCAGGAGGGAAATCAAAAGAAGGAATCGTTTCATAATCTCAGGGGTTCAGGGTTTCAAAAAAGTTTCACTTCCCGTTCGGGGAAGCAGCGGAGCCGAGGCCGGGCGCACGCCCAGGATTTGCAGGGAAATCCGGGTCAACACCTGCTCGCGCCGGGTGCGTTCGCCAACTTCGGTCAGTTGAAAATCAAGCAGCGTTCGCTCGGCGTCGATGAGGTTGAAAAAATCGATCCGACCGGCGAGATAACCCGACCGCGCCACCTCGAGCGATTGCCGCGCCTTGGGGATGAGCTGGCTCTGCAGTAGCAACAGGTTGCGGCTGGCCTCGCGGAACTGGTACGACTGCTCCGCGAAATCCAGCGCAAGGTCGATCTGCCCCGCCGTCAGCCGGGCGGCGGCAGCGTCTTTGGCCGCCCGCGCCCCGGCGATTTCGGCGGCGATTTTGTCGCGCCAAACCGGTAGCGTAACGCCCGCTTTCGGCCGCGCCATCAACGGAGTCGAGCGAGTGTTGAGCATCAGCCCGGCGCTGTAGTCGGGCAGCTTCGCCTTGAGCGCGAGGCCAAGCGCCGCCCGCGCCACGCGTACCTCCGCTTCGAGTGCCTTCAGCCGGGGATTCACGTCGAAGCCGACCGCCAGCAACCCCTCGGCGTCCAAGTCCAGCGGCGTGGACTCGAGTCGCACCGGGAACGGCGGGTCCGGCTCGACCGCCGTGAGGCCAAGCGCGGCCTTGAACCGTGCCTGCAGCGGAGCGCGAAAATCCTCGAGGTTGGCGATCCCGGTTTCCAGGCGGGCCTGTTCGATTTGTGCGCGGTAAATATCCTGCAACGTGACAGTGCCAACCTCGTTTTTTGCGCGCGCGGCGCGTTCCAGGTCGGACAACAGCGCGAGCGTCTCGCGGTTGATGCGGATTTTTTCGTTCAAAAACCAGAGGTCGTAATAGGCGTGCTTGACGGCGAACGCCGTCTGCAACACCACACTTTCGAAGGCAAAATACTTGGCGCGGCTCGCGGCGGTGGCCACGCCGGCGCGGGTTTCGCGTTTGCCCGGCCCGGGGAACGCCTGCATCAGCCCCGGCATCACTGAGGTCACCGCGCTCGCGATGTCCGCCTGAAAGGTGAGCTGCGGGTCGGGCAACGAGCGCGACACCGTGATGGTCTCCACCGTCGCCAGCCAGTCGTAATAGGCGGCGGCCACCCGGGGCTGTTTCAGCATGGCCAGGCGCAGGTACTCGCCAAGCGATGAGTCGGCGCTCAACTCCGGCAGCTTCAGTGCCGCGCCGCTTGGCCGGAAAGCCTGCGTCACAGTTTGAGCACTGCGCCGCGCCTTGGCTTCACCGGGGGTGGGTGTCCCGGCGCAGCCCGCCAGCAGCACCGCCATGGCTGCGAGCGCGGACGGCTTGTTAAAATGGATCATTCGTTTCTTTTCTTTTCAGTTTCAAAATAGGATTCGCCCCGGATGGACACACTCCACCGGGGACAGGTCGGATCGGGAAAAGAAAGAAACTCAGGTCAGATACCGGCAGACCCGCTTGTGCACGGGCACGCCGGCCACCTTCAACTGAAGAGGCTGCGGGAGGGAGGAAAACTTAAGCACCACTTGGGGCAGGTTAAAAGCCGCGCTGGACTGTCCGTCCGCCACAACAGGCTGGACGTGGAAGCTGGCCTGGCGCTGGGGCAACGCCGGAAGCGGCAGATCGGATGGGTTGCTGTCCACACAGCAACTGGCTTTGCTGCCGCACGGGCAATGCTTGCATTCAGCCGGCGCGCTTGGCTGCAACTCACCCCACCCCATCAACAGCACAGCTGCGATTGTTGTGAGTAGTATGTGTTTCATGCTCAAGCAAAGTTCAGCTTAATTATTTCTTCTTCTCCTTAGCCCGCTTCATCTCAGTGCTGAACTCTGCAAAGTCTCCAACAGCACCATTTGCATCTATTGAGTAGATTTGCATTTCAATGTTGTTTTGGTCGATTCGACGGAAAGCGACACCCATGCTCCGAGAATTGCCATCATCGTTCTTGCTAGTGAGAGTCACCATAGGCATGTCCCCCTTTGGACCCCATTTGCCAGTGCTCTTTCTGCCGTTACTGCCATAGCCGGTTTGCTCGACTTCACCCGACTCCGGATTCAGGGCAATCAGGCTGTAGGTTTCGTTGTTGTTGCCCTTGAAGTGTAACCCGAGTACATGATCCTTAATAACCCACTTGAAAGACAGTGAGACCGAGTTTCCGTCTATTTCTGCTTCCCAAGAAGCAATTAACCAGTCGGCTTCGGCTTCGGCAATTTCATCGGCGAGAGAAGCTCGGGCCTGAGGGGAGAAAACTATGCCAAGCATAGCCAGTAATGTAATTGTTTTTTTCATAATCGTAATATAAGATTCGAAACTAATACGTTCTATCGCTGAATTTATTCACAAAAAAACTGATGTTTTTGGCGCTGTTGAGATGAATAGCATTTTAGCGCCGTTTATTTGCCTTAGGCAAATAGCTTCTGGTTACTTAAGGGCCTTAACCATTTCTAAATAAGCATTGGGGTCTTGATTGGCTTGATCCCATAGTTGGTTGAAGTAGGGGACTTTCAATAGGTAGACAGATGTGGCGGCTATCTTTGCGTTGTTTATTTCTTCATCTATCCAGCTTTCCAGCGACTTAGGGCTGTTCCATTTTTTTCTCAAAGCAGTACAGGTGGCCTTGAATGATTGTATGGAGTCTTGTTTGCGTTTTTGAAGAATGTCCTCTGAATCGTTGTTTGTGTTTTTGTAGATTAAGCTAAGTTCATTCTTTATTTCTTGAAGGAGGCTCCGGAACTCATCTCTTCTTTTCATTTTTTTTCGATACTTCTCCAATCGTTTATCTTCACCCTTTTCTTTTAACCATAGTTGCACGCTTTTTTGTGCAAAGGTAGTTGCGAAGCTCTCATTGAACATCGTATCTCCTTTCAAGTAGTAGGTGCGGTGAGTGAGTTCGTGGAATAGCGTTTCAGCCAGTTCCTCATCGGTATCATCAAGGAAGGTGCTGAGAAGTGGATCGTTAAACCAGCCTAGTGTTGAATAGGCAATTGCTTCTCCTACGTACACATCGAACCCCTGGCTTTGAAGGTTGGCTGAATATTCTTTTGCCATTCGCTCTTTGAAGAAGCCCTTGCTCTGGTACTCGCCGACAATGGGGTATTTCCATGTTTGGAGTTTAGTTGAGAATGGAGGGGCAGCATACACTACCCATGCAGCAGCTGAACGGTCTAGGTGCTTGTATTTGGAGTAAGCTTTCCCAACGTCGAGGCTGAGTTTGTTCTCGGCGAAATCTCTTAATTCAGTAACCAACTCAAGTTGTCTTCTGAGTTCTTTGTTGGTTTCGTCCTGCTTAATTACTTTTCGGATTGGAGTCAGTCCAGTTGTGAGTTGGAGATGTCCGACAACAGCGTGGGAGTAATACTTGGCGGTGGAGCAGCCTGTAAGTCCTATGGCAAAAAACGCCAAGAGTAAAAATGATATAAGTTTAGGGAAAAACATCAGCGACTCCTTCACAAAACTGCCTGAGCTTAGGCTTGGCGAACAGCTTGTTATTCAAAGTTTAGGAGTTGTTGAATTGCGTTTGGAGCTGTTCAGGGGGGATAGATGGGGGTTCCGATGTGTATGAGCCGGTTGAGGTGGCGGAGTAAACATCAAGGTGTGGCCTAAGTTGATCTCACACCATCACCAACCGCGCTGGGCTCGGCAGAATCTTGGGCTTGATTGCCTTTCCTTGCCATAACCATGCTCGTCCTAAAATTAAATGTCGGAAAACAAGCAGAGACCTTATCGTCGTCGACGATAAGGAGTATTCCTGATGGAACAAACATCAGCGTTCCTCTCACTGCGAAACAACCGCAGCCACCCAGTTTTTGTTGTCGGGTGGAGTCAGTGCGGTTTTGCCACTACCCGTTTTTCCTTGATGTGGGCCGAGTTCACCAGTGTCGATGTTGATCCAGCGTACAGCAAGTAGTCCTTTGGCCTTCGATGTGTCCAAGCGAACCATTCCTCCCGCGGGAAAATACACCACATAGGCACGGCCGTTGTCGGCAGCCAGGTAGGCCTCATTTGGATCACGGTCAACAAGCAGTTCGTTGGCCGGTTGCAGTGACCAGGCCGGAATGATGGATTCCAATAGTCGAGCAGCCTTAATGCAGGCCACCGCCTTGTCGCTCAACCCAAGACCGGAATCAGGGCGATGAAAGCGAATCGAAGAGGCACCGGCCAGCAGGTGGCGCCAGAACCGTTCGATGCCGTCCTGATCTGAGTGACCAAACTTGTTTCCAGTCGCTCCATAAGTCTTCGTGGTGTTCATTGGCCGCGGTTGCGACGCCAAGTAATTGCGCACATGCAGAAAGTTGTCCCAGTGCTTTTGCCCCTTATTGTGGTTGTTCTGCGATACGTCCACAAAACCGTACAATTCAGGATGATCGAACGTCCGTTTATGCCGTTCCGCCCTCAGGTTCCAGTCATCCCACATCTCGGTGACGTAGACATCATGGCCCTGTCTTGCCGCGCGAGCCCTGACGAACTGCGCCCAAAAACGCCCCCACTCCTCTTCGCCGCTGGTTTCGTTGTCCATGCAGTAAAGCACGTGATCGAATTGCAGTGTGCTTTCGAGTAATCTATCGACGAAACGCTGTTGATGCCGCAGAACCACCCGGTTGTTCCTCTGTTTGGGTGTGGTGAAAAAGAATGGCTGCTTGTTCGCGCCGGGATGGTCTGAGTACCGTTTGGCGAAACCGGACTTCTCGTAGGTATAGTTCACGTTGTTGGCGGGATTATATGGATGAACCTGCCAACGGTTACTGCCGCCTAGGTCCGCGTAGTCAAAGCGATCCCAGATTTCAATCTGCACGAAAATTTCTCGTCTGGCAGTCTCGTGCAACATGCGTTCGAACCGCGTCCAGTATGCCTTGTTCCAGGAGTTGAGGTCGTATTTTCCGTTGTCAAGTCGCTTGAACGGATACACCTCGAAACCCTTGTCATTGCGGTCACTCATCGTGTTGCGAATCACATTGCCCCCCGCTGCAACCAAACGGTCAAGCTGGGCAATCAGTTTCTTTTCCGGCCACTGAAACAGGTTGTCATCATCGCTGCCCCCCAGCAGCATCACGGGCTTGTCCCTGTAACTCCAATACCATCCATTTTTCTCCCACGGCCGCAGCACACCCGACTTTTCAGCTGCCTGCATCGTCGCCAAGCCGATCCACAAGGGGCTAAAAATAATGAGCCATCGTTTCGCATTCATCATACCGGTCGAATCTTTCCGGCTTGCAGGCAATTCTGCAAGCTGGAAAACAAGCCTTTGGCAGGACCTGTTTCCACAGCTGGAAACATCATCAGCGGGAATTGGTGAGCGGCGGTGTACCTCTTTTTAGAGGTGAGGCCGTGAGCCGATTGGAACTGGTAATGGGGGCGCATGCTAAGGTAACTGTGCCGCCAAATCCATCGGGCAGCTTTATCCGTTGCCAGCGAAAACCGTCATATCCGATTCGAATTGATGCGTTTGTGCTAATGCGCGGCCCATTTCTCGTATTCGGCGAGGATTTCTGCTCGTGAGCACCTTGGACGCAGTACGGCGCGGGCTTGGTAGCGGTACTCTTTCATCACGTCGTAGTCGGGCACGATGAACTGCCAGTCCCAAGCCGGGTTGGTGGTGTTGAACGCCTTGTTGAAACCGCCGCCGCTGGGGGAGTGCGTCAGGCGGATGCCGGTCCCGGGCTTGAACATGAGGATATACACGAGATCCTCAATAATCCCGTAGTACATCGGCTTGGCGTACCGCATGCGGGAGAAATTTTTGAAGAGCGCATCGCGGCTGCCTTCCTGCCAGGTCAGTTTGAAGTTGTCACTGTGCGCGAGAACGGTGCTTTCGTCGTCGTGCGCCTGGGTGCAAAGCTGCATCCACATGGACTCGCCGTCGCGCCAGCCGCCGGGGAAGTAGAGGCTCTTGTCGGCGGGGCCGTTGATGTAGCTGGCCCAAAAGCAGCCGAACCAGCCGCGCTCGTGCACATGCTGGTGGGAGGTGCAGTGGAAGTCCAGGTCGAGATACCACGGAGCTCGCAGGGTGAAGCGGGTGGTGCTTTCCACGTGAAAGTTGGGCGTGGCCGGCTGGTGCAGTACGGCCTGTTGCTCGTTGAGTTTCGTGAATGTCATCGGAGTGCGGCGCGGCTCAAAGAAGGTGTCACCGTCCGCAAACTCGGTTTCGCCGTTGAAGATGTGCTCGAGGTTCAACCCGGCGTAGGCTGGAACAAACAGGTTGCGCGTGCTGGTGCGATGCCTGAAATCCCAGACTCCGTTATAGCCAGCGCGGTGGCTGTCTTGCGCGGCATTGTCGCCAATGACGGCGATGATTTCCCCGGTGTTGAAGGTTGCGTGCGCCATACGGCCATCCTGCCATCCTCGCAGCGCTTGGCCAAGCGACGTTTACGGGCTTGCTCTTGGCTAAGTTATTGGCGCTTGGAAGGCGTCGGATTCCTGCCCTTGGGCGCGGCGTAGGGATTGCCGCCCGGCGGCAAAAACGGATCCGGGCCAAACATGCCCGGCGGCATCCCGCCCGGGAAGCCGAACGGCCCGCCGGCCGGCATCATCATGCCGCCCCCCATACCGGGATCGGCTTCGGCTCGCTCCTCGGGCGTCATGCTTGTGCCGCCCTTGCTCTTGAGGAAGGCAACGGTGGCCT
>CAJWEP010000178.1 GCA_913030945.1 uncultured Verrucomicrobiota bacterium
TCCGTGCAATGAAGTCTGGTGGATTCCGTTTTCAGAGGTCAGGGGCAAACAGTCCGTTTGCACCAACATTGAGCGCGATTCATTGGCTGAATACCGAGGCAATCTCGATGCCCTCAAAAAGTGTGATTAAGGTTTTATGTTTTTAAAAAACACAGAAAATATTGATCAAATAACATATTGAGTTTGTGTACATTGACTGATCCGGGGCCGGTGAATGTGGCTCGACTTCGCCGGGTTGAATGCAAACCCTCTCGGCGTTTGCGGTACCGACCTCAATAAAGAAAGGCAATTGTGGCATTTGTAATCACAGGAGCGTGCGGTGATTGTGTTTACACCAGTTGCGTTGAGGAATGCCCGGTGGAGGCTATTTACTCCGAGAACTACCCGGTCATCCCCAACTCCAAGGAACCGCTCAAGGGGCCGAAGTGCGTGAACTCCAATGCCGCCTGATTCCGCCCTGTTTCCCCCACAAAAACTCCCCACCGACTTCAAGGGAGCGAGCTTCGTGATTTCCATGATTATCCCTCGCATTTGCGCGGTTGTGTGCTAGGTTTTCGGCGTTCAGATGAATTTGAGCGCTTGGCCAAATCGCAGGGAGTTTCTCTCCCGTGCTTGGAATGGCATCGGCGCCATGGCGCTTGGAGGCGTGGTGATGGACGACCTCCGTGCCGGCGTTGGCCAGGCGAATCCGTTTGCCGCGCGGCAGACGCATTTCGCACGCAAGGCCAAGAACTGCATCTTCCTGTTCATGCAGGGTGGGGTGAGTCAGATGGACTCGTTCGAGTACAAGCCGAGGCTGCGTGAATTGCACGGCAAACCGCTCTCCCGTATCCCCGAGATTTCCGGTGAACTGCAGGGGCGTCTCTCGTTCCCGCACGTCACCATCGGCAGCCCGTTTGAGTTCGCGCAGCATGGCCAGAGTGGCCGCTGGATGTCGGACCGCTTCCCTCACCTGGCTGGGCACGCCGACGACCTGGCATTCATCCACGGCATCAAGACCGACAACCAGAACCACGGGCCATCGACGCTGCATGTGAACACCGGCAGCCAGTTCCCCGGCAGCCCGTCGGTCGGCTCGTGGGTGAGCTACGGCCTTGGCAGCGGCAACCGCAACATGCCTGGCTACGTGGCGATACAGGATCCGCGCGGCGCACCGGTCAACGGGGCGGCGATCTGGAGCAACGGCTATCTGCCGGCGACGTACCAGGGCACAATGCTGCGGCCAAGCGGCACGCCGATTTTGAACCTTGATTCGCCCAAGGGCATCGGGCGCATCCGGCAGCGCCGCGAGATGGATGCTCTGCAGTGGCTCAACCGCCGCCACTTGGCCAAGCGCGGCGTCGAGAGTGAACTCGAGGCACGCATCAGCGCGTACGAACTGGCGTTTCGCATGCAGACCGAGGCGCCGGATCTGGTGGACATCAGCGGCGAATCGCAGCACATCCGTGACCTGTACGGGCTGGACAACGGCACCACCGCCGGCTTCGGTCGCCAATGCCTGCTGGCGCGGCGCATGGTCGAGAGCGGCGTGCGCCACACCCTGCTCGTGCATGGCGTGCAGATCACAAACATGAGCTGGGACGACCACGGCGACGTGAAGGGCGGCATGATCCGCCACTGCTCCGAGGTGGATCGTCCCGTCGCCGGTTTGCTGGTCGACCTCAAACAGCGCGGCCTGCTCGATGAGACGCTGGTCGTGTGGGCCTCCGAGATGGGCCGCACACCGTTCAGGAACGGCGGCATGGCATCGCGCCCCGGCCGCGAGCACAACTCGTGGGCGCTGACCATGTGGATGGCCGGCGGCAATGTGAAAGGCGGCACCACCGCCGGCGCAACCGACGAGTTCAGCCTGCGCGGCATCGGTGACACCATCCATGTTCGCGACGTGCACGCGACCATCCTCGACCTCATGGGGCTCGACCAGGAGGTGGTCAACTACCAGCACGCCGGCCGCACCCGCAGGCTGACCGGCATCGGCGGCCGAATCCTCAAAGAGATTGTCGCCTGAAGCGACGTGGCTGCCCGAGGGGGAGCGGCTTCAGACATACTTTTGAATAAAAAATAATTTGCTAAACAATAAATAAACCGTATAATTCATCGCATGAATCCGACGGTAGGATTTATTTTGGCCATCCTTATCCTCGGGGTGGTTACATTCATGTTGGGGCAGATCATTCCCGCCATCTGGTTCTTGGCCAAGTTCTTGACGGTTCTCCTGTTTATCGTACTTGCTATTGTGGTGCCCATTCAGGCGGCCAGCCTGAAGTTGGCGGTTCGGGCTGTTTTCAAGGAGGACGTCCCGTTCAAGGCTTCCTACGTGCTCATGGCGGTTTTGCTCTTCGTTTATGTCGCGATCATGATGGTGGCCTTCAAGATGAGATTCGATCCCTCCATCGCCTACCTGGGGCAGTTTGTTGTCGGCTCCTTCCTGCTGGGCAAGTTCATCGAAATGGATGAGGAGTCGATCGGCATTTTGAAAGGCGCGTTGGTCTCGTTGCTGACCACGGCCATCAACTTACGGGATTTGGATTGTGGGGGGCAGCACGATCTTGGGGATGCTGGGGTTACGGATGATGCGCGGCTTTTAAGGGTCGCCACCGTTGCCTGTCCGCCTGGTTGGCCCTGAGCTGTTCCGGTTGCAGGATGCCGTGGCGGGCTGCAGGCCAAGGTCATCGAGGGTGGCATGCTGAGGGTCGGGCACGGGATGATCGAGGTGCTCCGTTCAGAATAGCCTGTTGCATTTCTTGCGCATGGGCTACGGTGTCCCAATGCGCAGGTTCACGCTGTCTGTATTGGTGGGGTGGCTCGCCGCGTGTGGCACATGCCCGGCGGGAGCGGTGCCCCTTGGAACCCCGGGCTTGGCGGCTCGGTACTCTTTTGACGGTGACGGGCAGCTTCCCGGATCCGTGGTGAAGGCCTTCACGATCGCGCTTGGCCAAGCGGAGGAGGACGGCAGTGCAGCGCGTCAATGGCTGCACCTGAGCGCGGAGAAGGCCAACGGCGAATCGTTCCGCGTGTGGGCGCTTGGCTCCGTCTACCCGGCGCGAACCGAAACAGCGGCGCGCGAAACCGTGTCGCGCTACCTGCTTCAAGCAGGGTCGGGTCAACCGCTCGAGTACCGCAACCGGTTCACCGGCGCGGCAGTGCTTCCGAGGCTGGGCGCGTGGGAGCACCTGTTTCCGAGGCAGACGACGGATGCGGCGAAGGGCCTGTTCCCGTCCCAAGTCCGATACCTGGGCCACCGTTACCGGCGCTTGGTTGATGCCGCCGTGGGAGACGTTGCTTCACCCCCGGAGGCGAGGGTGATCGAGTTGCTGCCGGACCTGCTGCTCGGCGTTCCCCACGCGACCAAGCAGAAGGACCAGACCCGACTCTTTGATGAGTCGGACTACGAGTTGATCCCGTTGACGCAGGCGGACTACGAACTGATGCTCGAGTCCGGGATGACGTGCCTGTTCGTTCGGCCGGAGATTGCGGACTGGGCCAAGACCCGGGATGTTTTTTACTGGGGACCCGGCGGTGGGGACGTGAGTTACCCGGAGTGCCTTTACCGCAGCAACTATCTTGGGCCGTCGTTGTTTCTCGACGAGCCGGCGGTGGTCACCCGCGATCACCGGATACGCCCCCGCCTGCGCAAGGATCCGGCTTACCGAAAGGCGATCACGCCGCAGCTTGCGCTGGACGAACTCCGGGAACATTTCCACAAGAAAAAAACCGAAGGCACACCCACGGCATTGCTGCGGGGCCTGGACAACCGGCCGGACGTGGACACGGGCGGGATGCATTTCCTGCAGCGCAACATTTACAGCTGGGAGACGATGGTCAGCACGGCCGGCTACCAGTTGTCCGAGGGCGGAGCCGCCCCGCCGTCCTCGATGGTCTGGGAGCCGCCCGGGCGCGTGGGCACCCGCCGAACGCTGCCGGAGATGAACATGACCTACGGCTGCCAGATTCCCGTGGACAGCCCAAAAAACTTCGCCTCCATCATTTACGGTTTTCTCCGGGGCGCCGCCCGGGCCACGGGCCGAGACTGGGGGATGAGCATCTACGGTGCGGTGGACCGGACGGACGCCTTTTGGTTCCAGACCCACGCCCATGATCTGGGCGCACGGCTGTTCTTTTTTTGGGACAGCCACAAACTCGCCTGCGTGCCTTTCAACGAGTGCCTTGCCTTGGCGCGCAACCTTCGGGCGCACGCGGAGAGCCATCCGCACCGGGACTTTGCCCGCCTCAAGCGAGCCGCCGAGGTGCTCATCCTGCTGCCTCCCGGCTATAACCTTGGCCATGTGTACATGGGCAAGGGCAGCCTGTGGGGCGTGGGCGAGTTGAACCTCGAGCGGCGAAACCGCGAAGGGGTCAAGTACCGGGTCGTGATGGGGAATTTCTTCACCGAGATCGAGCGCTGCCTCCGGCAGGGAGTGGCGTTTGATCTATTGTGGGACCTGGACGGCTTCGAGCACACCGGCTACCGCGAAGTGGTTCGCGTCCGGGAAGACGGCCGTGTGGAAGTCCGGACCGGGGAAAAAAACGTCGTCCTTGAAAAGGCCCGGACGCCGGCCCGCCCCGGCGGCACGCCGCCCAGGCTGGCCGTGTCCGTGTCCCCGGCAACCGCCCCGGCACCACTGACGATGACGGCCCGCGCCACGATTACCGAGGGCGACGCGGCGATTTATTACACGCTGGGCGCCAACAAAAAGGGAGTGTACCGGAACGTGATGGCGGCCTGGGAACTATACGGGCCGGAGGATGAGGATTACCGGTTCCTGCGCTGGGAGAGTGAGGAGGCGCGCATCAGCCGGGGCGACGACGCCACCGCGGTGGAGATCGAGTTCAAAGTGCAAGCTCCCGGGCGTTACCGGCTGCGGACGGCCACGGTGGACATGGCCGGGCGCACCGCTGCGGTGTGGAAGGAATTCAACGTCAAGCCGGGCCCGGCCCGGTGATGCCGCCCATGGCCAAGCTCGACCATGTTGCCGTTGAGGTGTCGGATCTCGACGCGGCCATCGAGTTTTATGAACAGAAAATCGGGCTGAAGTTTCTGTTCAAAAAAGTGGATGAGGCCCATGGCGAAGCCTTCGCCTATCTCGAGATGGAGGGGGCGCGCCTCGAGTTGCTCCAGCCGCTGCGCTTGGCCAAGCGACCCGCCACCGATAAGCAGTCATTCTGCCCGCACCTGGCTTTTGCGTCGGATGACATTCACGTCACCGAGCAGAAGCTGCGCGAAAAACAAGTGATCCTTCTGAAGGGACCGATGGAGATTCCCGGCATGGTTCGCTGGCTGTACGCCGCCGACCCGGACGGCAACGTGCTGGAGTTCGTCCAGTGGCTGCAACCGGAGAAAACGGTTAATCAGGCTTGATCTGATCAGCCTGCAGGATGCCGTGGCGTATTCGCCCTCCGCGTTGACCCTTGCAGGTGTACGTGATGTGCACCGCGCCATCGGCCGCCTGAATGACGGAAGGGTAGCTGAAGGAGGTGGCGCCGTCGTCCCGCGGCTCGAGCCGCCGCTTCAGCGGCCAGGTTTTGCCCTCGTCGGTGGAAAGGGCAACGGTGAGGTTGTCGCGTGACTTGTTGGAGTCGTTGTACACGATCAGCCAGCGTCCGTCGCGCAGGACGGTCACCTCGAGGCTCGAGCCGGGGTTGGGAAGAGTGGTATCCAGCGCCGCGCTCCAGGTCTCGCCGTTGTCGAGGGAGAGGCTGGCCAGCATCCGGAACGGCGGCGGCCCGGAGTCGCGGCAGAACGCGACGATCGTCCCGTCCCGTCGCCTGGCCAGGCTGGGCTGGATGGGGCCGAGGCCGATGATCGGCCGGCTGGCGCTCCAAGTCTCGCCGTTGTCGTCGGAGATGGCCACGAGCGAGGCATTGAAGCCGTCCGAGTAAAGCGGGAGCAGGATTCGACCGCCTGGCAGGATCAACGGATGGGTGCGGGGCATCCATCCGGTCTGGCGCTTGAACGGATCGCGGGCGGCCTTCAGCAGCAGGTCCTCATAAGGCTGGGCGTATTCGGCCCACATTTCCGTGTTGAGTTTGATTTCGCCGAAGCGCTGTTCCATCGTCTGGGCGAATCCCGGTCCCGGCTTGAGTTGCACGACATCCTGCCACGACCACTTGGGCGGCCCCTGACCCTGGTAATCCTCAGCGCGTTTAACCTTTAGGAGGCTGCATTCCCAGCGATGCGCCAGCACCGAGACCCAGAACAACCGAAGGCGGCCCTTGGGATCGATGTGCAGGATGGGGTTGCAGTCGGGGAAGCCGGGTGTGTCGGCCATCTCGAAAACCGGCCCCCAGCGTCTGGCTCCTTTTCTCAGGCGGGCTCCCCGTATCCGCACGTCATCCGCCGTACGCTCCCCGGAGCCGTGATACCAGCAGGCCAGCAGGTCGCCGTTGGGGCACTGCACGATGCTGCTGGAGTGGGTGTGCTTTTTGCCGGGCGGAAAGATGTCGGCAGTGGAGTAGAGGGGCGCTGCGTCAGCCAAGGGAAGAACAGCCCATGATGCCGACAACGCAATCCAACTGAGCCGGAAGATCAACCGGGACATGCTCACTTTCACTTCATGTTTTCGCATACTCAAGGGGTAGAGACGGGCTGGTTGGTCAGGTGACGCTGGATGCGGCGCAAATCCGGGATGGCATCGTCGCGGGGCTTGCCGCGCATGAATGGGTGGGTAGATTGCCAACCCCAGCGCTCGGCGTGGCCGTCGGCGAAGCTCATGACGGCGCCGTTGCCGTACTCGCCAAATGGCTGCCGGTCAGGCTCGGGCGGCAGCCAGCCGTGGCGCTTGGCAGGGCCGTCCCCCCACTTGGTTTCCGGGTAGTAACGCAGGCCAATGTTGCCATCGTTGATGCTGTAGGCGTCCTCGTCCATGAAGACCAGCGAACCGGACGGCCCTGGGTTGCGGATGTCCGAGAATTTCTGGCCCCGCTTGCCCATCTTGTTGACGATAGAGCAGGAGCGTGTCCTGGGGTATTCGCGCTCCTGATAAACGACCTTGCCTCGGTCTGCCGGGCAACGGTAGATGGCGCTCGAGTCGTTGTACTTGAACAGGATGCCGTTCCGGATGTTGAAGTCGGTGATGTCGCGCTTGGCGTTGCCAAGGATCCAGGAACCTTTCAGGCTGATCCATGCGCCGCCGCCGCCCGAATTGTGGTTGGGAGGGACGACGTTGTCGTTGTCGTCGGTGTACATCTGCCAGCACAGTTGCAACTGCTTGAAGTTGCTGATGCATGTGATGTCGTAGGCCTTGGCCTTGGCCTTGGCAAGTGCAGGGAGGAGCAAGGCGGCCAGGATGGCAATGATGGCAATTACGACCAACAACTCGATCAGGGTGAATCCTGCAATTGCCTGCCCCGGCCCCACGTTTTTCTTTCTCGGCTTCATCAATCGTTGTCTCCATGGAAAAAGAGGCGGGCATGACTGCCCGCCTCTCACCCCTATCTACTACTAACCTAAAACAAACTATAACAATTACTCTCCCACGGCACGGGCGTACTGCTGCGCCTCGTCCGCAG
>CAJWEP010000179.1 GCA_913030945.1 uncultured Verrucomicrobiota bacterium
CATCAAAACCCTCAATCCCGCTCGCAAGGTTGCCATCAAAACTCCAACTCGCCACTTGGCCCAAAATCAACGATTCCGAAGGGTCATCAGGCAAATTGTCCGTTACAGTCAGGGTGCACGCTTTACTGATCACGGTCCCGCCTCTGTCAGTCACCACTACATTATAGCTGCCTGCCTGACTCGGTTGAACGTTCTTCAAGACCAACTCCGCCTTGGTTTGACCTGGAATGTCTTGACCATTGAATCCCCACTGA
This sequence comes from uncultured Verrucomicrobiota bacterium, assembly GCA_913030945.1. GTDB lineage: Bacteria > Verrucomicrobiota > Verrucomicrobiia > Limisphaerales > UBA1096 > UBA1096. The sequence continues at coordinate 255 of CAJWEP010000179.1, forward strand.
TAGGTCGTCTGCCCCACGGTGGAGGCGCCCACGCTAAAAAACGCGGTGGCACCGGCAAGCACCGATTGATCCTGGGGTTGATTTACGATGGTAGGAACGGGTGCGGTTGTGAACGACCACTCGCGAATGGTTTGATTGGCCGGATCAGCGGTGTCTGAATATGAGACTCGGAGTGTGTGAGATGACTCGGCATCCAAAACCTCCGAAACCTGGTGGCGGATTCGAACCAAGTTGCCGTCCTGTACAGTTTCACGAGTCAGATCTGAACCATCCAGTGCCAGGGAAATGCTACTAAGATCAACTGATGTTTTTCCAAAGGATTCATCAATCACAACTTCAATTCCGGGGAGTCGAGCCACATTGATGGCGTCCTCCTCGGGCACCATCTCCACGATGGGAGGCGTGGGAAATTTGAACTCCGGAAACTTAAATGGGTTGGCATAAAGACGGAATACTTCACTTGGTGATAACGCCTCGGCAAAAAGCGCCAATTCATCAATCTGTCCCTTGAAGACATGGGTGCCCGACCCACGACGATCCGCACCCACGTATGAAAACGCGTCTGGATTCACATCCTCAGCCACCTTATCCAAGGTGGCTGCCAAACGTCCGTTCAAGTAGAAAAAGATCTGTTTCTTGATCGTGTCGCGAACGAATACCATGTGCTCCCACTCCCCGGTCCGCATGTCATACTGATCTATTTTCCAATCGAGACTTCCGTTGTTCCACCAAATGCGTGGGTGCCCCGAAGTATGGACTTCCCAGTTGATGTTTTTAGCAACGTTGTAATTGCCCAAAATGACCCCCACACGCTGGCTGGCTGGAAAGTCAGGGGCGATTTTTATCCAACAGGCAAAAGTGTTGGGGATGTCCGGCCAGGGCTTGCCCAGTTCAATGTAATTCAAATCGCCTGAACCAAGCTCAATGTTGAAATCGATCCCTCCATCGAGGATGCCCTCTATCGAGCGATCGCCTGCATTTTCGGCCAACTGTAAAACACCATGATTCTCGCTATTGGATCGATCCGACACAACCCCATCATGAACTGCTGTTGACTCCTCGAACGGCATGTAGAAAATGGCCATCTCTGCGGGATTCAAAGGCGGCAAATGATAGGGGGCCATCGTGAAAGACCACAAAGTTGAGTTTACCTGGTTGCCATTGGCGGGGTCTGAAAATCGAAATTCCACAGTAAACCCAACTCCAGGCTCCAGCAGTCCTGGATCATAGGTGATCCGCTTCTTGCCTTTGCTGAGGTTCTGAATATCCGGAACGACAGGTTCCCCGTTAAGAATCAATTTAATCGACTCTTCGGGAACCGGTTGATCGCCGTCAGCCAAAACAATCTCGATCGGGATCTCCGGAAACACGAGAGGATCACCGGGTGCCGGAGAAACTGACTCAACCGCCGCAATGACTTGAACGTCTGTTTGAATACCGCCAGCAGTGGGACCTCCAAGGGCAGCGACGTAACCAACGGACAGGACTTGATCATGGAATTGAATGCTCGCCACATAACCAATCTCTGATCGGCCACCATCATCGGTGAACAACAGCACCGAATCATCTCCATACGCACTGGTCTGATCCAGAATCGCCCAGCGACCATCGACCAGTCCGAAAACCGGATCAACCGGAAGAATCTCTTCACCGATTTTTTTACCGTCTAAGTATTTCTTCATGACCGGAGGTTCGGCGGCCTGATCAACGGTGACCACCAAACGATGCCACGTGTTGGGTTCAACCACCCCGTGCCCCTCTAATGCGCCAACGCCGTTGTTCGCGTTAATTGAAAGCTCGGCTCCGTTTCCGTTATTAAACGGATCGTCGATCTGAAGGATGGCCCTGGTCTTCCCCGATGATTCAACCGGATAAAGCAAATCCATCACCAACGACCATTGATTCGCCAAGTCACCCCCTCCGTTTCCAGGCAGATCCGGACGAAGCAAATAGCCCATTGATGAAGAGTTCTTTGCTGTCTTCATGACACTGGCGACAGAGCCGTCAATCATAGGAATACCAAAGGTGGCAGTCGTGCCAAATTTGGTTTCCTGTTCGGTGGGACCATCCGGGCCGTCAAAATATTCCAAGTCGTTTCCGGTAGCTGCCAATAAATCACTCTCAAAATCCCACTGCCCCGTGATCTCCGCCTGTAATGAAATTAGACAGACCAGGGAGAGGGATGCCGTGACCAAGGTTTTGATGGTACTCATATTCATTTTAATATCTTAATTAACACTGTTTTTCATCCAAGTTAAAGGCGGTTCAACCTCCTCCCCGTAAAGGCCGTCCGATATACCATTCCTCTTTCCAATAAACTTTTCCCCTCCTTGCCTGGGATGCGTGTCCATCAGCCCACATGATGTTTCCAACATCACCGTGACGGTAATATTCGTCTAGGCGTTCTTTCCAGGCAGACCATTGGCCTAGAAAGAGAGGGGTGTCGTCCACCCCATCCAGCATGGATTCCCAGGCATCCTGAAAGATCAAGGTCTCGGAAGGACGCGGATAGCTGGCAATGGGGCGAGCCCTGCTGGGCCATGGATTCTGATTAACAACCCCTTCCCAGACGGCGAGTTGCAGTCCAAAAGATCGCCGATTGGGCGTGACACTGAATCCATTGAATCCATAGGTAACATATTTGAACCCATCCTTAAAAAGTCCATCCTGATGCGGCGGTCCCTTATATTGATCATCAACTGCCTTGGCGGAGGGACACAGGAATATCTGTGGACTCCAGCCCGTATAGGGCACATAGGCAACTCCCCAGTAGGCTTCGGGATGGGATGGGGGAATCATTTGACTCCTAATCGGGGTCGGATCCGTGAAATCGCCCCTGTCACGAATCCAGCGCATCCAGTTGCGCCGCGGGTGCCCTCTCCCGTCATGATCATCAGCGTACTGGTACCAGGCCAGTTGAATCTGGCGCATGTTGCTCTTGCATTTGATCTGCTTTGCCTCGGACTTGGCCCGAACCAGGGCCGGCAACAACAGGGCGGCCAGGATGGCGATGATCGCGATGACCACCAGCAACTCAATCAGGGTAAATCCCCAAGGCGCCGGTCGAAGAGCCATGCCGTCCCCGGTATCATGACTGTGCTGGCGTTGGATTTTCATGGACTTCCATTCAAGTTCATACCCGGGAGAGACAAAACCGTACGCCCATGCATGCGATTGGGCAAGTTATAATTATTTCACCCTCTTTATGGCCCTTGGTTTGATACGGGCAGGCGGGTGGGCTTGCGCTTGGCCAAGCGGCCCACTAGCTTCCCGCCGTTGCTTTGACTCTCAGGTTGATCAGTCTGTTGGGGATTCTATCGTTCCTTGGCCTGGCCTGGGCGATGTCGTCCAACCGCCGCCAAGTCCCGTGGCGTGTGGTGGCCTGGGGCATGGGACTGCAGTGGATCATTGGCCTGGTTGTTTTCAGGACGCCGCTTGGCCAAGGGGTGTTCGAGGCGGCCAACGTGGCCATCCGCAAACTGAACGAGTTTGCCGGGGAAGGTGCCAAGCTGGTGTTTGGCGCGCTTGGCGACGGGGGGAAAATGCAGGAGACCTTTGGCGAGGGGGTCATCTTCGCCATCGCGATCCCGGCCACGATTATCCTTGTCTCGGCCCTCTCGTCGTTGCTCTACCACTGGCGCGTGTTGCCGTGGGTGGTGACCGGCATTGCCTGGGTGATGCGTCGCACGATGCGCACCAGTGGCAGTGAGACGCTCGCCACCGCTTCCAACATCTTCATGGGCCAGACCGAGGCGCCGCTGGTGGTGAAGCCGTACCTTGCCGGGATGACCCGCAGTGAGTTGATGGCGCTGATGGTTGGCGGGATGGCGACGATCGCCGGCGGTGTGGCGGCTGCCTACGCCTCGCTGGGGATTAATGCCGGTCATCTGCTGACGGCATCCATCCTGAGCGCGCCCGGCACACTGGTGATCGCCAAGCTCATGTTTCCGGAAACGGACAAGAGCGAAACAGTGGATGAGGAGTGTGCGTTGCCAAAGAGCAGTGCGACCAACAGCATCGATGCGCTGTGTCAGGGCGCGTCGGATGGGATGCGATTATCGATCAACGTCATTGCCATGCTGATTGCCTTTGTTGCCCTGGTCTACATGGCCAATGCCATTCTTGGCTGGGTGCTCTCACCGCTGGGCTGGAGCACCACAATCCAGGAAGTGATCGGCTGGTTGAACGTGCCGTTCGCCTGGCTGATGGGCGTCCCGCCGGACGAGTGTGTCCGGGTGGGATCAGTGCTCGGCGAGCGCGTGGTGCTCAACGAGTTCATGGGTTACCTGCAGCTTACTTCCATGATGGAAGGGGAGGGGGCGCTCAGCCCCCGCACCAGCGCGATCGCGACCTATGCGCTTTGCGGCTTTGCGAACTTTGGTAGCGTGGCCATCCAGATCGGCGGCATCGGCACGCTGGCACCTGAGCGTCGGGCGGACCTGGCGAGGCTTGGCCTAAAGGCGATGGTGGGTGGCGTGTTGGCCTGTTATCTCACAGCGACCATTGCCGGCTTGTTAATGCCGGGCTAAGTGGCTTCGAGCTAGACACTGGGGGTCGGGAAGGTGAGATGGAAGCTTGCGCCCTGGGCAAGTTGGCTCTCGACACGGGCTGTGCCGCCGTGGAGCTGGGTGATGTGCTTGACGATGGAGAGGCCGAGGCCGGTGCCGCCCATTTCGCGGGAGCGCGCCTTGTCGATGCGGAAGAATCGCTCGAAAATTCGATCGCACACCTCGGTCGGGATGCCGGGGCCATCGTCTGCCACGCACAGGTCGAGTTCGCCGTCCGCCTGGCTGGCTGAAACGCGGACACATTGCCCGCCGTACTTGATCCCGTTTTCGACCAGGTTGTTGAGCGCCTGAAACAGCCGCTGGCTGTCGGCATGCAGGGTGAGGTGATCCGGCACGCTGTTTTTCAGTCGCACCTTTTTTTTGTCGGCCATCTCCCGGAGGCCATCCAGCACGCCCTCGACAAGCCGATGGATGTTCACCTCGCGCAGGTCGAGGCCGGTGTCGCCGGACTCGAGGTGGGACAGCGTCAGGATGTCCTCGATCAGGTAGGCCAGCCGGTCGGAGTGGTTCTCGATTTTCCTGAGAAAGCGGTGGGAGAGTGACCCGGTGTCCGGCTCGGCGTCGAGCAGCGTCTCGACGTAGCCCTTGATGATGGAGAGGGGCGTGCGCAACTCGTGGCTGACATTGGCCACGAACTCCTGCCGCAGATTCTCCAGCCGCTTGAGCCGGGTGAGGTCGTGGAACACAAGAATGGCGCCGCGGTGGTAGCCCTGTTTTTCGCGGATTGCCACGCCGTTGACCTGCAGGAAACGCTGATCGAGACCGGGCAGCATGAACTCCTCCTGCACGGCGCTGTGTTCCTCCTTCAACCGCTCGACCAACTCGTTGGCCTGGTGGATGCGAATGGCCTCCATCACGGTTTTTCCCCTTGGATCGTCGGCCAGCTCAAACAGCCTGCAGAAGGCCGGGTTGGCAAACTCGATTAGACCCTCCGGGTTGGTGAGCAGCACGCCCTCGGGCATATCGGCGAACACGTCGGTCATGCCCGGGGCGCTGGTCAGGGCGGCCGGCCTGGCCGCTTGGCCAAGCGCCAGCGACCGGTAGCGCCGCCGCCACCCAAGGTGCAGGCCGATGAGCCCCAGCAAAAGAAGGATGGCAACGTACCAGCCGGTCATTCGTTCGAACCGATCAGGCGATAGCCGACGCCGCGCACGGTCTGCACGCAGTCGGCCGCCTGGCCAAGCTTGGAGCGCAGGCGCTGCATCGTGGTGTCCACCGTTCGGGTGTCGAGCGTGGGTTCGTAGCCCCAGACATCGCGCAGGAGCGTCTCGCGCGGCTGCACCTCGCCGGGGCGGCTGGCCAACAGGGAGAGCAGCCTGAACTCGGTGGCGGTGATGTTCAGCGCCCGGCCATCGACCGTGGCCTGGTGGCGGACAGTGTCCAGCCTGAATGGACCGGCCTCGATGAGCTCGACGCTGTTTGGGCTTTCGCCGGTGAGGCGCAGGAGGTTCTTGACCCGCAGCACCAGTTCGCGCGGGCTGAACGGCTTGGTCACATAGTCGTGCGCCCCCAGTTCGAGGCCCTTGACACGATCCTCCTCAGCGGCGCGGGCGGTGAGCATGAGGATGGGGATGTCGCGCGTCTTCGGGTCGCGCCTGAGCAACCGGCAAATCTCGAGCCCGTTGATGCCGGGCAGCATCAGGTCGAGGATCAACAGGCTGGGCAGATGCTCGCGGGCCATCTTGAGGGCCCGGTCGCCGGTGTCCGCCACGGTAACCTTGAATTGTTCCTTCTCGAGATGAAAAACGACCAACTCGAGGACGTCCGGTTCGTCGTCCACCACCAGAATTCGAATGTCGTTTTTGCGCGGCATGAAAAATCACCCGGTGCTGGTATCCGTGTGGCGGATGTCCTTGGCCTCGTGCAGCAGGACGGCGTCCTCGGCAATGTTTTTTGCGTGGTCGGCGATCCGCTCGAGGCACTTGCTGATCACGGCCAGATGCTGGCAGCGCTGGATGTTTTCCGAGGAGGCCTCCATCAGTTCGGTCAGGTTGTCCTGATGGGTCTGGTTCATTTCATCCACCCGACTGTCGCGGGGGATCACTCCCCGGGCGAGCACGGTGTTGCCGCTGACGAAGGCGTCGAGCGCGTCCTTGAGCATGGCGTTGGCCAGGAAGGTCATCTCGGCGATGTTCAGCGGTGTGGGCAGGGCAGGGAGGGCCATGAGCTCGACGGCCCGGCGGGCGATGGTGGTGGCCTCATCGCCGACGCGCTCGAGTTCACGGGCAATCTTCATGCCGCAGGTGACCTGGCGCAGTTCAAACTCACCCGGGGCCTGTGCCAGCAGGCCAAGCGCGATGCGATCGATCTGGATTTCAAACTGGTCGATGGTTTTATCGGTCTCAAGCGCCTGGTTGGCCAGGGGTTCGTCGCGGTCGAGGTGGGCGCGCACCGCCCGGGTGACCATCCCCTCGGCGTGGCTGGCCATGATGAGGAGCTTTTCCTTGTATTGAGCGAGTGCCTGTTGATCGAATGCCATGATTGAACCGCGACTGCGCTTGGCCAAGGTATCCCCAGCGCTTGGCCAAGCGCAAAACCAAAAAAAGGGCCCGGCCGAGGCCGGACCCTTCGTTGGTTTAGTTGGTGGTGTGAATCTATTTCACGGCTCTGCCGTAGAACTGTGCCTCGGACGCCGGAATCGTCACCGGACTTGAGCCATCCCAGC
>CAJWEP010000180.1 GCA_913030945.1 uncultured Verrucomicrobiota bacterium
GTAGGGAAAGGCATGAAATTTGGCTCGACCATCGGGATGCGCGAAGCGCCCGCCGGCAAACAACCTCGGTGTGCCGGGATGATTGGGTGCGGGGCAGGGCCAGAATATCCCCATCTCATGTTCAATGCGTTCATAGCTCATGCCGCTGTAATCGACAGGGCCACCGGCGGAGGCGGCGGTGAGTTCCTTAAAAATATCGGCGGGGGTTTCGTGGGCAAAATGCCGGCCGGCGCCGAGGCGTTGGGCGAGGTCGGCGATGATGTGCCAGTCCACGCGGGCTTCAGCGGGCGGGCGTACCACGGGACGCAGTCGCACGCACCGGCCTTCGCCGGTGGTCACGGTGCCTTCGTCCTCCTCCTGCAACGAACCGGCGAGCACCACGTCGGCGTACTGGGCAGTTTCGCTCAGGAAAAAATCGATGGCGGTGAAATGCTCGAGTTTCTCCAACGCCTTGCGAGTGCGTGCGCTATCAGGGATGGACACGAGCGGATTAAAACTGATGGATATGAGTGCCTTGATTTCACCCATCTCGATGTCATCGATTATCTCACAGGCAGTGAGGCCTTCTCGGGGCAGTTTGGTTTCATCGATGCCCCAAAAGTTTGCAATATGCTCGCGGTGTTCAGGGTTGTTGATGTCTCGACCGCCGGGGAGTTGATTGCAACGCTGGCCATGCTCGCGTCCGCCTTGGCCGTTGCCTTGGCCGGTGAGGGTGCCGTAGCCGCTACCTGGTTTGCCGATGCGGCCGGTGGCGAGCACGAGATTGATGTAGCTGAGCACGTTTTCCACTCCCTTGGTGTGATGCTCAATGCCGCGCGCGTGCAGCAGCATGGAAGTTTCGGCTGTGCCCCACAACTCGGCAGCCTGCTCGATGCTGGCAGCGGGCACGCCGGTGATTTGCTCCGTGTGCGCGGGCGTGTAGTCTTTCACCAACTCGCGGACGGCGTCGAAGTCGTTGGTGTGGGCGGCAATAAAATCCTCATCAATCCATCCCCGTTCTATCATCATGTGCAGGATGCCGTGGGCCAGCGCGCTGTCGCGCCCGGGGCGTACGGGCAGGAAGAGGTCAGCCGTGCGTGCAATAGGCGTGATGCGCGGATCGATGACAATAATCTTCGCGCCGTTATCGCGTGCGCGCCAAATATAATCAGTGAGGATTGGGAAACACTCTGCGATATTCGTGCCAGCGAGAATCAGCACCTTGGCCTTCGGGATGTCCTTCCACGGGTTGGCGCTGCGATCGATACCGAAGGCCAACTTGTTCGCCGCCCCGGCGCTCGCCATGCAGAGTCGGCCGTTGTAATCAATGTTCCTCGTGCCGAGCGCCACGCGGGCGAACTTGCCGTTGATGTATGATTTCTCATTGGTCATCGACGCGCCACCGAGAAACGCCACGGCGTCCCTGCCGTAAGTCGCCTGCACACGCCGGATTTCCGAAACGGTTTTGCTCAATGCCTCGTCCCAACCGGCTTCGCGGAAACCGTCTTCCGACCGCATCAGCGGCGTCGTTAGCCGGTCGGGATGACCATTTTGCAGGTAACGTTTCACGCCCTTGGGGCAGAGTTTGCCTTCGTTGACCGGAAACTCCTCCCACGGTTCGAAGCCGACAATCTTGTTCTCCTTGACCTTCAACTGAATGCCGCATTGCACGCCGCAGAAGCAGCAATGGGTCTTCACCAACTTATCTGGCTCACCCTCAAAGCCTCTCTCGGACATGTAAGCCGGGGTGGGGCCGTAGCGTTCGATATATTCGTCTTCAGTTAGGTTTAGGAAAGCCATTTATCGTCCGAGCGTCTTCCCTTGATTTACCGCGAGCAAACGATGCCGGCACTTGGGGCAAATATCTTGATAATGCACCTCGCCCTTAGGGGTGGCAAAACGGTAGTTGAATCCGAGCTGGTCGAGCACGTTTTTCAAATCATCAACATGCATCTGCGAAGCAAACACATCGTGACATACCGCGCATCCCGATTGCGGGCCCTCCTCGCCGGCCTGCTTGTAGAGACTTACGCACACCGAACAGAGCCGCTGGAACATGTGAAAGAGTTTTCCGAATGGTATGTAAAAAATCAGCACCACCACCGTGAACAAATGCACCCATACGAGAAGACCGTGCCCATGGCCTTTCAGGAAACTGTAGCTCACTGTGAGCATAAATCCCGTGGCCGTGACGGCAAAGATGATCAGTAACGGCATGATGTCCTCCGTGAAATTCTGTACCGCGCGCACGCCGGCGTTGGTGAGCCTTCGCCAGCCGGCCATCAGCAGGCCAACCAGCACGAAGACTGCGGCGATGTTGAGTATGTTGAACATCAACTTGGCTTCGAGACTATGCACGCTGAACTCGCGCACCACCGTGCCAAACGCCTTCACCTGATAAATCTCCGCCGTGTTGCCGACATCAAAATGAATCCACCCAAAAACCAGCGGAAATGTCACCACAAACGTCAGTGTGCAACCACCCGAAAGGCACAAGTGCATGATCCAGCGATAATGACCGCGCTCCTTGATGAACGTCTGCGCCGCGATCTTTTGGCCGCCAGATTTGAACAACAGCCCCGGATGCCGCCACGCTAGTTCCAGCCCGCGCTTGAAATACATCCGCGAAGGCGGCCGTTGCGCCCACACCGTGAACCGGTACCCCACCGCGAAAGCGCCCAACACACTAGCTACCGCATACCATTTCAGCGCCGGGTCAAAGTCGCGCATTTGGTGAGAGCCAAGATAAATTGCCAGGATCAGCAATCCGGCAAAGACAAGACCGATGGAAAACGGGGTTTTCATGGGTTCAGTAAAATGAAAAGCAGCACGGCGACCACCACCAACAGCGTAACGGCGACTATTTTCCAGAAGGCAAGAGATTGATTGACCCCTTTGATGATGGGTTCGGTGAGCAGGAATTTTTCGTTCGGATGTGTGAGGTCGTGTGCGAATTCGCTGAGCACCTCGTAGCGGTTGTGTGGGTCGATGTCCATCGCCTTGCGCAGCGCACCATCTAACCATACGGGTACGAGGGGGTTGCGCGTGTAGGCGGGCGTGTGACGAAGCTTGGCAAACTCGGCTAGAGTTTGTGCTTTCTCGAAAGACCGGCCGTAGGGATGTTTGTCTGTCAACATTTCGTAGGCGATGATCGCAAGCGAAAACTGGTCAACGCGCCCATCAGGTCGCTGACCAAGACGGGTTTCAGGCGCGGTGTAGTCAACCGTTCCGAGCACATGATCGCGCTCGAGTGGCGCAGCGATTTCGTCAATACCCGCAACGAAACACGCGCCGAAATCGATAATAACCGGTTTACCTTCTGCATTGAGCACGATGTTGTCGGGCTTGAGATCGCGATGAATAATCTCCCGCCGGTGCAGGGCATTGAGCCCGCGAATGAGCCCGCGAAGTACTTCCACCACCTGCCGCACGTCCCGCTGGGTTTGATGGCGCATCCACTCGCCAAGCGTGGGGCCGTCGACGTATTCGAAGACGTTGTATAGGAACGTGGGGTCTCGCGTGAGCTGCGCCGCCTTCACGACGTGAGGGTTGTCGATGCGCCGTGCGATCCATTGCTCCATCACAAAGCGCTCGAGGTACGCTTCGTCGTCCTCGAAGTTGACCGACGGTGTTTTTAATATAAAGCGCCCGCCGCATTCGCGATCGCGCACTCGATAAATTTGGCTACGCTTGCTAGCGTCAATTTCCGCCTCGATTGCGAAGCCATCAATAACCATCCCCGGCGCGAGGTCGGGTGGGAAGGGTCGCTGGCGAAGCTCTCTCGACAACTCGGCGGCATCCTTATCCGCCGACAAATGGTCGATGCGCAGGAGTTGGCAACTGAGGTTGTCCTGGCTGCCATTGGCGAAGGCGCGCGCGATGAGCGCCTCACAGGTGGCGTCGAGACTACCGTTCAGGCCTGTAAACACATCGGCAAGCCCCGCTTGGTCAAGGTGTTCATGCACACCATCAGTTGTGAGCAGGAAAGTGTCTCCTTCGCGCACATCGGTGACGTGGTAATCCACATCGAGATTGAGATTCAGGCCGGCGGCACGGGTGAGTTGCGTATTGCAGTCGTTGATGCGTAATGCGTGGTCGTGGGTAATCTGCTCAACCTGCCCGCTGCGCAGTCGCCAGACACGAGTGTCCCCAATGTGGAAAATATGCGCCGAGTGCGACTTGATGATGAGCGTGGATAACGTGGTTACGTAGCCGCGTTGCGCGTTTGTGAATCCGCGGCCTAAACTGTAGAGCCAGCGGTTGATGGCCGTGAGCACGCGGTGGCCGGAGGTCTTCACCGCCCACAAATCCGGCGTGTCGTAATAGTCGGTGAGGAACCCTTGCACTGCGATTTCTCCCGCTTCCTTGCCCGCCTCGGCGGCGCTCACACCATCGGCGATGGCTATCGTCACGCCCTTGGTGGTTAGGAGTGGCTCCTCCGGCAGTCGACTGCCGAGACAGTCGTCATTGCGCGCCTTACGCCCGGTGTCGGTCGCTTGGCCATAGGAAACCTGGATTTTGCTGTGGAGGTGCATTTCCCAAACAGGCACAAAGGGGCGATTCTCTGGCCCTTCTACCTTTGTGCCTTTGTTTTCTCTCCTATCACGTCACTTCAATCAACTGCACAGTGCCGTCTGGCAAGATCTCAGCCATGTGACCTTCAGGCTCGCCGAGAAACAGCGAGGCGATGAAGGTGACGCTGGCCGAAGCCGCGATCACGACGAAGAATGCGGAGGCGTTGACGAAGGAATACACGGTCAGAAAGGTTACGGCGCCAACGTTTCCATAAGCACCAACCATTCCGGCGATCTGTCCCGTCATCCTGCGCTGCACGAGCGGCACCATTGCGAATACTGCACCTTCGCCAGCCTGTACAAAAAATGAGCAACACATCGTGGCAAGCACCGCCAGCACCAGTGGCCATGCGCTGTCTACCATGCTCAAAGTGAAGTATCCCAATGCAAGTCCGAGGATCAGGCCAATCATCGTCGCACGCCGGCCGAACTTGTCACTGATCAAGCCACCAATAGGCCGCGCCAACAGGTTCATAACTGCGAACCCCGAAGCGAGCAGACCTGCTTTGACTGGGGGGAGACCAAAAGTATCAATGAAGAAAAACGGCAACATCGACACCACCGCTATCTCGGATCCAAAGGTCACGAAGTAGTTGATATCCAATATGGCGACCTGATCAAACTTGTAGCGGTGCATTTCCGGTACCGATTCCGGGTTCTGCAGCATCTCTTTGTTCACGCGGTAGATCTGAGAGGTCTGGAAGACGAACATCAACAGCAAAACGCCGCCCAGCACCCACGCCGTGCCGCTATCGATCAGGCCCACTCCATCCGGCGATAGACGCCAGCTCAAAACGCCGAGCGCGAGATACATTGGCACGTTCATGCCGAGGAGAAAATAATAGTCACGCCTGCTGGTGACCTCGAGACCACCGGTCTTCTTCGGTTTAAAATAGGTCGTCCCCTTTGGGGTGTTGCGAGCCACTTTATAGTAGAAGATACCATAGGCGAAGGCGATCGCCGCGGTGCAGATGAGCGCGATTCGCCAGCCATTCTCGCCGCCAAATACCAAGGCAAGGCTCGGCAATATCATCGCCGCTGCTGCGGACCCAAAGTTGCCCCATCCTCCATAAACTCCTTCCGCGAGACCAACTTGGCGAGCTGGAAACCACTCGCCGACCATCCTGATCCCTATAACGAACCCGCCACCAATAAAGCCCATCAGGAAACGTGTCAGTGCCAACTGACCATAATTCTGAGCCAAAGCGAACGCAGTGCAGAGCACCCCGGACATCATCAGCAGTAAGGTGTAGACGTTCCGCGGTCCGTACCGGTCGACAAGCATGCCGATCACGATGCGTGCGGGGATGGTCAGTGCCACGTTGAGAATCAACAGAGCCTTCCACTGCGGGGTGCTCAGATCGAAGGTCTCACGGATCGCCACGACCATTGGCGCATGATTGAACCACACCACGAAGGTGAGAAAGAAGGCAAACCAAGTGTAATGCAGCGTGCGAATCTTCGGGCTGCGAAAGTTAAGTAGATTAAAACCAGTATCTCCCATTGATAATTCTTTTCATGGAAACGCCAGCTGCTTGCAAGCGCTGCACTCCCTTTAGCCGACGGTATGCCAAGCGCCCGCCACCCCCACCAAATAGGGCCAAGTAGTCCCATCATTCTTTTGGTTGAATGCATGAATAAAGTGAATCGATTCGGTTTGACCCTTGAAATTCAGGCGCAATCACAGACGGTACATTGGAGTGGTGATCGGCTCGGCCAAGGCCACGCGCCTTCCAAAAAAACAACCACTCGATGGCGCTTGGCCAAGCCGTGAGTGGAGATTTTTTATCACGATGAATACTTTTGTGTTCAATCATGAACAAGCAAGCGCGGGCTGACGGGTCATTCCGTTGGCCTGCGTTTTGCTGGAAGGACACCGGCCGGTATCACCGCCCTTCTCCGCGACTTGACGAATGAACAACCTGCTCGACTTTCGACAACTGAAAACCTTCCAGACTGTCATGAAAACAGGGGGATTTACGACTGCTGCCAAGAAACTGCACCTGTCCCAATCCGCTATCAGTCATTCCATCCGGAGTCTGGAGGAAGAAGTCGGTTGTCGTCTTTTTGACAGGGTGTGCAAAACCGTTCGGCCTACCGTCGCCGCCGAGCAACTGATGAAGCATGCTGATAATATTTTTTCAGAAATCCAACGCGCCCGCCGCTCCCTCCAGCGCATCAAGAGTTGGGGGGTGGAACAACTCCGACTCGGTGCCAGTGAGGCGACATGTCAATTCCTGCTCCCCAAGGTGCTCCGTGAATTTCGAAAAACTTTTCCCAACTGCGTCGTCTCCGTCGAACCGGGTGACACCCACGACATCGAGAATCTGCTCCTGTCGGACAAGATCGACATCGGCATAACTCTGGAACCGGCGCGACAAACCGCCCTGAAGTTTACGCTGCTGTTCAGCGACGAATTGAAGTTCATCGTTTCCAAGGATCACCCATGGGCCAAAGCCGGGCGAGCCAACTCCATGGAAATCCCCACGCAACAATACATCCTGTACGACAAACACAGCTACACCCACCGACTAATCACCGACTATCTGCAGAGCCACTCCATTTCCATTCGCGAGTTAACCGATCTCGGCAGCACCGAGGCCATTAAGGAAATGGTCAAGTTGAACCTCGGTATCACCATTCTCGCCCCGTGGGTGGGCGGTCGCGAGATTGCCAAAGGAACACTTGTCCCTGTTCCGCTTGGCCGCTATAAGTTGCGACGCAGATGGGGGGTGCTCCATCTCACCTCAAAAAACCTAAATTGGCGGGAGATGAAGTTTTTAGACCTTTGCAAAAAACACCATCCGGTTACTAACCAAACGGGTGGAGAATTAA
>CAJWEP010000181.1 GCA_913030945.1 uncultured Verrucomicrobiota bacterium
GCAAAGAGGTTCTTGTTCAATTGATGACGTGCCCCAACATAACCGTAATGGCTATGGTTGTTCCGGGCATCCGGCTTGAAAATCAAACCGGGTACCTGCAGATCGTCCCCGTCAAAGTCCGTCGATGAAAACCGGTAGCCTGTGAAGTATTCCGTCTGATCCATGCCGTAAAACACATCAAGACTGACTTCGTTATAGAAACGATCCAGCAGAGCAGAATGGTAATCTTCGTCGTAGTCGAATACGGAATTACCATAACCAACCTCCATTCCAATACTCCCAGAAAGAACGCGGCGGTAGCCTGCTGAAAATGAGTTGCGCACGTTGTCGCCTTCAGTGCGCAGCGGGGTGCCTCCGTTTAGTAATTCGGGTTCCTGGGCAACCACAACACTGTTGGACAACTGCAAGAGCGAGGTGTCGGAAAAAGCTTTGTTAAGACCGATGCCCAATTCATGGCCATAGTCCTCGCTGTCGTCGCGGTCTTCGTAGTATCGGAGACCGAATGCGTACCTGGCGCTGAACTCCAAGTCTGTCCCTTCTCCAATGCTGAGACTGACAGCGGGACTGACCTCTACCCCCCCGCTCTCCTCTGCAATTTTGTCAGGTGAGGTAGTGTAGTTGTCGTCGTAAAAACCGCGAAGCGAAGCGGTCACTTCCCAGATTTTACCGGCATCCGCAGCCTGAATCCCGGCAACACCAAACGCGGCAACCCCCAATGTAACTATTTTTTTGTTCATCGATTTGTTATTGATTTGAAAATCGTATTCAACCACCCCGAGCAGCCATCAGGGCGGAATGGAGGGGCATTGTCGATGCTCATCCGGCTCTGTCAACCCCAATCGCATAAGTTTTTTGATTTTTTTCATTCGCTCAACCCTGTTGATATCAGTCATCTACGGCTGGTCTTCCGGCATCTTGAACAACAGCCATTGTCCGGGGGAAAAATCATCCAAAACCGCCTTTAGCGGGAAGCCGTCGGGCAAATCCCCCTCAACCTGCATGGCCAAAACAAATCGTTCCCAGTTTGATGCATTGGCGGAAAACACACGGCTTACATACCGCTGATCGGTGGTGGCCTCCGTGAAATACAGCGCCTTGACCGGCCGAAATTGGTCGTTGACCGTGTAAAAATCAGGCTGGACGTTGCGGGTCAGCCACACGCAATCCCGATTGCCGTACCAGGCCACGGCCCATGGGATGTCGCTCATCAGCAAGTCCCCCTCGCCGATGGTGTCTTCCCCCGATTCCCGGGGCATCAAACTGACATACTGCACTCGCGCCGGCTGGTACAACGGTTCGGCCACGGGATAAGGGTGCGGCAGAAGAAAGCTCAAGGCCATCGGAAGCGAGGCGGTCACGACCAAGCCGGTGGAAGCGGCCAGGCGCATTTCCGGCAGGTCCACTTTCCACCGGTCCAGCAGCGAGAAAAACAACCAGCAGCGAGAAAAACAACCCTGCGCCGAACAGGAAGGAGACCGGCCCAAGAATGGCCAAAAGGTTTTCGCCATTCACGCCCGACGCAGCCGCCACCGGTGCGCCTTGGCCAAGCGATCTCGCCAGCAACTCAGCCAGCGTGCCGTTGGCCTCCGAGAGGTGCGTGCGGCCAAGCGCTTGGCCAAGCGCAAACACCGCAAGTGTCAGCAACAAAAAAACCCGCAGCCGGCGCAGCGAGCGGTTCCGAAACGGCGCGACCAGGCCGACGAGGCAAACCACCGCAAACCAACCGCCGGAAAACCGCGGCAACTCATGAACCAGCAGATGGCGGAGGTTACGTTTCAGCTTGTTCACGATGTCCCACAACCCAACATGATCCGCCACCTTCACCTTGATGTCATCCTGACCGCTCACCGGTGCGTCGCTTGGCTCGTAAAACAGGGTTCGCTCAAGCGTGTCTCCCGGGAAGGTGTGTGTCTGCGAGTACAGGGCCAAGCCGGCCGTGCCGAACAGGTTGCCGCTCAATTGCGCGTTCCGCACAAGCCAAGGCGACAT
This sequence comes from uncultured Verrucomicrobiota bacterium, assembly GCA_913030945.1. Lineage (GTDB taxonomy): Bacteria > Verrucomicrobiota > Verrucomicrobiia > Limisphaerales > UBA1096 > UBA1096. Next base: position 1,990 of record CAJWEP010000181.1, read on the forward strand.
CACGAGCAAAAACCCAAGCAGCGCCAGCGCCAGCGCCCGGCCCCGGTGCCGGCCCATAAACCAGCCGAGGTACACCAACACCGGCAGGATTACCCAGGCGAAGCCGTAGCGGGTCAACCCGCCCAAGCCAGCCAGCGCCCCGACCCAAAGCGCCATCCCGGCAAACCAACCGCCGCCTCGCAGCCTCCCATCATCCCCCTGCTCCTCCAGCCTAACGAGCGCCTTGACCAGAGCCAGAAACAGCACCAACAGCAGCATCACCGGGAGGCCCGAGGTGCTGAACTTCCAGTAAAGTTCCGTTCCCAAAAAGACCAGCGCCGCGCACCAGGCCACCGGCTGGTCGAACAGCCTTTCGCCCAGCCGGAAAACCTGCACGAGCGCGATAAAAAAAAGCAACTGGTTGAGCAGGTTGATGAGCACTTCCGGCTGATAACGGGGGGAATCGCGGAATTTCTCCGTGTTGATTCCGAACTCGAATGGCAGCACCTTCATCCACCCGGCCAGCAACAGCGGGTACAGCGGTGGATTGGTGATGTCGGGAAATGCGCCGCGAAGTTCCTCATCGGAGACCGCGCCCTGCTGCCTCAAAATATCGAAGCTCAGCGGTCGTATTAAGCCCGAGGTGTAGCCGCGTCCCTCGGCGATGTTGCGGGCCAGTTGTGCGGCGTCCATCGCCTCGGGAGACGTAAAATTTTGAGTGAGGTTCAGGTTGTAAACCAGCCCCAGGCAACCGACGAGCAACAGCAAGACCAGGCCGCGAATGCGCCTAGCCCATTTGCCCTCCTCGAGACTGTGTATGATTTCCTGAACCCGGATCATCCGCTGCCACGTTGTAGCTTGGTCACCCTTGGATGCGCTCGAGCCATATCGCGTTCAAATTCCCTCCAGGCCGTAGCGGTTGAGCTTGCGGTGAAGCGTCCGCCGGCTGATGCCGATTTTCCGGGCTGCCGTCGTCCGGTTGCCGCGGCATTCCTTCAGCGTGCGGATGATGAGTTGCTTCTCCGCCTCCTCGAGTGTCACGCCCTTGTCGACGAGCGGCCGGGTTAGTTGTTTCTCATCCTGGATCACGCCGCGGCTCTGCACCGACTGTGGAAGGCCGGACAACTCGATCATATCCCCCTTGGCCAAGACGACCGCATGCTCTACAGCGGTGCGCAGCTCCCGCACGTTCCCCGGCCAAGTATAGCGGATGATCGCCTCGAGCGCCTCGGCGGTGAAGTCGCTCACCGGCTTGGCGTTTTCCTCGGCGAACTCGCGCAGGAAACTCAGCGCCAGCATCGGGATATCCGATGAGCGCTCCCGCAGAGGCGGCGCCCAGAGTTCCACCACGCCCAGCCGAAAATAGAGGTCCTCGCGAAACTCGCCGTTACCCACCAACTCCTTCAGATTTTTGTTCGTCGCCGCGACGATCCGCACGTCCGCCGACAACGTCTTGCTGCCACCAACCCGCTCGAAGGTTCGCTCGCCGAGAAACCGCAGCAGCTTGACCTGCGTCGTCTCGTCGATATCGCCGATCTCGTCGAGGAACAACGTGCCGCCCTCGGCCTGCTCAAACCGCCCGACTCGCCGCTCATGCGCGCCGGTGAACGCCCCCTTCTCGTGGCCGAACAATTCGCTCTCGAGCAGCGTCGGCGACAGGGCCGCGCAATGCACCGTCACCATCGGTTTGGATGAGCGTGGGCTGAGCTGGTGAATCGCCTTGGCCAACAGCTCCTTGCCGGTGCCGCTCTCGCCCTGGATTAGCACGGTCGCCCGCGACGGCGCCACCTGCCGGACGATGTCCATCACCTTCTGCATCGGCTCCGACTCGCCGATGATGTTCTCAAGCCCGAACTTTTTGTCGAGTTGCTGCTTGAGCGTCTTGTTTTCGCTCTCGAGGGTGCGCAGCTTGAGCGCACGAGCGATGCGGGTCTCGAGCTCGTCAATCTGCATCCGGCCCTTGGCCAGGTAGTCGTCGGCGCCCTGCTTGAGCGCCTCGACCGCCAGTTCCTCCGAGCCGTAGGCGGTCATGAGGATGCATATCGGCGGCTTGGACAGCGACTTGGCCCGGGCGATCAGCTTCACCCCATCCTCATTGTTTGGCAGCCGAAAGTCGGTCAGCAACACCTCGAACGCCTCGGCCTCGAGCAGGCTCGCCGCCGAGGCGGCGTCCTCGGCCACGTACACCTCGTACCGATCCTCCAGCGCGGCACGCAACCCGTCGCGGGTTGGCTTCTCGTCGTCAACAATGAGCAGGTTCGGATTCATGCTTCGCTGGTTGCCGCCTCGAGCAGGTGCTGCCGCCGTTCCTCCTGCGGCAGCCAGATCCGGAAGGTCGTTCCCTTGCCGCCGTGGCTCACGAGCTCGAGCCGGCCGTCGTGGTCGCGCACGATCCGCTGCACGATCATCAGGCCAAGCCCAGAGCCTTTTTCCTTCGTGGTGTAGTACGGCTCAAAAATCCGCTTTATCTGTTCCTGCGGAATGCCGCCACCGGTGTCGGTCAGGCTGACCCAGACGCCGCCGCCGGCCTCGCCGGTCTTGATGGTCAACTCGCCGCCGGTGCTCATCGCGTGCATCGAGTTTTTCATCAGGTTGATTAGCGACTGCTTGATCTGCGCGGCGTCAAACACAGCCAGCGGCAGCGCCTTCGCAAACTCCAGCTTGATCGCCTGGCCTCGGTTGTCGAACTCCGGACGCAGCAGCTCGATCGTCTCCTCGACCGTGTCGTTGAGTGAGCTTTTTTTGAGCTTCGGCCGGCTCGGGCGGATGGCCTGCAGAAACTGGGTCACGATGTAGTCGAGCCGGTTGACCTCGCCCTTGGCCACGCTGATGTATTTATCCAGCTTGGCCGCGATGTCGCGAACCTCGCCGGGGTCGCCATCGCGCTTGGCCAAGCGGTCCTCGACGCCCGCCACCGGTTGGCCAAGCTTGCGGATCTCCCTCTCCATCAATTGCAAATGGATGCTCAGGGCATTCAGCGGGTTGCCAAGCTCGTGCGCCACGCTGGCCGCCAGCAGCGTCAGGGCCTGAATGCGCTCGCTCTCGACCGCCTCGTGGGTCTGCTCCCGCGCCTCGGTGGCGTCGTGCAAAATCAGCGCCATGCCGGTGCTGCCCTTGGCCTCGCCGTCGAGCGGCGCAGCGTAAAGCCGGATGAACCGTTTCCGGGGGTACTCCAGCTCGAACTCCCGCCGCACGACACTTTGGCCGCCCTCGTGATTCGCCGCCTGCAGGGAGGCCCAATCGAGCTCCGGCAATAGCCGCGTCACCGGCTGGTCCATCGCCGCGTCCTCGTCGAACCCGGTCAGCCGGGTCACGGCGGCGTTTAGGTAAGTGACGTTGCCGTCCTGATCGGCGACCACCACGCCGTCCTCGATCGTGTCGAACAGCGTTTCCAGAAACGACCGATCCCGCACCAGCCGCTCCACGAACGACTGCAGGTTTTCCGGGTTCAGGGCGTCGATGCGCCCGAGAACCTTTTCGATGAAACTGGACTTGGTCGAGGACATGCGGCTCAGAGCCACTTTTTGATTTTGAAATAAAGAATGGTGCCCAGCGTGGACACAACCGTCACCGCCAATGCCACGAGGTAGCCGGTCTTGTCCGACGTGATCTCCGGCATGTTCTTAAAGTTCATCCCGTACCACGTGCCCACCAGCATCATCGGCGTCGTGATCACCGTGAACACCGTCAGCAGCTTCACGATCTCCCCGGTCTTGTTCGACGACATGTTCAGATACACCTGCAGCACGCCGGTCAGCGACTCCGCATAGCGCGCCGCCAACTCGCCGATGTTGTAAAGCCCGTCGTACACGTCGCGGTAGTACGGGATCAGGTGCGACCGAACGAGCTTGAACTCTCCGCGCACAAACCGGCTCAGCACCTCCTTTTGCGGGCCGATGATCTGGCGCAGCTGCAGCACCTCCTTCTTGATCTGCAAAATCGTGTTGAGCGTCTCCTTGCCGGGATCCGCAAGCGCCCGCTGCTCCACCTCCGCCACCTCCATCGCCAGCTCGTCCAGGGCCGGCTTGTAGTTCTCGACGATCAAGTCCAGCAGCGTGTGGGCCACCCGGTCCGGCTCCGTCGCGATGTCCGCCGTGTTGCGCAGGCACATCTCCCCCGCCAACTCCACCGGCCGCAGCGGCTTGCTGTGAAACGTCACCAGGAAATTCTTGCCCAGGTAAAAACTCAGTTCCGATGTCGCAAACACCCCGTCCTTGCGGCTGTAATCCACCGCGTGGATCACCATGAAAAGATACGGCAAAAACTCGTCTTTCTCCTTCGGTAGATACTCCTCAACCTTCGGCGACGGACTCTCCGTCACGCTGTCCTCAATGGACAGGGGATGAAAATGGAAGACGTTTTTGAGGAGAAAATCAGTCTCCTGTGGAGTCGGATCCTCGAGGTCAACCCACAGGAACAGCTTGGTGTCCGCCAACAGCGTCGGCATCAGGAACAACTCGATGTCCTTGCTGTGCAACCTGCCCTTGGTCGTAAATGCGAATGACCGTACCATAAGCCTGCTGTTTTTTAGCGTTCAAATCCAAGCCCCCAAATAGGGACAAACTGGCGCGATTCTAGCCCCAGTTATTCACAATGCAACCCAAAACCGTCGAGGCGGGTCAAAATGTCTCACTTTTCTGTTTAATTACTAAGATTTTCAGAGCGTAACTAACTTGTCGCGTATTAGTTAAATATTCGATTGGCCAAGCCGCAGCCAGGCTGACTTGCACTATTTGCATTCGTGAATAAGCTTCGCGCGGCTTGGCCCCGCTTGGCCAACCGCGGTTTTCCAACAAAAAACATGTCCGAAAGCTATATTCAGAATCTGTTCGCTGAACGAATCGGCGGTGTCAAATACGGTAAGGACACAGCTATCTACAAATTTGAGAAGATCAAGCGTGCCAAAAACGCCGTGCTTGAGGCTAACCCCGGTGCCGAAATCATTGACATGGGCGTCGGCGAGCCGGACGAAATGGCCTTCCCGGAGGTCGTGGCCAAGCTCCACGAGGAGGCTCAAAATCCAGGTAACCGCGGTTACTCCGACAACGGCGGGCAGGCGCTGAAGGTTGCCGCCGCGAACTTTCTCGAGAAGGTCTGCGGCGTCAGCGGGATCGATCCCGACACGGAAGTGCTGCACTCGATCGGCAGCAAGGCGGCACTCTCCATCCTGCCCGCCGCTTTCATCAATCCCGGCGACACTGTCATCATGACCATCCCCGGTTATCCGGTGTTCGGCACGCACGCCAAATATTACGACGGCCAAGTGCACAATCTCCCGTTGACAGCGGTGAACAATTATCTGCCGAATCTCGACAATATTCCGGCTGATGTGTTGGAGAAGGCCAAGGTGCTCGTGCTGAACTA
>CAJWEP010000182.1 GCA_913030945.1 uncultured Verrucomicrobiota bacterium
AACATCCTCGAGTTCATCGATCCCGAGCGCTACCTGATCCTGCCCAACACCAGCGGCGCGATGAATGCTGACGAGGCGGTGCGCTTGGCCAAGCTCGCCGACGCCGCCGGGTTGCCCAAGTGGGTGAAACTCGAGATTCACCCCGACCCCCGCTATCTGCTGCCTGACCCGGTCGAGACTTTTGAGGCGGCCAAGCGGCTCGTCGCCGAGGACTTCACCGTGCTGCCGTACATCAACGCGGATCCCGTCCTGGCCAAGCGACTTCAGGAGGTCGGCACCGCCACGGTCATGCCGTTGGGCGCGCCGATCGGCTCCAATCGCGGTGTCGAGACGCGTGACCAAATTCGCATCATCATCGAGCAGGCCACCGTCCCGGTGGTCGTCGATGCTGGCATTGGCTCGCCGAGCCACGCCGCCGAGGCCATGGAAATGGGCGCCGACGCCGTGCTGGTCAACACCGCCATCGCTATTGCCGATGACCCACCTCGCATGGGACTTGCTTTCAAGGCGGCTGTTGAGGCGGGCCGCGCGGCCTATGAAATTGGCCTTGGCCAACAACTTGGCACGGCAAGTGCGACCAGCCCGCTCACCGGTTTTCTCGAGGAAGAGCCACTGAAACAGGCTGATGGCTGAACGAAAAACAGTCTCGCGGCAACGAGCCCGGAACATTCTGAACACCGCCGCCAAGCGCACGGTACTCGTCACCGGCGACGCGATGCTCGACCAGTTTCTGTGGGGAGACGTCTCGCGCATATCACCCGAGGCGCCAGTGCCAGTCGTTGAGTTTCAGCGGGAGAGCTTCATGCCCGGCGGCGCGGCCAACGTCGCCCGCAACCTCACCGCCCTCAACTGCCCGGCGAAAATGCACAGCGTCGTCGGCCGGGACGATGCCGCAAAAAAACTTCGCGCACTGCTCAATGCCGACAACGTCGATTGCACGAAACTGCTCACCGACGCATCGCGGCAGACAAGCTGCAAGATGCGCATCATCGCCCAGCGGCAACAGGTCGTGCGGGTCGATCGCGAGTCCAAGGCCAACCTCGAACCGCGCTTGGCCAAGCGACTTCTCAAGTCGATCGACACCAGCCTGGCCAGGTCGAAAGCGATCGTCATCGGCGACTACGGCAAGGGCGTCGTCACACAGGAATTCCTGAACAAACTGAAGGTGCTTGCCCAACGGCACGGCACTTGGCTGAGCCTCGACCCCAAGCCGGTGCATTCGCTCGACCTGCGCGACCTCTCCCTCATCACGCCCAACCGAAAAGAGGCCTTCGAACTGGCCAGCATCAGTGACACCACATACAACGCTAATCCGCTCAAGGACCGCAAGCTCATGCGCGTCGCCAGGCAACTCCTCGGCGAACTGGAACTGAAAGTACTGCTGATCACGCTCGGCGAGCTTGGCATGCTCGTCTGCCAACCGGGGCACAAGCCGTTTCACATTCCCACAGTCGCCCGGGAAGTGTTCGACGTGTCCGGCGCGGGTGACACCGTCATCGGTTCGTTTACGCTGGCCATCGCCGCCGGAACGGATCCGATCGAGGCAGCGATCGTGGCCAACCACGCCGCCGGAGTCGTCGTCGGCAAACTCGGCACTGCCACTGTGACGCCGAAGGAACTTCTCGCCAGTTTCTGAGCCGCATGTCCGACGGCAAACCCGCCATTTTCCTCGACCGCGACGGCACACTCATCGTCGAGACCGGCTACCTCCACGAGCCAGAAAAAGTCGAACTTATCCCTGGCGCCGGCGAGGCCGTCCAGCAGCTTGCCGAGGGAGGGTTTGAGTTGTTCATCGTCACCAACCAGGCCGGCATCGGCCGCGGCCACTACACCGAGGAGCAGATGCACGCAGTCAACGAGCGTGTCGCCGGGGAGTTCGCCAAGTTCGGTGTGGCTTTCCGTAAAATCTACTTCGCGCCCGAGGCGCCGGATCAGCCCAGCCGCAACCGCAAGCCGTCACCGCAAATGCTGCTCGACGCCCAGGACGAATTCGGCATCGACCTCGCCGCCAGCTACATGATCGGCGACAAGGTTTCGGACATCGAGTGTGGCTGGAACGCCGGCGTGAAGTGCAGCGTCCTCGTTCGCACCGGCTACGGCCGAGAACACGAACCGCAACTGAGCCAAACGCCCGGCCCACTGGCTGTCATCGATTCAATCGGCGACCTCGCCAACCTTGCCCTTGGCCAAGCGGAGTGACCCTAAAAAGGATTTCCTTCAAACGGCTGGGGGGCTTTGGCATACTGCGGCGCGATGCATGACTTTAGCTTCAAGCGGGGGAAATTGTACTGCGAGAACATTTCGGTAGCGTCACTCGTCAAAAAACATGGTTCGCCGCTTTACATTTACTCCCACGCCACACTGACAAGAAATTTCGGCCTGCTCGACAACGCCCTGTCGCCGGTGGATCACACGCTTCATTTTGCAGTCAAGGCCAGCTCCAACCTTGGCGTATTGCGAACATTGGCCAACGCCGGAAGCGGGTTCGACATCGTCAGCGGCGGTGAACTCCAACGAGTCATCGCTGCTGGCGGCGATTCGACAAAATGCGTGTTCGCCGGTGTCGGCAAAACGGAGGAGGACATCGAGCTCGCGCTGAAGAAGGGCATCTACGCGTTCAGCGCCGAGAGCGAGCCGGAACTGGTTCGCATTAATAAGATTGCCCGTCGGCTGAAGAAGAAGGCGCCGATCGCCGTGCGGGTGAACCCGAACGTAGACGCCAAGACGCACGCCAAGATCACCACCGGCACGTACGATAACAAATTCGGGATCGCCTTCGAGGAGATCGAGGGCGTGTACGAGCGGGCGGCCAGGCTGAAAAACCTGTACCTGCGCGGGATACAGATGCACATCGGCTCGCAACTGACCGATGTTGGGCCATTTGAAAAAGCGGTAAGGAAAGTCGCTCCGTTGGCCAAGCGCCTAACAGAAAAACATGGCATCGAGTTTTTCAGCCTCGGCGGCGGCGTGGGGATTGTCTACGAGCCGGCACTCGCAAGCGGCGACGCCAAGTGGTGGTGCTCAACCAAGCGCAAAACCCTCCTCACCCCAGCCAGATACGCAGCCAAGCTGATGCCGCTCCTCAAACCGCTTGGCCTACGGATCCTGATCGAGCCGGGCCGGTTCATCGCCGGCAATGCCGGTATTCTCGTCACGCGCGTCGAGTACGTGAAGCAGACCGGCGTGAAGAATTTCGTAATCGTCGATGCCGCGATGAACGATCTCGCCCGCCCATCCCTCTATGACAGCTACCACGAGATCGTGCCACTCACGCAAAAGCCGGGCGATCACTTGAAGAAAAACCAAGTCTCCTCCGATGTGGTCGGGCCGATCTGCGAATCCAGCGATTACTTCTGTAAAAACCGTATGCTGCCAAAAGTCGGCGAGAGCGACTTCCTCGCACTGCTCAGCGCTGGCGCCTACGGCTTCGTGATGGCGTCTAACTACAACGCCCGCCCCTACCCCGCCGAAGTGCTGGTGAAAGGCAGCCGGGCGGAGATCGTGCGCAAACGCCAGCCGGTCAAGCAGTTATGGGCCAGCGAAACCGTGCCCAAGTGGCTCAAGTGATTTAACCACAACCACCAACCGGCATGCATAATTCCCGGAATCCCTTCGTACGGTTTCCGGGGATTTTGTTTGCATGCTTCCTCGTCGTTGTCGGTGGGCTTATTTTGGAATCGACCAAAGTAAGCATCGACGCCGACCCGCTGATGCTGCTCGAGTCGGACAAGCGGCATTTGGAAACCTACGACCGGATTCAGTCATTCCTCAACGATGACACCGTTGTCGTCGTCAGTATTGAGAGTGATCTGATATTCAGCCAAGTCGGCTTTGATCACATCCGCGCCATCAGCAACGCGATTGGCAAACAACCAGGGCTGGTCGACGTCAAAAGCCTGACGCATTCAACCCAACCGGTTCGCAAAGGATTTTCCTTTTCTATGGAGCCGTTTGTTCCGAGTGGGGATCTTTCTGATAAACAGATTGCAGCAATTCGAGAGTTCTCCGTAACACACCCTCTGGTACGCAATATCATGGTTTCGCCGGATGGCAAAACCACGGTCATCACAGCCGCATACCGCCGCGATCTCTCCACGGCTAAGTTGCGAAAGGCGTTCCGCGACGAAACCGAAAAACTGCTGGAGCCGTTCAATACGCCGGAGTACCGAGTGAACAGCATCTCCCTGCCGTTCATCGCCGAGGAGTTGAGTGAATCGTTCCTTCGCGATCTCAAGCTGGTACTGCCGGTCGCTTCGCTGCTCATCCTGTTGTTTGTAGGACTGACCCTGCGATCCGTCCCCTGCCTTGTGCTGCTGCTGGCCAGCGAAGCGGCGCTCGTGGCCACGCTGCCCGGCGTACTGCGAATGGCCGGATTCGCTCTGACACCGTACAACCTTCTTCTGCTTCCGCTGCTCGGTGCGATCAACCTCACGATGATCACGCACCAACTCACGGCGCTTCGAAAAACAGATCCGGCGCTCCCGCTGGATTTGCGCCTGGCCGCCATGCTGCGGGAGGTGGTTCGGCCAAGCCTGTTTGCGGCCATCACCACTGCTATAGGGCTGGGTTCCTTGGCGGTGTGCGACGTGTCACAGGTGCGGGATTTCGGGATCGCTGGCACGCTCGGAATAGCGGTCATTTTCGGTTGGTCGTTTGGCCCGGGCCTCTCCCTGCTGAAACTTGGCCTTCGCGCTTGGCCAAGCGCTATCCAACTCAACCCCAAAGTGTTACAACGAATCAACTCACGTACTTTTTTCGCCCGACTTGGACAAGCAACGAAGACGCGGCGCTGGACCGCGGGTGTGCTCGGCGCGGCTGTTTTGGTTGCAGCACTCCCCGCCGCCAAGCAGTTGAATATCGACATTCGCGCGGTTCAGTTTCTCTCGCCGAAGAGTCACACGCGACAAATGGCGGAGATGATGGACGAGCGAATGGGCGGCATCAACATCGTGCAAATGGACTTCGACACCGGCAAGCCTGGCGGCATCAACCGACTGGAGTTCCTGCGCAACCTGCAATCAGTTCAGAATTTTTCCGAAAGCACTGGAGGATTCACCAGCACGTATTCATACGCCTCGTTGATGGCAATGATGAACAGCGTCTGGCAGGGTGACAATTCCGGCAAACTGACACTCCCAGGCAACGCGCTTACCTTGAACATTTTCGTCCTTGCGCTGAACGCCACCGGCTACCCGTTCCTCCAGGCACTCAGCGATGAGGCACAACAATCCGCGCATCTCGTGCTGCGAACGACCGACGTGCCAAGCGGCGATTTTGTGAACTTGATCGAGTCCGTTGAGCAACGCGCGAAGGAGATCATGCCGAAAGAAGTTAGCGTCTCCGCCCAGGCCGGATTGCACACCGTGCTCAGGGCCGACGAGAAGATTGTCAACGCGCAACTCGGCAGCCTCGCATTTACCATCACCACCATGTTCGCGACGATGGTGCTGCTGTGGCGTACGTGGTCACTGGCGGCGATCGCGCTGGGGATCAGCCTCGGGCCGCTTGGCCTGTTGGCGATCGTTGCCGCCGGATTTCAGGTGCCGCTGAACTCCGTCACGGTGATGGTGGGCGCGTTGGCGCTCGGCATCGGGATCGACGATGCGGTGCATCTCATCACGCATTGGCTCCAGCTTAAGCAACAGGGCGCCGATCCGAGCGCCGCCTTGGCCAAGGCGCTCGAAGCCAAGGGCCCGGCCATTCTCTGCACGAGCCTGATTCTGATCAGCTTTTCGCTATCACTGCTTTGGATGAGCTTCCCACCCGTGAACGACTTCGGCTGGTTGTCCTCCATCGCGTACAGCGCTGCCTTGGGCGCGGTGCTGTGGGCGCTGCCCTCGATGCTTGCGGCGAAAAAATAATCAGTCGGCCTGCGCCTTCACCCACTCCACGACTTTACCGACCATCAATGGAAGCGCATCGTCGCTGAACAAGTGATTGGCCCCGGCAATCTCGAAAACCTCCGGCGAGTTCGTGGCCTTGGCAAGGATGTCCCGGGAGTCGGCAATCGGCACCACGTCATCCTCCGTACCGTGCACCAGCAGCCACGGCACGCTGATTTGTGCGCCCAAATCAACAACCGAGTGGATCGCCGCCATATCATTCACGAAGGCGCTGGAAAGCGGGCAACTTTCCTCCTCCCACATGCAGCCGGCATCCGGTGTCTCTTCGCCGAACTCACGCCGGGCGAACTCCTCCGTGTGCACCATGCCGGCCAGCGAGACTAGCGAACTGATCCGTGAATCGCTACTGGCTCGCCGGACGCCAACGGCACCTCCCATGCTGTGGCCAAGATAGCAAATCTTTCGGTCACCGACTGCATCGATGACACTTCCCAAATCATCGGTTTCCTTGGAGATCGTGCAATCAACAAATTGCCCTTCGGAGTCGCCATTGCCGCTGAAAGACATGCGGAGCGCCGGGATGCCGGCGGCAGCTAGCCTCCCAGCCACCGCCACGGCAACCGGCCGGTCCTTGTTGCCGGTCACGCCGTGACCGATGATGGCAATAAAATCTGCACGTGCCTCCCCGGCATGGACGATGTAGTCGATCTTTTCTTCCTGCTTGTTTTTAATCTCGCCAAACATATGCGGAGGGATTTACCAATAGGCCAAGCGCTTGGCCAGTTTCAAGTTGCACTTGGCCAAGCTCACCGCTTGCCCCGGCTGGGCGGCTTTGCCAGAATCCGCGCCGTGAAATCCGGAAATAAAAAAGCGCGCTACGTGCTGGGCATCGATTTCGGAACCCTCTCTGGCCGGGCACTGCTGGTGAATGTCGGCACCGGCGAGGAAGTGGCTTGGGCTGATCACAATTACAAAAGCGCCGTGATCGAGAAGTCGCTGCCCGGCAGCAAGAAGCGGCTCAAGCCCCTCACGGCGCTACAGGATCCAGCCGACTACATCGAGGTCTTGAGAAAGGCGGTGCCGCAAGTGATGCGACTGTCCAAGGCCAAGCCGGAGCAGGTGCTCGGCATCGGGATTGATTTCACAAGCTGCACCATGCTGCCGACGCTTGCCGATGGCACGCCGCTTTGCTCGCTGAAAAAGTGGCGCAACAATCCGCACGCCTGGGTGAAACTATGGAAGCATCACGCCGCTCAGCCGGAGGCCAACCGAATCAACGAAGTTGGCTTGCGGAGGAATGAGGATTTCATCACCGCCTACGGCGGCAAATACTCGAGCGAGTGGTTTTTTGCCAAGATGCTCGAGACCGTGCGCGAGGCGCCCGGGGTGTACGAGGCCGCCGAGCGTTTCGTCGAGGCCGGGGACTGGCTCGTCTGGCAGCTCATCGGCAGGGAG
>CAJWEP010000183.1 GCA_913030945.1 uncultured Verrucomicrobiota bacterium
CCGAAACAGTGGAGCATTGTGGCGTGCAGATCATTGGGGTGAACCGGGTTTTCAACAATGTTCCAACCGATTTCATCCGTTTTTCCGTAGGTGTACCCGCCCTTAAGTCCACCGCCTGCCATCAGCGTCGTGAAACAGAACGGATGATGGTCGCGACCGGTGTTCATTTTGCTGCCGCCTCGGTTTTCTCCGAGTGGGGTTCGTCCAAATTCCGAGCCCCAGACAACCATCGTGCTGTCGAGCAATCCACGTTGCTTGAGGTCGCTTATCAGGGCAGCGATGGGTTGATCGACTGCGCCGGCGTTGTATTTCAGTTCAGGATCAAGATTGCTGTGGTGGTCCCACGAAGCGTAGACGATGTTCACGCATCGCACCCCCCGTTCAACCAATCGGCGGGCCATCAGGCAGTTCCGGGCAAAATCCTGATACGTGTTGCCTTGTTTGCCCCGTCCCCCTATTTCCTTCGGCTCGGGGCGGTTCACGCCATACGCCTCAAGGGTGCGTGTGTTTTCCTTCGAGAGATCGGTCAACTCGGGTGCAGCGGTCTGCATCCGGCTGGCCAGTTCGTAGCTTGCGATTCGGCTGGCGATCTCCGGGTCGCGAATTTTTTCGTAGCGGCCCTGGTTGATTTCCCGAAGAGTATCAAGACCGTGCCGCTGCAGTTTTGGCGGCAGCCCGTCAGGGTTTTCAAGGTTTAGCACCGGTTCGCCCTGGGTGCGGAAAAGCACGCCTTCGTATGTGGATGGCAGGTATCCGCTTTGCCACAGGGTGGTGCCGCCACTGGATCCGCGCCCGGCACTGAGCACAACATAACCGGGAAGATTTTTTGAGCCACTACCCAGGCCGTAAGTGAGCCATGCACCGGCGGTTGGCAGGCCAAAGCGTGAGGCGCCGCACTGCATCAACAGTTGACCCGGGTGATGGTTGAACTCCTCAGAGTACATCGATTTCACCATCAGGATATCATCAGATACCCCGCCCAGATGAGGCACATAGTCACTAAATTCCATTCCGGATTGGCCGTATGGTTTGAACACTCGTTTGCTGCCCTGCAGTACTGCCGTGTCCGGCTTGATGAACGCGAAGCGTGCCTTGTCGAGAATTTCCTTGGGTAGACTTTTCCCGTGTTGCTTGATGAGTGCTGGCTTCGAATCAAACAGATCGATATGCGACGGAGCCCCCGCCATGAAAATGAAAATGCACGATTCAGCCTTGGGGGTATAGTGAGGCAAGCGAGGGGCCATCGGATTGGCGGCGCCCTGGGTGAGTAAGCCGTCCTGGGCCAACAGGGACGTCAGGGCGACGCCTCCCAGTCCGCTGGCCGAGGTGGTCAGGAAATCACGGCGAGTTTGTTGAAGAGCGGTTTGTTGAACGCCTTGGCCAAGGTTGGGTGTTTTGCTCATTTGATCGTTTCCCTTTGATTACTCGCGCATGATAAATTCATCCATATTCAGCATGATGCGTGCGGTGGCGGCCCAGGCGCTGGCTTCGGGATTGCCGTTGTAGACCTTGGCATCGGTTTCGTGAGAGCGGAAATAATCGCGCGCGGAGTTCAGTAGGTTAACCAAGGCCGCACGTTCACTTGATGTCGGTGGTCGAGCCACGCAAAGACGGAAGCAGTAATCGATGCGCTTGGTCTCATCCTGTTTTTCCTTCAGTACGCGCTTGGCCAATGCCTTGGCGGCTTCGGTGAAGACCGTGTTGTTCAGGGTGGCCAAGGCGGCCAACGGTGTGTTGGAGCGGCCTCGTTTGACGCAGGTAACATTGGAGTCCGGACAGTCGAACGTGGTCAGGTTGGGGTGAGGCGAGGTGCGCTTGAAAAAGGTGTACATGCCCCGTCGATAGCGATTGGCATCGTTGCTGGTATTCCACTTGAGATTGTTGGCATAGGAGAGTGATGCCACGCCGGCGGGCAAGGGAGGGAATACGCTGGGGCCGCCGATTTGGCCCGTCAAAAGGTCGCTGGCAGCAAGATGTAGATCACGGATAATTTCTGCCTCCACACGGAATCGGTTTTGTCGGTGAACGAGTTTGTTGTCCGGATCTCTTTCCGTCAGCGCAGGTCGGTGGACAGAGGATTGCCGGTAAGTGGCGCTGGTGACAATCAGCTTGATCATCGCCTTCTGTGACCATTTTCGCTGGATCAGTTCGTCGGCAAGCCAATCGATCAATTTCGGGTGGGTTGGGGCCTCGCCACGCACTCCGAAGTCATTGGGGGTGCGCACAAAGCCGGCGCCAAAAAGGTTAGACCAGAGATGGTTTATGGTAACCCGCGGAGTAAGTGGGTTTCGTCCATCAACCAGCCAGCGGGCAAGATCAAGACGATCGCCGGTCTCTGCACGGTGTTTCACTAGTGGCAATACGCCGGGAGTGCCGGGGGTGACCTTGGCCTTGGGTTGCTTGAATTCACCCCGATGCAGGAAGTGAGTGGTGCGTGGGTCTTTGGTGCGCTGTGAGATTACCCGGACACTCATCAAAGGCGCCTTGGGTGAGGCCTTTGTGAGCTTGGCCATTTCGGCTGCGAGCTTTTTTGCGACTGCATCGCGGTCACGTGAAAAATCGAGCAGTGCGTCGGCCTGCTTCGCATCTCGCTTGGCAGAATCGATGCCGAGGAACTTAACAATATTTTCAGGGATGCCATCGGTCGGTGCCTGCCCGGTGCGCGCGGTGATACGGAAACGGCCGATGGTGTGCTGTGTTCCGTACTGCTGATCGAGCACCACCTGCAGGTGCGTTGAGTCCTTGAACGCAACCGGTTTTGAGAAGGTAATGATCAGGTGATGCGCCTTTCCAAACTGTGAAGCGACGGCCCATCCGGTGCCCTTGGTGCCTTCATTGACTTTGCCGTCGATGGCGTTCTTGGCCGGCCAATCCTTCTGGGAATAATCGGCCTTGGCATCGGAAAGAGCCACGCGGTGCTTTTTAGCGTCAAACTTCGCTTCGGGTGCAGCGTACACACGCACGTCATTGAGGACAAAGTTGCCATGTGTCGTGCGACCAGGGCCATTCGCGCCAAGCGACTTGTCCGGAAGCACCTCAATCTTTAGCCCGGTGATGTTCTTCACACCTGACTTAAACTCAAGGGTGTACTCTGCCTTTGCCGGATTCGCTCCAGTGACCAATAGCGAGTCGTCTTTTTGTTTCTTGAATGTCACGTCCTTGGGGCCGCGCAGGGTTGTGGTTTCGAGGGGATGGAATTTTACCGGCGAATCTTTGCGGGTGGCAATTTGGTCGCGAAGTTTCTTTTCAAAGGCGGGCAGGTTTTCGCGTAGTATCCGGTCGCGTACGGTTGTTTTCTCATTCAAAATTTTCACTTGGACATTGTGCTCATCCTTTTCTTTTTCATGCTTCGCCATGGCCGCCTTGGAGGTGGGAATATTGGTGTTGGTCTCGTCGCCATTGTTGAAATAGGCGAAGAGTTCATAATATTCCTTTTGTGTGAATTGATCGTATTTATGGCTGTGGCAGCGACTGCAGATAGCAGTAAGGCCGAGCCAGACAGTGCCAAACGTTTCAACGCGATCCATGATTGCAGCGGTCCGCCATTGTTCCTGATCGGTGCCGCCCTCGGTGTTGGTAAGAGTCTGTCGGTTGAAAGCAGTGGCAAGGCGTTGATCGTTGTCGGCGTTGTTTAGCAGATCACCAGCAAGCTGCTCGACAGTGAACTGATCGTACGGTAAATCGGCGTTGATGGATTTGATTATCCAATCGCGGTAACGCCAGGCGTTCATGCGTGGATTATCTTTCTCGTAGCCGTCACTGTCGGCATAGCGAGCCTTATCGAGCCAGTGGCGACCCCAGCGCTCACCAAAACGAGGCGATGCCAGAAGGCGGTCAGCCAAGTTTTCGTATGCATCGGGTGAACCGTCGTTGATAAAGGCGTCCGCCTCCTGTGGCGAGGGAGGCAGTCCGGTCAGGTCGTAGTACAAGCGCCGGATCAAGGTGTAGCGATTGGCCTCAGGGGAGGGGGTGATGCCGTTGGATTCCAGCCTCGCGAGGATGAAGTGGTCGATCGGGTTGCGCATCCATCCGGCATCCTTCACCCTGGGAGGGGAGATCGGGGTCAAGGGTCGATAAGCCCAATGCCGGCTCCATTGTCCGCCTTCAACGATCCATCGGCGAATCAGTGCGGTTTGATCAGGCGTCAGTCGTTTGCCGTGATCAGGCGGAGGCATGAGTTCATCCGAATCATCGGTGCTCACACGGCGGATGAGTTCGCTGCCGTCCGGATCGCCGCTCACTACGGCGATTCTACCAGATTTCAATTTTGCCCGGATGCTTTTTTCATCCATCAATTTCAGCCCGGCCTTTTGCTTGTCCGGCCCATGGCATGTGGTGCAATTCTGGGCAAAAATGGGCTGAATATCGCGGGCAAAATCGACCTCTGCCGCGCCAATCTCCACGGTCAGCAAAATGCCGAAGGACAAAAAGAGTTTCTTTGTGAAACAATGAGCCATTACAGAGTCTGCTTTCCGGGCAAGATCATAGCCTTTTCGATCAGAACGGTCAAATGGCGGAATGGGTGGGATTGGAACCCCCGGCCCCACCACTGCCGCCCCGTCCCGTACCTTGACCCAGCGCTCCGCGCCCGACTACAATCGGCCCTGCGATCCGACCTGAAACCCGCTACCAGGGCCAAAATCGAGGCAGTCCTTAAACAACCAGAAACTAAATGCCGATGAATAAATCTTATCTGGCTCTCTTTGCTTTACTGCTTCCGCTTGCAGTTTGGGCCGAAGCAAAAAACCCCAACGTGATTTACATCCTTGCCGATGACTTGGGATACGGAGATCTCTCCTGTTATGGGCAGAAAAAATTCCAGACACCCAATATTGATCGGTTGGCGAAAGAAGGGCTTAAGTTTACCGGGCATTACTCGGGCAATACCGTGTGCTCTCCCAGTCGGGCAGTTTTAATGACCGGCCAACATTCAGGGCATTGTTATATCCGTGGCAACCTGAGCGGAGAGAATGGTGCGGCACTCGATCCCAAAATGACAGTGCTGCCCGAAGTTTTTAAGGCCGCTGGTTATCGCACGGGTGCCTTTGGCAAATGGGGACTGGGTTATACACACTTAGGAGGGGCCGCTAATCCATTGAGTCATGGGTTTGATGAATTTTATGGCTGGAAAAGTCAGGGGATTGCCCACACTTATTACCCCTCTACAGCCGTACATAACGGAAAGGAGGTGCCGCTAAAAAAAGGCACCTATCTTCACATCCCATTAATGAAGCATGCTCGTGATTTTATCCGGCGCAGTGTGAAAGATAATAAACCCTTCCTCTGTTACATCCCCACCGCTATTCCGCATGCCGCGATGCATGCGCCCAAGGAATTGCATGATAAATGGCGCAGGAAATTTTCGCAGTTCGATACCAAGGTGGGTAAATATGGCGCGGGTGGAGAGGAATGCCCGGACGTGCAGAACCCTATCGCAGGATTTGCAGCAATGATGGAGCATCTTGACAACGAAGTAGGCGCAATATTGACCCTGCTGGAAGAGTTGAAGGTAGATGAGAATACGCTTGTGATGTTTACCAGTGATAATGGTGCACACAAGGAGGGAGGTCATAACCCGGGTTTTTGGAACTCCACTGGAAGTCTGCGCGGACACAAGCGCGATATGCATGAAGGAGGCATCCGTGCACCGATGCTTGCCCGTTGGCCTGGAGTGATTGCCCCAGGTAAAGTCACCGATCATATCAGCGGTTTTCAGGATGTGTTGCCTACAGTCTGTGAATTGGTCGGGCAACCTGTGCCCAAACAGAATGATGGCATTTCTTTTGTCCCAACTCTGCGGGGCGAAGCCGAAAAGCAGCAAACCCATGACTACCTCTACTTCGAGTTTTGTAAGGGGTTGAAGCAAAAGATCTTTTCGCAGGCCATCCGCATGGGTGATTGGAAGGCTTACCGGCAGGCTGGCAAACCATTGGAGTTATTTAACCTCGCAGAAGATCCGTTTGAAAAAAGAGATCTCGCCGAATCCAAACCGGATTTGGTTGCAAAGATGGAAGCGGTGATTAAGGAAGCACGCCAGCCGCTTTCCACGCAGTAATGTTCCCTTCTTTAGAGTTTTTCTAGCGATTTCACAGGACAACCTGCTGGGCTTGAAAAAGGACCTTCCAACCGAAGAGGAAATTCCGACTCACTAATGAACATGAGCCAAAGACAATTCCTTCTTACAACTGCATTTATGGTAATGGCTTGTCTAGCCTCCGTACAAGCCTACGCCGTGGACGAGTCCAGAAAGCTAGAGGGCCCGATTGGCGCCTTTCTGGGCAAGCCTCGTATGGAAGTCCAGCCGCTCTTCAAGGAAATACGCCACCCCAATGTCGTCGTCACTCTCAAAGGGACGGTTCTCGCCACCTTGGGAGACAAAAAGCTTCTCGCCCGTCGTAGTGAGGATGGAGGCAAGACCTGGGGAGAAGAGATCATTGTCGCCGAGCCGGCCTTTCAGGGAGGGGGCTTGACCGTCGACGAGACCACCGGTGATATCCTGGCATTCGCCGAGGATCGCCACCCGCCCGCTCCGTTGTCGTTCTATCGCAGTGAGGACGACGGCAAGACCTGGCAGAAGATGGAAGCCACGATTCGTCAGGATACCCGGGGAAACGTGCCGTCGATGCACATGAATGAACACGGCATCACGTTGCGACACGGCAAATATGCCGGACGATTGATCCGCGCGGCCCGGCATTACGGCGAGGCCAATTACCCAAAGAAACACTGGCCGACGCACTACACCACCGCAATCTACAGCGACGATCAAGGAAAAACCTGGAAGACCAGCAAGCCTTTCTCGGAGATGGGGACCGGCGAAGCGGGGATCGCCGAACTGTCCGATGGCCGGCTCTACTACAATTCCCGTTCTCATTGGAATGCGAAGAAGCCGCCGCTGCGGCGACGCGAGGCATGGAGCGCCGACGGCGGCGAGACCTGGACCGGTTGGCGGATCGTCGACGTCCTGCCCGACGGACCGCAGGACACGAACTACGGCTGCTTTGCCGGGCTTGTCCGCCTGCCGATTGCGGGCCAGGACATCTTGCTCTACAGTAACTGCGACAGCGCTGCCGGCCGCAAACTTGGCACGGTCTGGGTGAGCTTCGACGGTGCAAAGACCTGGCCTTTGAAGCGACTGGTGTGGAAAGACCCCTTCCAATATTCCTCCCTTTCGGCAGGACGGCCAGGTACGGCGAGCGCAGGTTGGATCTACATGCACTTTGAAGGCCGGCTTCCCCAGACACGTGTCGCACGGTTTAACCTCTCCTGGCTAATGGCCGG
>CAJWEP010000184.1 GCA_913030945.1 uncultured Verrucomicrobiota bacterium
GTTGAACAATCCCCCACCCTTCGGGCTGTCAACATACTTCCACTGCCCGTCCCGCACCGCCTGGCCTCTCCAAAAGAACTGCCGTTGGCCAAGCGACTTGCCCTCGAGCAACACAGGGCGAAGGCTCACACCGTCGAACGCGTGCTCCTTGGGTGCCTTGGCGCCGGCCAGGTCGAGCATCGTCGGCATGAGATCCAGCGAGATGACCATCTCGTCGCTCACCTGTCCCGGCTTGATCCGGCCCGGCCACCAGGCGATGCCTGGCACGCGGTGACCGCCCTCCCACACCGTCCCCTTTTTGCCGCGGAACGGGAACCGGTAACTCTCCGGGCCACCCATGTAGGCATGGCCGTTGTCGGAGCAGAAAATCACGAGCGTATTTTTCTCGAGCTTCAACTCGATCAACTTGTCGAGCACCTGGCCGACGCACTCATCCATCGCGGTCATCATCTGCACGTAGGCTTCCTCGACCGGGGTTTTCTTTTTGCCGCGATCCTTTTTCGGACCGCGCTGGATTGGGCTGCCGGGCCCCTGAAACGGCGAGTGCACCGCCTCGTGCGCCACGTACAGGCAGAACGGCTTGGCCTTGTTTTCGTCGATGAACCGGAGTGCATGCCGGGTGATCAGATGCGTCGAGTAGCCCTCCTCCTCGACCGTTTCCAGGCCGTCCCACCAGTCGTACACCTCCATCCGGTCGTAGTGCGACAGATAGTCGATGTTGCCACTGACAAACCCGCGAAAATTCGCGAAACCGTGGTGCATCGGGTTGAACTTTTTTTTGTAGCCAAGATGCCACTTGCCAAAGACGGCCGAGGTGTAGTCAGCCTTGGCCAGCAGTTTCGGGAAGGTGTGTTCACTCGACCACAGGCCGCGGTGGTGATCCGGCACCTTCGGGTCGGCGTTGATGACCGACGGCACGCCGGCGCGTTCCTGGTAACGGCCGGTCAGCAACCCGGCGCGGGTCGGGCTGCACACCACGCCACTCGAGTGGTAGTCGGTGAAGCGCATTCCCTCGCGGGCCATGCGGTCCAGGTGCGGCGTCTTGAGCCAGCCACCGTAGGCGCTGGTCGCATTGTAGCCCATGTCGTCCGCCATGATGACGACAAAGTTCGGCTTGGCGGCATCGACTGAAACAAACGTCAACGCCAGTATCGTGAAAGGTAGGCAAAGAATCTTTTTCATCTCAAAATCAGTTATGGCCCTGCTCGGCAAGGAAGCGAATCAGATCGCGTAATTCTTCGCGCTTCAAGCCAGCAATAAACCCGGGCGGCATGGCACTGCCGACTTGGGTTTGTTCACGAACCTGACCGTTCGGGATCCGAATCGTCTCCATCCGGCTGAGCGGCCGAAGAAAAATATCCTTTGAGCGCGACCGCTGCTCGTAACCCTGATGAATCTCGCCGGACTTGGTGATGATCCGCATCAGGCTGTAGCCCTCCTTGACATGCCGCCCCGGCCAGAGCACCTCCTCGATGATCCGCTCCGTGCTGAGCGTGTTGCCGATGGTGTCGAGTTCCGGCCCAATGAACGGGATGCCGTTGTTTGTCGCCGGGCCGATTTTGTGGCACGCCGCGCAGCCAGCCGCCTGAAACGTTTGACGGCCGTTGGCAGCGTTGCCCTCCACCGACTCCTTGGCCAAGGCGACAACGTAGTCCGCACTGTAAGCGGGAACGGTGTTTTTAATGCCTGCAGCTTGACCCAGAAAATTCATCAGCTCCGTTTCACTGCTGCCAAGCGACTGCAGCTTGGCCAAGACCGCAGCCGCCGGCGCGGCTTCGAGCTTGTGATTGGCCAAGGCGGCTGTCAGAGCCTTGCCTCCGCCCTTACGATTCAAAAATGGCACCAGTATTCCCGTTGAATCCGAACCGCCGACCAACAACCGGGCTCCTTGATCGGCGGCGGTACTCATGCTGAGACGGCTCAGACTGTCGAGCGCGGCCAGCTTCAATTCCGCCGACTCATTGACGATCAGCTTGGCCAAGCGATTGGCGTCGTCGCCTCCCAACAAGCCAAGCGCCCGAACCGCAGCCAGGCGGACAGGCGGTGCCGACTTGTTGTCATCGACCAACGCAGCGACGGCGGCGTGCAAATCCGCCACCTGCCATTGGCCGGTCAGGCCAAGTGCCTGCTCACTCAATTCAGCTCGGTCACTTTGCAACGCCGAGCGAAGAACATCAGTCAAGTCTCCTTCCGGCTTTACACTGCGAGAGGCAGAGGCAGCATTCAGCGCAGCCAACGCCAAGGCGTGGCTTTTCGCCGAGCGGTGAAAGCCCGGCTCGAATATCACCCGCAATTCCTTCGATCCCCCGATGCCGGCGATGCCGCTGAAAATCCCGCGCAGTCCCTCCAAGTCGATCGCACCCGACTTGGCCAAGTCCATCAGCTTGGAGAGCATTTTTTTTGAGCCACCTTTTTCCAACACGGCCGTGAGTGCGCGGACGTTTTCTTTGAAATCCAAATTGCCGCTGGTCAATGCGGCCATCCAAACCGGCTCCTGATGACGCACCGCCTGCGTGAAGGCGTAGTCGATCCACTTGTCGCGCGGGTGATTCGTCACGGCGAGGGCCGCTACTTTGATCGCTCCAGGATGCGGTGTTTGGCCACACGCCAAAACCGCCTCAAGCCGCACCTGCGAATGCGCATCGTCTGCTGCAACTGCCAGCAATTCGACGGGCTTGGCCAAACGATCCTGCCAACGGCCGACGATGCGTGCCGCGAAGGCTCGCGCCCGGTAATCTTTTGCGCGCAACACGCGCTCGAGCAATTGAGGTTGCACCGACTCAATGGTCGCGCAAAGGGCGAGCGCCTCGAGTTGATGACGTTCATACAACTCGTCGTCGTTCTTCAAACGACGCGCCCAACGCACCGCCGCTTCGCCAACCTGCGACGCATCGCGTTTCCCCAGCTCAAACTTGGCCTGCTGGCGTGTCCATCGTTCGGGCGACTTCAGTTGATCAAGCAAATCGCTGATGGATTCCCCAACAATCCTTGGCTTGGGCGTTGGTGGACTGCCCTTGACACTCAAACGCCAAATTCGACCGTGATGCAGATCGCGCGTCGGGTCGCGAAAGTAGTCGTCCTGATGGCAGATGATCGTGTTGTAAAAGTCAGCGATGTAAATCGCGCCGTCCGGGCCAATGCGAATGTCCACCGGGCGAAAATTCCGGTGGCTCGACTTGAGCACGGAATCTTTCCAGTCAAGTTTGAAGCCGGAACCAGTCGGCCTGAGCGCGAACCGGCGCACGCTGTTTGATTTGAAATCGTTCAGCACAAAGTGCCCCTGCATCGACTCCGGCAAGTGCCGGCCGTTGATCATCTCCACGCCGCAGTAGCCGCCCGGTTCGCCAATGCGATCCAGACGCAGCCGATGCTTCGCAGGGATCGACGCCGGTGTGAGATAGGAAATGCCACCCGCGCCATCGACAACGAGCGATTGGCCCCAGTCATCAAACACCACGCCCCAGGGATTGCCCGGCCCCATGAAGTCATCCAACAGACCGTCGAGATGCAGACGCCTTGGGCGCAGTCGATACACACCAGCCTGATAAAGCGACGAAACACCCCACGGCGTTTCCACTCGTGACTCGATGCCGTCGCCCTGGCAGAAGAACAACTCACCGTCGGGACTCCACGTGAACGAGTTGATGGCCTGATGCGTGTCGCCGGTGCCGAAACCGCTCAGCAGGACCTGCCGCTCGTCAGCGTGGCCGTCATCATCAAGATCCCGCAGAAAAAGCAAATCAGTCGCCTGTCCCACATACACGCCACCGTCGGCAGTCTCCAGCCCGGTGGGGATGTTGAGTCCGTCGGCAAACACCGTTGCGCGGTCCGCCTGGCCGTCGCCGTTTGTATCGACGAGTTGGATGATTTTGTCGTCCGGGATCTCGCCCGGTTTCAAGTGCGGATAGGACCAGGTGCAGGCAACGTACATGCGGCCCCTGGCATCCCATCGCATCGTGAGCGGATTGGCCACCCCGAATTTCTCCGAGGCGAACAAGTTCACCGCAAAACCTTCGGCCGGCTTGAATTCTTTCAGCTCGTCCTGCGGGTCGAGCGCAGGAGTCGGCGCCGGCAACTCAACCTGCGATGTGATCACCGGTTTGGCCAAGCCCTTCGCCACAGCAACCACATTTGCCTCGGCCTGGGCAATGAGCACCGGCAACTGGCCCCGCTCATCACGAATACTCGGCACATTGTTGCGGCCGATGCTGAACACGCGCCGATTGTCGTCGCCAAACAGACATTTCCAGTTTGCCGGCCGCCAGTAGTCGAACCACAGCCGATGCTTCTCCCGCACTGCCGCCCGCAACACCTCCAGGCCGGCAAATCCATTCGGACGCTCAACGCCCAGCGCCGCCGCCAGATGCAGGGCAAACTTTTCCTGTTTGTCGGCCGAAACATGCTGACCGTTTCTCGTGAAAGTCGCCTTGGCACCGGAAAATAGGTCGATAAAAAGAGCCTCGTGTTTTTTCACCTGTGAACGGAGGGCGCCGACGTAACGGGCGAGGTCGGCGTTGCGCTCCCGCAAATCGGGCAGAAGCTGTCCGTGGATTCCCCGGCCCGCCTTCTCAAACGGGGATGGCGAAACCACGACCAGCCGGCGGGCGTCGCCGCCGAGGCGGCCGAACAACCGATCACTCGCCTGGCTGAACGCCCCGACATCGTCACCGCGGGCGAACGCCTCGTTCCTGCCAAGCTGCACGATCACGACGGTTGCCTTGAGCTTGGCCAGTTGCGCCTCCAGGTTGCCCAGTCCCTTGACGCCTCGATAGCCGCCGCTGCGCCAGCGCTCCGTCTCCGTGCCAAGCGCGAACACCGTGTCGGCCTCCCACGACAGGTCCCGGAACCGGGGCGGCTCGTTTTTGAAACGCCACGTCAGCAGCGTCTCCAGATGCCCGCTGCGCTGGGCTCGCACCATGTCCGTGCCGCCGAGAAACACGACGACATCGTCCCCGGCCAGATCCAGCGGCAGCTCGGCGGCGGCCACTCCAAGGCAGCCGGCAAGCAGGCATGTGAAAGAAACAATTTTCATGTTGCGGAAAAGCAGCTGCGCGGAATTGAGCCACAGTTGGCTGCGCCGAACGAGCCCCGTTTTGCGCTTGGCCAAGCGCGGTCAGCGGCGGGAGCGCTTGGGAGGAGCGGAGCGTTCCTGCAGCCAGAGGACATCCACGTTTCTCGGCGAGGAAACGAAAATCGGGATGTTGACGCCCTTCCGGATCGGCACGGAGGTGCGCGGATCGAGCCATTTTTTGATGATCGCATGGCCATCGGCCAGCGTCACGCCGCCGGCATTGTTGTGGTAGCTGGCTGGATAATCTACCCAGCGCGTGGCGCCGGGGTTGCGCGGGTTGTAGCCGGTCATGTCCACGGCAAAGTAGCCGTTGTTGATGCGATCCTCCCGCTGGTCGAGCACCACGTACAGTTCGCTGAGCGGCTTGCCCGCAGCATCTGAGAGCTTGCGGATCGACCGGTAATCGGCCTGCCAACCCTGCAACGAGGGCGGGTTGAGAAAGCCGTTCATCGCGATGCTCCGGACGCGAGGCAGCGTCTTTCTTCCGTGGCGCGAGGTGCTCTTGTCAGCAGGGCACTTCCAAATACCCAAACTCCGATGGTACGGCCACAGATGGCTTTGCATGAGGTAAACCGTGTTGGTGTTGTCCTGCACCGATTGCGCGTAGTTGAGCCAGCCCTGCACCCATGAGTTGAAGCGGGTGGAGTAAATGGCGTTCGGCACCAGTTCGTCATCGTTGTCGTCGGCATACATCGCCCACGAGAAACTCATCTGCCGCAGATTGTTCATGCAACTGATGCCGGTCGCCTTGGCCTTGGCCCTGGCCAAGGCTGGCAGCAACAGCCCGGCGAGGATCGCGATGATGGCGATCACCACCAGCAATTCAATCAGTGTGAAGCCGCGAAGTTGTCGCTTGGCCGGGCGCATCCGTCAGTCGTCCGACGAGGTGCCGTTGCCCATGACCTTGGCCAAGACCAGGCCGACCAGCGCCCAGCCGACGATCAACTCGCCGATCTGCCCGCCGACGTAAGCCGTGCTGTAGCCCCACCAGTTCCAGTTCGGTAGCACACCGACCAGCACACCAAACACCGCAAAGCAAAGCGACAGGGCCAAACAGGCACCCAAAGTCCGCGGATTAGCCACCAGCATCACGAACATCAGCACCGCGGAGGCCAGCATGTTGAACCCGAACTGAATCCCGAGCGCGGTGCCAAAGCCGTGTCTCCCGTCAAGGTTCACTGTGCCTAAGAGGCTAAAGCCGATGGTTCGCTCTTCATCCGCCTTGGTTTTGGCCTCCTTGTCGCCCGAATCCGGATGTGGCATCACGATCATCCCGCTAGTGGTGACGTTTTCACTTATCACTTTCTCCATCGCCACCGGATCCTTCAGGTCCACAAAGGCATCGTCGTAAATACCCAGTGCCATGTGAACAACAGCCTGCCAGAGAAGCAAAATCACACCGCCGAGCAGCGCGCCGATGATCATTTTTTTGCACATAAGAGTCCCTTTCGCTTGTTGATCGACCGAACCCTCCCCCCATCCACCCCCAAACGCAACGCCAAATACCACTGCCGTGGCCTTTCCCCGATTGCTTGACCCAGTCTGGACATTCCGACACCATCGGCGACCCAAGTCTCATTTATTATGACCATGCAAACCACTGCTGGTAAAACGCTGCTTCCCGAGGTGCAGGCGTTTCTCTCCAAGGAAGTCCATGGCGCCGTGATCGGCGGCCGGGAGGTGACCGCCTCAAACGGGGACACTTTCGACACCCACGATCCCGGGACCGGGGAGAAACTGGCCACCGTCTCCAATATGCAGCCGGACGACATCGATCGCGCCGTCGCGGCCGCCCAAAAGGCATTCGATGAAGCGGACTGGGCGCGTCTGCCGGTCAATGAACGCGAAGTGCACCTCATGCGGCTTGCGGATGCGGTGGAGCAACGCAAGCCGGTCATCGCACAAATCGAAGCGCTGGACTGCGGCAAGATCGAGGCGCAGGCGGCGGATGATGTTCAAAACTTCATCGATACGATTCGGTATTTTTGCGGGTTGGCACAGGGCCTGTCACTCGACACTGCCATTCCCGTTGACGGTCATGATGCGTCCGTGGTGCGGCATGCCTGGGGGCCGTGTGGTTTCATCGTGCCGTGGAACTTTCCCATTCTGCTCTGTGGCTGGGGTATCGGCCCCGCCATGGCCGCCGGGAACACCTGCGTGGTGAAGCCGGCCGAAGACACGCCGCTCTCCACCCTTTACGTGGC
>CAJWEP010000185.1 GCA_913030945.1 uncultured Verrucomicrobiota bacterium
TCGAGCGCCTTCCGTTTGTCGAGCTTGGCCTTGCTGCGTGATGCCTCGACGAGCTGCTTGACGCGATCGTCCTTACCAAGGATAAACTTGGTAATAAACGTGCCGGCCGAGGCGAGCGTGCCGGCGAGGCCGATGAGCACCGCGCCCACCGCCGCTGAGCCTTTCAGGCCCAGCGCGAAGAACGACGCGAACGCCGCCGAGCCGACCATGAACGGCATCAGCACGAGCGGACTGCCAAGGATGTCCACCATCACGCGCTTGGCCATGTTTTTATTGTCACTCACCGCAATGCACTGCTCCGCAGTGGGAACAGGAAAAGGTCGGCAGAAATGGCTGGGGCGTCAACGCTGCGCTTGGCCAAGCGCTTGGCCGGGGATTGCGATACTCCCTTAATACGGCACCTGGCCCAGTTCGAAACGAACGCTCTGGGCCGAGCCGGACCGGGAGTCGGCCGGTGCGGCCTCGGTGCGGATACGATCCGCGTTGACCCCCTCGGTATTGAGGAAACTGACGACCGACTCGGCGCGTGACCGGGCCAGGCGACGGTTGGCCTCGGGATCGCCCACGGCACGCGCCTGGCCAACGACGCGGAGGTAAAAGCTCGGGAAACTGTCCAGCATCTTCTTGAGCCGTTTCAACTCATGCTCGCCGGAGAGCGAGATGGCGGCCGAACCACGCCGAAACCCAATCGACGGCACGTCGAGGTCGCCGACGGACTGGAGCGTTGTCCACTGGTCATCGCTGAGTGTCCCAAGGTGGGCATTGGTGCGCACGCCCTGCAGGTCGCCCGTCCCCTGGCCAAGCCCCTCGATGAGATTCATCCGGTTGCCCGGATGAAAATTGTCGGCCTTCATGTCCGTCAGGATCTGGTCGAAGTAGAGCGACGAATGCCGGCCACCAAGCGGGTCGCTCCCGATCGCGTCGGTCTTGATGAGGACATCGGTAACATTGGCGATCATGTCCTCGAGGTTGGGCTGGCCGCCCGCTGCCGCGCCCCGCACCAGGCCAAAGTGGGCGTAGTTCTCGAGGGTGTTTTCCCACTGGATGCCGTCCACCAGACTCTTGGCCTCGGCGTCGGACAGGTTCGGGTCGTCTGACTTGACCAGCTTGGCAAAGCCGCCCGGCTGGCTCCGGTAATGGTGCGCGGCCCGTGAGTAGGCCTCGACCACGGCGCGCACCTTGTCGGGATGATCACGCAGGTACTCGCGGCGCGCCACGAGCACATCGACAATCAGGCCCTTGATCCTGGAACTGTCCAGGATCACCTCAACGCCGGGCAACTGCTTGGCCTGGGAAACCTGCGGCTCCCACAGGACATACGCCGTCTTGTCAGACTGCTTGGCGGCTTTCATTTTTTTGAGCACATCGGCGGAGTCTTTGGCCTCGATCATCCAGTCGCCGGAAAGGTTGGGCAACTTGAAGTGCGACTTGACGACGCGGGCCAAAAACTCGCTTGGCGAACTGGGTGTCAGCACGAAGCGGGCGCTGGGATCGTCCAGATCCTGGAGCGAGGCGACGGCACTCTCGTAGGCCAGCACCGCGTCCGCCCCCTTGGTTTCGTCGATCACCATCACGATCGACGCCGGGAAACCGCCGGCCTTGGCCCCGGCCATCAGCAGTGAGTCGATCGTGAACACCGCCATTTGCACGTCGCCCTCCTCCAGTGCCTCGAGCCGGGCGCCGTAGTCGGCGCCGTCGTCCATCATTGTCAACCGGATGCCCTCCGACTTCAGGTTGTCTCGCATCTGCGCGGAACGCAGCACGGCGTAGCCACTGAACAAATCGGCGGCGATGGTAATCTCGTGGGTGTATTGGCTGGAGGAACCGGTGGCCTCGTTGAGTTGCTCGTTCTTTGGCTTCGTGTATAAAAAAAAGACGGCCCCGGCGATAACGGCCAGTATGACCAGCCACACCACGGCAATGATGCATCCCTTGGAACCGTTACCCTCTGACATTACTTGTTCTTGCCCTTGACGATGGCGTAAATCACCAGGCCGGGAATACCCAGCACGCATAGAGCACCAAATAGAAGCACAAGCAGGTTGTCCTCCGCTCCTGAAGTTGACTGCGAACTTGTCGTCCCACCCGAATAGGATGACGCTGGACTGGGCGATGGCGACTCGACAGAACGCATGCTCGGCGCCTCACCGATCGGCTGGTTTCCCGAGGTGGAGAGCGACTTGAGCATCGCCGAGGCGGTGGCTTCCGGCAGGTCGGCGATCAGCTCGAACGCATCCTCCCCCGCCTGCCCGGTATCCCCCGAGGCCACCTCGGCGAACACCTCCGAGATCGCCTGCCTGAGCGACTCGGGATTGTTGGCATTACGGTAGGAATGCACCTTCGTGGCCAGGGTGTGGCGAGATGCCATCTCCACCCCGATACAATCAATGGTGATGCCGCGCGATATGATGTCCGGCGTAAAGGCCTCGACCTTTCCCCGGTCGCCGGCTTCGCCGTCGGTCACGACGAGCAGGCGGTAGGTGCCGTAGCCAAACTGTTTTTTACGTGCCTCCAGCAACGCATCCGCGCCGCGCTTCATGTAATCCCCCAGCGGCGTCCCGCCTCCGGACTGGATGCTGTCGATGGCCCCGGCCAGCATGCTCTCCTTGCGCGGGCCAAGCGGATAAACCCAGTTACCCTGTGGGAACACCAGGATGCCGACATGGGTCGTATCCGGAATCTGGTCAAGCACCTGCTTGAGGGCGTCCTTGGCCACGGACATGCGGTCACGCCCTGTGCCAGCCATGTTCGCGCCCATCGAGCCGGAGGCATCCACCACCACCACGACGCTGTCGGTCACCTGTACCTGCGCTTGGCCAAGCGGCGCGGCCCAGAGAGAGGCCGACACCGCGCCGAGCAAGGCGCCCAATTGATTTAAGTTATGTCTCATAGCGTGGCCCCTCATCGCGTCAAAAGTCGAAGTCCGATTCCTGCGTCACCTCGGCTGACACGCGGATCAGCCGAAACTCCACCCTCATGTTTTGCTTCGCCTCATCCATCGAGCCGGGCTTGGCGATGAACGGCTCGGCAATCCCGACTCCCTGCGGCTGGATCTGCGACAGGTCGATCGTGATGCCCTGGGCCTTGGCATATTCCGCGACCGATTTTTTTACTGCCTCGGCGCGATTGCGCGAGAGGTTGAGTGCCGCCTGCATCGTCCGGCGAGGGTTGTAGTCCTCCACCCCGTCGAAGTCACCGGCACCGATGGCATCGACGAGCTGGGCCGTGTCGTTCAGGTCGAGCGCCCGGCCGTTGAGGGAGTAGCGGTAGTTGCCACGGGTGCCGCTGCGCCGCAGCGTGCCCTTGGCGTTGCCGGCCTTGATCAGGTCGATGAGCGTCTTGCTCGGGTCCGAATGCCCCCGGATGGCCACCACGGCGTTGCCGAACTTGTCCGCGGTCTCGATCACGCGGGTGAACTCGGCCGCGTAGCGCACCGCGCTAAACTCGGTCTGGTTGGGATTGAAATTGATGGTGAACGCCAAAATGGTCCGGTCATCCAGCAGTCCGCCGGAACTGAGTTCCTCAATCTCCGACAGCACCGCCTCGGCCCGGAACCGCTCGCCCTGCACCGCCTCGGTCTTTTTCAGGTACTTCAGGAAATCGTCGTGCTTGTAATTCAGGCCGGAGGGAAACAGTCCCATTTTTTGTTTCGCGTACCCGCGGCTGGTTGCCAGTTCCAGCGCCGCCGTCTGGAACGCCTCGAAGCCGTGCAGGTTGCCCTGCTTCTCGAAGAAGCTCACGTTGCCCGGGTAACCGGCAAACGTGCAGTCGAGCAGCAGGCCGTGCGCCTCGTCGGCATTCGGGATGACTTCCTCGGTGTAAATCTTCACCGTTTGGTTGAGCAGGTTGATGTAGCCCTGATCCGTCGTGCCGGCATCGTGCGCCGCCCGCTTGTCCACCAGTTCCTCCGCCGCCTTCAGATAGCCGGCGACAAACTTCCGCACCAACGGACGGTTGGCATCGTAAAAATCCTTCCGGCAAACGTACACGTCAGCGATCGATCGCGACAACTCCGCCGTGGAAACCAGCACATGCGCGCCCTTCACCGTCCCCTCCGCACCGGTGCCCACGCTGTTCAAATCCGTGCACAACCCGAACATGTCCGGCGTCACCGCAAAACAGGCCGAGATGCTCGGGTCATCCCTGAACGCCTGCGGCGGCGAGCCCGGCCCTGTGAGTTCATCATAAAATTTCACCGTGATGTCGTCCCAGCCCAACTGGGCGGTCTTGAGCACGTCATCGAGCATGCCGATGTGCGGCCCACCCTGCTGCACCGCCACCGTCTTGCCCTTGAGGTCGGTCACCCGCTTGACTCCCTCACGGGCGATCATGTGATCGCCGGCCGACCAGGTCATCTGCAGGATCACCACACCCTTGGTGCGAGGGTCGGAACCGATCACCTCCGACGCCTGCCCGATCATCCGGAAGGTGCCACGCAGGAACGGCGACTTGCCGGAGCGATAATCGCGCACCTGCTGGATGAAATCGTCGCCGGGAGTCAGGTTCAGGTTGAGTCCCTGTTTCTGAAAAATGGTGCCCGCCTTGGTCTTGAGACCACCGTTGGCATAGAACGTCGCCATGTCGCCGCCCCAGATAATGAACGGCACCTGCAACGCGCCTCCAGCCTTCACCGAGCCCACCGAGCCCGGCCCAACCAGCCCGGAAAACAACTGGGTCTGTGCCGGGGCGGCGGCCACTGCCAAGCCAAGCGCCAACCCTGCTGCGATTGATTTTTTTGCTTTCATTTTGACAAATAACAACTGCTTTGAAGGAGATTAGCACCATTCCTGTGAGTTGACAATTATAATTTTAAACAATGAGATTACGGTTTGCTGAACCGGGATTTTGCGTGAAGAAATCGCTTGGCCAAGCGCATTTTTTTGCCCCGGAAAACAGCCCGGTGGCCGCTTTCCCCAACCCCGGTTCGAGTTCTTCAACGCCGGGTTTCGCTGGATGACAGGGTGCAGAAAAAAGCTTGCAAGGCCCGGGGGAGCTGTGGTTTTGCTCGCCGATGTCATCCCAATGGCTGCCAAAGCCAGGCCCGGGATTGACATCATCTGAATGAAACTCGAAGGACTCATCGCCGCTGTGCACACGCCGATGCACGAAGATTTTTCCGTGAACTACGGTCGGGTTCCGGCACAGGCCGGGCACTTGTCCAAGCTGGGGGTGCGCGGCGTGTTTGTCGGCGGCACGACCGGCGAGTGCCAGTCGCTGACGACCGGCGAGCGGAAGGAACTGTTCGGGGCCTGGGGCGGCGTGGCGCGGGACAACGGACAGACATTCGTCGCGCACGTGGGGCACAACAGCCTGCCGGACGCGCAGGCCCTCGTTCGCGCCGCACACGACTCGGGAGCCGACGCGATCTCCGCGATGGCGCCGACTTTTTTCAAGCCGGCTGATGCCGGGGCGCTTTGCGACTGGTTTGTTGAACTGACCCGGCCGGCCCCCGCGATGCCGTTCTACTTTTATGACATCCCGCCGATGAGCGGCGTCACCGTCGACACGCGGGAGTTTCTCGACCTGGCCGGGGAGCGGCTGCCCGCCCTTGCGGGGGTCAAGTACAGCAACCCCGACGACGAGTTGCTGCGGGCGTGTGTGAGCCACGACGGCGGATCCTCCAACATCCTTTACGGCATCGATGAGCGGTACCTGCACGGGCTGTCCGTGGGGTGCTGCGGCGCGGTGGGCAGCACGTACAATTTTGCAGCGCCACTTTACCGGAAGATCAAGGCAGCTTTTGAACAGGATGACATGGATTCGGCCAAGGCCAATCAGGCTCATTCGGCCGGGATGATTCGAATGTTCCATGAATGCGACTACATCCCGACGGCCAAGGCGGTGATGGCCCTGGTCGGCATGGACTGCGGCCCGGTGCGGCCGCCCTTGCCACGCCTCTCCCCAACCCAGATCGGCACACTCCGGGACGAGCTCGACGCGATCGGTTTTTTCGACTGGACGGTGCAGTGAGGTTTCCGGTGCCCGGTTCACACCGCTCACCGCTTGGCCAAGCGTGCCGCGACTCAACCAGTCGCCCGGCTGCGGAAACCGGTCGGCGTCAGGCCGGTGTATTGCAGGAACACGGTGCTGAAATACTGGCTGGAGTTGAAGCCGACCTCGAAGGCGATTTCCGTCACCGGGCGGGACGTGTCCGTCAACAGCCCCCGCGCGGCTTCGAGTCGCAGCCGGCGCAGGTAGTCGTTCGGGGTCATACCGGTGTTGGCCCGGAACAATTCAAAAAGTCGGGACCGGCCGTAGCCGATGTGGTTGACGAGTTTCCCGACGGAGAACGGTTTGTTCAGGTGGTCGCGCATGTAGTCGATCGCGGCATTCACCACGAACTGCGAATCCCGATCATCCACAGCGCTCAACTGACGCGCCGCCCCCGAGATCGCCGAGCAAATTTGAAGCCGCAATTCCGCCATCGAGAGTTCGTCGATGTCCTGTTTTTTGCCGCTCAACTTTTTGTCGAGCTGGGCAATGATCCGCCGCAAGTTCTGGCCAAGCGGATGCACGGTGAGGGCGTTTGTGGTGAAATGACGCCGCAACCAGCCCAATTCCCGCACGGTGAACGGCGTGTTGCGGGTGGCCCCCCGCGCATCGAACGCGAGTACGATACCGAGGAGTGTCGTCGGCGTCCGCAGATCCTGCTCGCCGCGGTGCATCATGCCGGGCGGCACCACCATGAAATGCCCCCCCGCCAGTTCGATCGGACCACAAACCTGGAACTCGTACACGGTCGAGCCGTCCAGCACGAACAGCAGCTCGAACTGCTTGTGCGAATGCCAGGTGATGCGCGAGGCCGAGTGGCTGAAAATCGCCGAGACCTGCTTGGCCAGCGGCAACCCCACCTTCGCGCCACTCAGGCGCGCGCGGATGCCGACGGTGTCCGGCTTGGAGGAAGAATGCGTCATGTTCAAAATAGTCCAGCGGATTATTCTGCAAGACCGTTTTAAACACTGCAGGTATCGTTTCCAAATCAATTCTTTGACCAAAGTCACAACCCACGTATCGTTATGAACAAAACACTAGTGAATCGAGTCAAGCGCGGCCTCTCAGCCATGATGCTGTCCGCCGCCGCTTTCTGGGGCGCCACGAGCGCCGACGCACAAATCGTCATCGACGGCCACTTCGCCGATTGGGATGGGATCAACGCCGCCTCGGTGGATGATCCGCAGGACATGGCCGACTCGAGTGGTGACATCAAGAAC
>CAJWEP010000186.1 GCA_913030945.1 uncultured Verrucomicrobiota bacterium
GAACTCGTCGCCGTAGTCACCCAGCCCGACCGACCCAAGGGCCGCCAGCTCATCCCCCAGCCGCCGCCGGTCAAGCTCGAGGCCGAGTCACGCCGCCTCCCCGTGCACCAGCCGGAAAGCCTGCGCAGCGACACCCGGTTCCTCGAGCAACTCGCGCCAGGGCTGATCGTCGTCGCCGCCTACGGCCAGATTCTCCCGCAGGCTGTCCTCGACCTCCCGCCGCACGGCTGCCTCAACGTCCACGGCTCGCTGCTTCCGGCTTACCGCGGCGCGGCGCCGATTCAGCGCGCCCTCCTCGACGGCCAGGCCAGGACCGGCGTCACCATCATGCAGATGGACGCCGGCCTCGACACCGGCGCGATGCTCAGCAAAACCGCCACGCCGATCGAGCCAACCGACAACGCTCAGACGCTGCACGACCGCCTGGCCAAGCTCGGCGCCAAACTGCTGCTCGAGACGATTCCTGGCCACGTCTCCGGCGAAATCACGCCCAAACCACAGGATGAATCCCAGGCGACGCACGCCGCCAAGATCACCCGCGACATGGGCCGCATCGACTGGTCACAAACGGCCATGCAGCTTTGGAACCGCGCGCGCGCCTTCACCCCCTGGCCCGGCGTGTTCACCCGACTCGACGGGAAACTGCTCAAGCTGCACGTGATCGAGCCGGTCGAGACTGCCGGTCTCGAGCCGGGCCGCGTTCTCCAAGCGGACGCCGAGGGTATCCTAGTCGGCTGCGGCGACGGGGCGCTCCGCATCACGCGACTGCAAAAAGAGGGAGCCAAACGCCTGGCCGCCGCCGAGTTCCTCGCCGGCACCCCGTTGCCTGCCGGCACACAGCTTGGTTGACAAAAAAGCCGCTTGGCCAAGCGCGGCTTTTAGCGGAATATTGCGGGCATGGAAACGGTTGCCGAAACAACCCTGCCAGACGCCAACGGACGCTTCGGCGAATACGGAGGGCGCTACGTCCCGGAGACACTCATGCACCCGCTGCAGGAGCTGGAGGACGAGTATTTTCGCGCGCAGAACGATCCAAACTTTCAAGATGAGTTGCAGTATTATCTGCGCGAATTTTGCGGGCGCCCCACGCCGCTCTACCACGCCGAACGGCTCACCCGCGACCTCGGCGGCGCGAAAATCTACCTCAAGCGCGAGGACCTGCTGCACACCGGCGCGCACAAGATCAACAACGCCATGGGACAAATCCTACTGGCCAAGCGCATGGGCAAAACGCGCATCATTGCCGAGACCGGCGCCGGCCAGCACGGCGTCGCCACCGCCACCGTCGCCGCGATGTTCGGCCTCGAATGCGTCATTTACATGGGCACAGTCGACTGCGAACGGCAGGCCCTCAACGTCTTCCGCATGCGCATGCTCGGCGCGGAGGTGGTGCCGGTGGAGGCCGGCCAAAAGACGCTCAAGGAGGCGGTCAACGAGGCAATGCGCGACTGGGTCACCAACGTCCGCGGCACCCACTACATCCTTGGCACCGCCTACGGCGCGCATCCGTACCCGGTGATGGTGCGCAACTTCCAGCGCGTGATCGGCGACGAGGCACGCCGCCAGATTCTCGAACAGGAAGAACGGCTGCCGGATCACCTCGTCGCCTGCGTCGGCGGCGGCTCGAACGCGATCGGCCTGTTTTACCCGTTCCTTGGCGATGAGGCGGTGGCGATGACCGGCGTCGAGGCCGGCGGCGAGGGGATCATCGACGGCAAACACGCCGCGCGTTTCCAAGGCGGCGGACTCGGCGTGCTGCAGGGCACGCGCTCATTCGTGCTGCAGGACGAGGACGGGCAGATCCAGCTCACCCACAGCGTCTCCGCCGGGCTGGACTACGCCGCCGTCGGGCCCGAGCACGCCTGGCTGCGCGACGCGGATCGCGTTCAATACACCTACGCCACTGACGAGGAGGCGCTGGCGGCATTCCAGAAACTGGCCAGGCTCGAGGGCATCATCCCGGCGCTCGAGTCGAGCCACGCCATCGCCGAGGTCATCAAGGCCGCGCCGAAAATGAGCACCGACCAAATCATCATCGCGAACCTCTCCGGCCGGGGCGACAAGGACGTCGCACAGGTTGCCGAGATGGGCATTCTCTGAATGCTTGGCCAAGCGCTTGGCTTATCCACGATGAACAAGCCGGAGGAAATGCGGGTGGATAAATGGTTGTTTGCCGTGCGCCTGTTCAAGACCCGCAGCCAGGCGGCCGACGCCTGCCACAACGGCAAGGTCAAACTCAACGACGCTCCCGCCAAGGCCGCGAAACACACCAGAATGGGCGACACGATCTGCGTCCGCCAAGGCCCGATGACCCGCACGCTGAAGGTCGTCGGCCTCACCGAGCGCCGTGTTGGCGCCAAGCTCGTGTCCGACTTTGCCAAGGATGAAACGCCGGAGGCGGAGCGGGAAAAACTGCGCCTGGCCAAGCGCGACAGCGGCGGCAACCGAAGCAGCTCAAAGGGCCGCCCCTCCAAGCGCGAACGGCGGCTGATCGATCAGTTCACGAACCTTGACCAAGCGTAATGGGAACGAGAAACAACATCATTGGCGGGTTCAGCAAAGCGGCATTGTTCATACTAGCGCTTGGGGTGGTGCTGCTTATCGACTCTCTCTCTCGCGACTTGTTCACCCGGCACCTCGGGATCCAGCCTCGGGATTTGAATGGGCTCGACGGGGTGCTGTTCGCGCCGTTGCTGCATGGCGACCTAGGCCACTATCTGTCGAACGCCCTGCCAATGATCGTGCTGCTCGGACTGCTCTTCGCCAACCGCAATTACAGGCCGGTGCAGTCGCTGGCCATCGTCTGGCTGCTGGGCGGCTTGGGCACGTGGTTGATCGGCCGGCCCAACTCCACCCACATCGGCGCAAGCATCGTCATTTTTGGGCTGGTGACGTTCCTGATTTGCGCGGCGTTTTTCCTTCGGAGCTGGCGGTCGGCCACGGTCAGCACAGTGGTCCTGTTTCTTTACGGCGGAATTTTTCTGAGCGTCCTCCCTCCATTGTTGAACAGCAGTATGCGGGAAAACATTTCATGGGAAGGGCATCTCTCCGGTGCCATCGCCGGCGCTATCGCCGCCTGGATGATCCGAAAAAAATAGGCGCCGGCCTTTTTGGGCCGACGCCTTAAAAAATCCAAAACTCACTCGTACTGCTTGAGCACCTCGAAGCGTTGGCTGCCTTTGCTGTTGAGGTGAACGATGACGCCTTTTTTCAAATCCTCGTCCTCAAGCGCGGCCTTGAATGACTTTACCGAGTCCACCGGGGCGCTGTTGATTCGTGTCACGATGTCGCCGGGCGAAATGTTCTTCTCGGCAGCAATGCTCTCATTTTCGACCGCGGTGACAATTACGCCTTCCTCGGACTCGGACTCGAATCGCTTGGCCAAGTCAGGTGTGATGTCCTGCACGGTCATACCCAGCAGCTTGGCCTTGACCTCGACTTCCGGCTTGCCTTCAGACCGTCGCAGGCGACTCACAGCAGTAAACTCCTCAGGGAACGCCCCTGTCTTGACCTCAATCTCCCGGGCCTCGCCGTTGCGCATCAGTCCAAGCATCACCGAGTCGCCGGCCTTCTTTAGACGAAGCTCACGCTTGAGTTCCTCAGCTGAATTCACATTGTTGCCATCCACAGCAGTGATAACGTCGGCCAGCTCCAAATCGGAGTTTTCTGCCGGGCCACCGGGGACAAACTGCCGCACGACCACACCATCCTCGACACCCACTGCCAAGTCGCGGTAGTCGGCGTCCTCGCGCAGCGTGGTGATGCTCACGCCGAGCCAGGCGCGGGTCACTTTGCCATCCTCAATCAGCATATCGGCGACGCGTTTGGCCAGATTTACCGGTACGGCGAATCCGATGCCGGTATTCAAGCCACGAATGAGGGTGTTGATGCCGATCACTTCGCCGTAAATGTTCACGAGCGGCCCGCCGCTGTTGCCGGGGTTGATACTGGCATCGGTCTGGATGAAGTCCTGATCGAACATGAACCGGTCTGTGAACACGCGCCGCCCCTTCGCACTCACATGCCCAACGGTGACACTGTAATCCAACTCGTACGGCGAACCGACCGCGATGGCGAATTCGCCCACCTTTGTCTTGCCGGAGTCGCCCATCTTCGCGGCAGTCAGGCCGGTGGCGTCGATCTTGACCACAGCGATGTCGGACTGGCGATCCACACCGATCACCTCACCGTCGTACTCCTTGCCTCCATTGAGAACAATCTTCACCTTATCAGCATTCTCGACCACATGGCTGTTAGTGAGGATGATGCCGTCCTGGCGGTAAACCAGACCGGAACCCTGCCCGCTGAAAACCGGCTTGCGGGGGCGTCTTGATGACTCTGTTTTCTTCTCGCTCTCCTCCTGTTGCCGCTCAAAAAACCTACGGTACTCCTCCGGCAATTGATCGAAAAACGGGCTGTTCTGGTAGGGATTCCCGAATGCCCCGCCGGTCTGCGGCTTTGGTGCCACGCGCACGATAACCACGGACTTGGAAACACTCTCGGCGACCTCGATAAACGCCTGGTTGAGTTGCTGGGCCAACTTGAGAGCCTCCGACGGCTCGGCCGCCCACGCCGGCGAATTTGCCACTGCGCCTCCCAACAAACCGACACTGAGAATCGTCACTGCTATTTTCTTCATCATGCTTTCTTTCACTCGATAACTGCCGTCGCAATCTTCGCCGAACTTCGATTGGACTCAACCAAAAATGTTCAAAAAAAATCGAATTGTCTGGATTCGCTCGACACCCACCCCGGTTTGTGGATTACTTTGCCGAGTTTTGACCCGGCCCGCGCCGGGCTTTTTGCAAATGGACAGGGATTTGTTAGCCAAGGCCAAGTCGCTCGGGTTCTCCGACCGGCAGATCGCCCACCTCACCCAGCGCACCGAGGACGAGGTCCGGGGCGAGCGGAAGGCACTTGGCCTGGTACCGGGGTTCCGGCTGGTGGACACCTGCGCGGCGGAATTCGAGGCGTATACCCCGTACTACTACTCGTCGCATGACCGGGGCGATGACGAGGTGCAGCCAAGCGACACCCGGAAGGTGATGATCCTCGGCGGCGGCCCGAACCGGATCGGCCAAGGCATTGAGTTTGACTACTGCTGCGTGCATGCCGCTTTCGCGCTGAAGGAGGCGGGGCTCGAGTCGCTCATGGTCAACTCCAACCCGGAAACCGTCTCCACCGACTACGACACCAGCGACAAGCTTTTCTTTGAGCCACTGACGCTCGAGGACGTGCTGCACATTTACGAGCGCGAAAAATGCTGGGGTGCGATTGCGCAGTTCGGCGGACAGACACCGCTCAACCTCGCGCTGGGCCTGCAGGCCAATGGCGTCAACATCATCGGCACCTCGCCGCAGAGCATCGAACGCGCCGAGGACCGCGAGATGTTCGCCAACATGCTGCACAAGCTTGACATCCCGCAGCCGCCCAACGGGCTGGCCACCAACGAGGCCGAGGCGCTCGAGGCGGCAGCCAAGCTGAGCTACCCGGTGCTCGTACGCCCCTCGTTCGTGCTCGGCGGCCGGGCGATGCAGATCGTTTATTCCGACGACGAGCTGCGCCACTACATGCGCTCCGCCGTCGAGGCCTCGCCGGAGCGGCCAGTGTTGGTGGATAAATTTCTCGAGGACGCCGTCGAGGTGGACGTCGACTGCATCGCCGACGTCGGTCTGCACGACGATCCCGCCGACGCCACCGTGGTCATCGGCGGGATGCTCGAGCACGTGGAGTTCGCCGGCGTGCATTCCGGCGATGCCGCGATGGTGCTCCCGCCGCACACGCTCTCGGCTGAGCTAATGGACACCATGCGCCGTTACACCGACGCCATGGCCCGCGAGCTGAAAGTCACCGGCCTGATGAACGTGCAGTACGCCATCAAAGACGGCATCGTGTACGTGCTCGAGGTCAACCCGCGCGCCTCGCGCACCGTGCCGTTCGTCAGCAAGGCGATCGGCCGGCCGTTGGCCAAGCTCGCCGCCAAAGTGATGACCGGCAGAACGCTTAAAGAGCTTGGCTTCACCGAGGAACTCACGCCGGACTATTGGGCGGTGAAAGAGTCTGTCTTCCCGTTCAACCGCTTCCATGGGCAGGATATTTTGCTCTCGCCCGAGATGAAATCGACCGGCGAAGTGATGGGCATCGACACCGACCTCGGCACCGCCTACGCCAAGTCTCAAATGGCCGCAGGTGGCTCACTACCGCTCGAGGGGCGGGTGTTCATCAGCGTCAGCGACGCACACAAGGCGGAAGTCGCCGCCTTGGCCAAGAGCTTCGCCGACCTGGGTTTCAAGCTCAGCTCCACCACCGGCACCGCCGCCGTGCTCACCGATGCCGGCCTCGAGGTGGAGAGCGTCCCTAAACTGGCCGAAGGCCGCCCCAACACCTTGGATTTACTGAAAAACAACGAGATTCAACTCGTCATCAACACCCCCTCCGGCCAAGCGCCGCGAGCCGACGAAATCAAAATTCGTACCACCGCCATCTACACCAACACCCCGATCATGACCACAATGGGCAGCGCCAAGGCCGCCGCCGAAGGCATCACCGCGCTGAAACAAAACGGCTACGGCGTCAAGACACTGCAAGAATATCTGTAGGGCAGCCAAGCGCTTGGAAGCAAAACCAGCGGACGCCTATCGCGGACTTACACAGAACGACAATTCCGTGTCTACAGTTCGAGCTTCGCCAGCAACTCCGGCACGGTCAAAGAGTGATGCGCCGCCACATCTTTCATGATTTCGCGCATTGTCCCGATACGCAGTGAGGCATGATCCGGGATGGCAATATGGTGCTGGCCGTTTTGCTCCGTAGTGTGCCGCATATGTGAGCCTCGCTGGCGGGTGAATTCGTAGCCGAGTTTGCGGAGCGCCTTGGCCAAGTGTAGCCCGGAAACGTCCCGAGGCAGTTTCATCGCGCCAACAACTCGTCGCGGACGAAGTGCAATCGGATCACCTTGGGTGTCTCCATCGTCTCGTCAAAAAACGCATCCGTCGCCTCACGGACATTGTCCCGAAGCTCATCAATCGTGTCCGCCTCGGTGAAAATAGAATAACCCAAGGCACGGGCGGTGTACCCGCCCTCCAGTTCATCCTCGGAAACCTCAAAAATCAATTCTCTATCGGGCACAGCGAAAGGACAGTAGTCTTGCCAGAGAGCCTGTCAAGCACCCCACAACACTTGGCCAAGTTACTTGCTAACAAAAACAGA
>CAJWEP010000187.1 GCA_913030945.1 uncultured Verrucomicrobiota bacterium
AAGCCCAACCCACTCGTTTTCCAGCTTTGGTTCAACTCCAACCTCGGTGCCAGCGACCTGTCGTATGTCACTCGCCAGCAGATTCCGGAAATCAGCAACCTACAAAAAATTCGCGATGCCATCCTTGTGCTGCCGGACTCGGAGGGGCACCTGAAGGCATTCGGCGAGTCGGTGACCAACACGTCGCGCCGGCTGACGCCGGAGTTGAAGCCGCGCTACCTTCGCGCCTCCCTCGCCGTGCTCGAGGATCATCCTGCCGGCGAATCGGCACGAGAA
This sequence comes from uncultured Verrucomicrobiota bacterium, assembly GCA_913030945.1. Taxonomy (GTDB): domain Bacteria; phylum Verrucomicrobiota; class Verrucomicrobiia; order Limisphaerales; family UBA1096; genus UBA1096. Next base: position 277 of record CAJWEP010000187.1, read on the forward strand.
CTGGTGCAGCACTACAACGACCTGCTCGATGAGGTGGAACTGGTGGCCCACATCGACGGTAGCGACGAGATCGGTCACACCGAACCGTTCGGCCTGTTTATCGGCCTGCGGCACACGAGCGACATCGAGCGCGAGGCCGGCGGTTTTGCACGCTACCTCGTCGGTGGCAGCAGCACCGGCACCCCGTATTTTTACCCGCGCTACCCCGGCCAGCGCCAGGCGCCCCGCGACGATCTCGAGGAACACCTTGGCGAAAAACTTGGCGACAACTTCGAAGTGCAGTCGATCACCTTTCACGACACCAAGACCCAGTCGCTCACCATTGGCCAACCAGGCTGGCGAGAGACGCCTCTGGCCTACGTGCTGCTCAAGGCCAAGGACGCCTCGGTGGACCGCATCCCGGAACTACAGATGGATCTCGATTTTTACGACTCGCTCGGCCCGGTGCTGTTGCCGGTGACCACCGCAACGCAGATCGTCGATGCGCGCCCCGGGACCGCCCCCGCCCGCCCGGTTGACAAGCTGGAACTGACGCAGACGCTCGACGCCCGGCTGGCCGGCGAGAACGAAGAACTGACGCTCGAGCTGCACGCCACCGGCAAGGGCCTCACGCCATCGATCGACAAGCTGGTTGAGCTCGACATCCCCGGTTTCGAGATTGCCAAGACCGATGACCAGGGGCTGTCCATTGCCCGGGTTGATTCCGGCGCAGCAGGCGTCAATGCCGTGAGCGAGCGCACCTGGCTGCTCACGCTCAAGCCAGGCGACGACGCCGGCGAGTCGCTCATGTTCAAGTTTCCGGAGCCGACCGAACTGGTGACCAAGGCGGTTTTCAAACAATACAGCGACGCCGATCTCGTGGAGGTGGACAGTGAACTGGCGCTGGCCGGCATCGTGCTGGGCCCCGCGCCGATCTGGCCGTGGATCGGCGGCGGCGCGTTGGTGCTGCTGCTTGGCCTTGGCGCGTGGCGCTTGGCCAAGCGCGACGACAGCCTGGCCGCGCCACCGGTGTATCGTGTCCCGGACGTTTGCACGCCGTTTGCCGTCATCGACCTACTGCAACGTATTGACGCCGATCGGCCAAAGTCGCTGGCAGCCCCGCATCGCGACCAGTTGCAGGGCATCATTCGTGACCTTGAGCGGATTCACTTCGCCCCAGACACCGGACAGGCCAACGGCCACGGTGACTTGCAGGCCATCGCCCGCGACTGGATCGGCAAGGTGAGCTGACCGCCGGACATGGCTGCCAAGCGCATCCTGCTCATCGCCAACCCGGCGTCCGGGCGGCACCGGGGGGAACGGCGCCTGGCCCAAGCCGAGGAGCACTTGGCCTCGCTTGGCCATACGGTAACCGCTGAGCTCACCGAATCCGCCGGACATGCCACGCTCCTGACCAAGTCGAATGCTCCCGATTTCGAAATCGTCGCCGCGCTGGGAGGCGACGGCACGGTCAATGAGGTGACCAACGGGCTGATGGCTATCGAGCCGGGCAAGCGCCCCGCCCTCGCGACGCTACCGGTCGGCACCGGCAACGATGTTGCACTGACCTTCGGCCTGGCCCATTTTAAAACCGCCATCGATGCCCTGGCCAACGGCAACACCCGGACGCTTGATATCATCCGCGTGCAGTTGGTCCGGGATGGGGAGTCGGTCACGCGACATGCGCTGCTTTTTGTTGCCGCCGGTTTTGCCGCTGAGGTGATCCGCAAAACCGGTCCACGCGTGAAGCGAATCTTCGGTCGGCGCTTCAGTTACTCGGTTGGTTTATTTCGTGCGCTCGCCAGCTTTCGCGCACCGGAGTTTACGGTGAAGTGGAATGGCCAAGAAAAACAGGAGATGATGTTTCAGATATGCGCCGGCAACACCGAGTTCGCCGGGGGCGGCGTGATGCGCCTCTCCCCCAGCGCACAGCCGGACGACGGCCTGCTGGACATCAGCCTGGTGGGCGCGCTTGGCCGGCTGCAGATCGTACGACGCTTTCCGAGCATCCTGAGCGGCCGCTACGTCGAGGATAAGCGCGTGGACTACTTCACCGGAAAACGCCTCGAGATCGATGCCGTGCCGCCCGCCGAAATCCAGGCCGACGGCGACATCATCGGCACCACCCCGGCAGCGATCGAGTTGCTGCCGGGCGCGCTGCGCCTAGTCACGCCGGAATAACCAGTACCGTATAAATCTTACGGGTTGGGGGCACCGCTGGTGATGACCTGGAAGGTCGGCTTGACGATGGGGAGCGGGTTAACGCGGCCGAGGTTGTTGAGCCAGTTCCGCCCGCCGGCCTGGTTTTGCAACGCCACCGCCCCCTGCCCCCCGAGCATCGACTCGATGCTGCGGGAGGTCTCGTTGCGAATTTGGCCCAGCTGCATCTGCTGCTCCTCGATGGACAAACCGGGGTTCATGCGTATCTCCCGGGCAAGCTCCTCGGCGCCGCCCTTCATCTGGTACACCTGCGCAGAGATGTTCTCCCCCAGCCCCTGCCTCTCGGTGATTTTGTGGATCGACTTGTAGTCGTAATCCGTCTGGCGCATGTAATCCTGAAAACGATCATCCCCCAGCGAGGAGCGAATCTGCTCACTCATTTCCTGCTCCGCGAGTTGGCGGACCTCGGCATCAACCGGTGAAATGCTCGCCCCAGGCACGACGCCGTACTCGTCATCGAACGACTTGCGCGCCGCGAAGATGTCGCGGAATTCGTCCTCGGACGGATCGAATCCGTCCATCTGCAGCCGCAAGTTTGCCGCGGTGGGAGACTTGCGCAGGTCGTATTCCATTTTTTGATCCGGGGTCAGTATGTTGGCGATGCGGCCGTCGCGCTCCTCCCGCATTTGGCGAATCTCGGCCATGTCCTGTGCGTCGCTTGCGCCCTGGGCCATTTTCTTGAGCAACTGGCTGCCAAACTCTCGCTCGAGGGTGTTCAGCTCTGCCTTGGTTTCCTCCGGAATAAAATCCATCGCGTAGCCGCTCTTTGCCTGCGAGCGGGCGCGGGCCAGCGGGCTGGGCCGGTTGATGGCCGCCACGCCCTGTTGGCCAAACAGGTCGCCGAGCACCTCGTTTTTCTCACGGTCCAGCTGGGCCAATTGCGAGCGGGTGGCACCGGAAGGCTGGGAAAGTGCGCTCGGATTGCCTGTCTTCCAGTATTCCTTGCGGGCAGGTGCCTTGGATAAAATGTCCGCCTTGCGTTGATCGTAAAACTTGTCGAGGTCCTGCTTCACAAGATCGCGGATGGTCTCCTCTGGACAACCGATATCCCGCAAGTTCTTAACGTAGGTCTTGTAGTCGTTGGACTCGATTTGACTCCAGTGAAACGGCTCGACCTCGCGCACGATCCGCTCGACCGCCTCCGCTTGGTCATGCGCTTGGCTTGGGGCCGCCGGCGCGGCCACCGGCGCCGCCTGGCTTGGCCCGGCGGACTGCTGCTGGCCGGTGATCAGCCAAAACAGACCGGCGAGGCAAACCAGGTTTGCCACAATCGAAATCAACAACAGCCGCTGAAGGTTCATCGAACGGGAAAGAAAATAAACACCGCCCGCGAGCGATGCAATGCTATGGAACAACGGCGCTTGGCCAAAGTTGCGCCTGAAATAGGAGCTTGGCCAAACGGAAACTAATTGCCTGCACCTGCCCAAGCGTGAATGATTCCTGCGCATTTTTCATGATGAGGAAAATCCTGTCCGTCATTTCACTACTGTCCACGCTCGGCCTGAGTCAAGATGCCACCGCCCAACCGAAAGGCTTCAAGGTCGTCACTTTCGCCAAGCCGCCGCAGGTCAACTACCCCACCGGTGTCGCCGCCAGCGGCAATGGCGATGTCTACGTTAGCGTCGATCTGAACAGTTCAATCGATCAAAAGGCCAACCGCGGCAAGATCGTCAAGTGCACCGACACCGACGGTGATGGTCTGGCGGACAAGTTCACCGACTATGTGCCGAACATCGACAGCCCCCGCTCGAGCTGCTTCGTCGGCGACACGCTGTATGTGGTCAACCCGCCGTTCCTCTCGGCGTTCCGCGACAGGGACAACGACGGGGTCGCCGACGAGAAGGTGCAACTCGTCACCGGCATGGGCTTCGACCTCAGCTTTCGTGGCGCCGACCACACCTCCAACGGCGTGCGCATGGGCATCGACGGCTGGCTGTACCTGGCGATTGGTGACTACGGCTTTGTCGAGGCCAGGGGCAGGGACAACAGCACGCTACATCTGCGCGGCGGCGGTGTGATCCGTGTGCGACCCGACGGCACTGAACTGGAAAACTACGCGCTCTACACCCGCAACATTTACGATGTCGCCGTCAGCCCGAAGCTAGACGTCTTCTCGCGTGACAACACCAACGACGGCAAGGGCTGGAACACGCGCCTGCACCATTTCATCTCGCTGGGCAACCACGGCTACCCGCGGCTCTACAAAAACTTTCCTGCCGAGCACATGCCACCACTGGCTGACTATGGCGGTGGTTCCGGCACAGGTGGTTACTGGCTGGATGAACCCGGTTTTCCAGACGCCTTCAACGACGCGCTGTACACGTGCGACTTCACCACGCAACACGTTTACGTGCACCGCCTTACGCCACACGAAGGCACGTTCAACGTCACGCAGGACAGCTTTTACAAGATCAAGGCCATCGACATGGATGCCGACGGCAACTCGAGGATTTATGTGAGTGACTGGAAAAACGGCGGCTACCGTTACAGTGGCCCAAATGTTGGCAGCGTTTCGCTGATTACCTTTCCCGGCAAACCGGCGGCCAGGTTTCCTGATTTGGCCAAGGCAACCGACGCCGACCTGCTCAGGCACATCGTCTCCGACAGCGCCGTCTGCCGGATCAACACCCAGCGTAAGATTCTCAAGCGTGGCGCTGCCGGGCACATCGACGGCTTGGCCAGGCTCGCCGCCGACAGGTCGGTCCATCTGCATGGACGTATCGCCGCGCTGTTCACGCTCAAGCAACTGGCCGGCGAGTCCGCCAACAAGACGATCGCCCGGTTGACGCTCGACGAAACCATCCGCGAATGGGCCTTTCGCGCCCTCGCCGACCGAAAAGGCCAAACCGGCAGCGTGAACCCGTCCCTCCTTGTAAAGGCGCTGCACGACAAAAACGCGCGCGTGCAACTGCAGGCCCTCATCGGTCTGGCCCGGCTAGGCCAAGCGCACAAAAGCCTGCTCAAAATGGCTGCGGCACCGGTCGACAACTCGCCAAAAAATCGCGTTTATGCGAACAACAAAATTATTCCGCACATCGCCCGGAAGGCACTGGTGGAAACCAGGGCGACACAAATCTGTCTCGATGGAATCAATAACGAGCCAACCCGGCAGATCGCTTTGGCCGCGCTGCAGGAAATGCACACCACCGAAGCCGTCGATGGCTTGATCCAAAAACTGCAGGATTCAGAGAATTCGTCGCTGAATACGGAAATTCTCACCGCCCTCTGTCGGCTTTATCACATCGACAAGCGTTGGGACGGAAAGAAATGGTGGTCTACCCGTCCCGACGACCGGGGCCCCTACTTCGAGCCGACCAAGTGGGAGGCATCGCCTCGAATCGGCGCCGCAATCAAGGCCGGCTTTGACCAGTTGAATGCCGAACACAAGCCGCAGCTGGTCGCCAAGATGAAACTAAACCGCATTGACCGGGCAGCACTCGGCATCGACACCAATATCGACGAGGCGCTGGCGTTCATTGCCTCCCCGTCTCCAGGCACCATTGCCATCAAACCGCTCCACAAGGCGGCACTGGATCGCAATCGAGATGTGAAGGTTCGTTCCGACGCCTTCAACGCACTCGATCGCATCACCGGCAACGAGGCGTTCAACACGCAGTTGGCCATCATCGGCGATTGGCAAAAAAACAGTGCCGATCAGAAAAATTTTGCCACAACAATGCGGGAGTTCATTTACGCACCAAGCCATCTTGGCCGACCAAAGGTATTGCGCGATGCCGCTCGCAAGCAAAAAGGCGCGGCCAAGGTCGTCGCTTACCGGATCGCGCTTCAACTCGAGCAGTCGCCGCTGGCCAACGATTACCTTCGCCGGATGATGGGTGACATCATTAGCCAGGGAACCAAGAGTGCGGAGTTGTTTACAGCCATCGGCGACTCCGGCTCTGAAAATCATCACGAATTGGTGGCTGTTGCGGCCAAGTCGAAAGACACCGCCCTGACAAAAGCTGCCACCGCCGCCTTGGCCAAGCTGAATGCCGCCCCGAAAACGAGTGATAATGATCAGCGGCGGCTTGGCCAACTCGGCCACAACGAGGCCACTGCGCTGCTGTTGAAGACCGAGGGCGATGCCGCGCTTGGCAGCCAGTTGTTTGCCCGTCAGGCCTGCATCGCCTGCCACACCACCTCGCAGGATCAACCCCAGAAAGGTCCCTACCTCGGCGACGCCGGCAAAAAATGGAAACGCACCGACCTGATCCAATCCATCCTCAAGCCGAGCGCCGTGGTCTCACAGGGATTCCAGACGCAATGGTTCGAGTTGAAAAACGGCACGACACTGGAAGGGTTCGTGACCGGAGAAAAGGATGGTATCGTCGATCTGCGGAACATCGCCGGGATCGTGCAGAACCTCAAACGTTCAGACGTTGCCAAGAGCGGCATGCGCGCGACTTCAATGATGCCGGAGGGCCTGGCCGCCGGCTTGACTGTCAAGGAAATGGCCAGCCTGATTGACTACCTGGAGTCACTCAAATAGCCGCTTGGCGAAGCGATTGGCTCACTCTTTTTCCGGGGCGGATCGCTTGAGGTAGCGGAAAAAGTCCGAGTCGGTGGAGAAAATGAGCGTGTCCTCCTCGGACAAAGTGGTTTCCAAGGTTTCCATGGTCTTGAGGAACTCGTAGAAATCACGGGCCTCGTCGCTTTGGTTGAATGCCTCGGCGTAGATTTCAACCGCCT
>CAJWEP010000188.1 GCA_913030945.1 uncultured Verrucomicrobiota bacterium
CCCGCCAGAATCAATGTGGTTAATTTAGAGTCCATTCTTCCGTCTGATTCTATTCTCAAACGCCTATTCCTCTGGATCTTTTTGAATCTCCGGACCCTTGTTGCCCTGCAATTTCATCACCGCAGCGGCAGCGGCTTTGACTTCGTCAACGTTGCTCAAGATGCTGAAATCCAACTCAAACGTACGCGACTGCCCTGGGCCAAGCTTAGGCACGCGGCCATGTTTGCGCTCGTAGCTGCGGTTGTGCGGGAAGCCGGTGCCCGGCTCAATGCCGGTCACGTAGCCGGTGTTTTCCGCCGCGGTATTCTTCCATTGCGTGAGGTACGGCAGTTGTTCAACCGGCCAACTGACCGTCACGCCACGGTCGCCGGCCGGGTTCATCAGCATCGCCGTTGTGTTGCCATCCTCGTCGGCGTTGGGATAAATCTTGTAAACCTCCTCGGTGAAACCCTTGGTCGGGCTGGAGTACACTTCCTGCCTGTCGATCGCCTGGGCAGCGTTCTCATTGAACGGGACAATCTTCTTCGCAGCGGAAAGCATTCTGGCGCCCTTACCAAGCAATGGGCGGCCAAAGTTCGCGTGGTAGATGACCTGGATTTCCTCGTCGAATGTGCCCTTGTTCTTGAGCACGTCGCGAATGCGAAACGCACTCGAACCCGGCACCGTGCTGATCTCCGTCCAGATTTCGAGGTTCGGCCCATAGAAGGAAACCTCGTGCACGCGGCCGCGAATGCGGATGCGATACGGGGCTTCCCTGTCCACCACCACGATCACGTCCGACGCCGGGATGTTACCGATCTTGCCGTGCAGCGTCAGGTTCATTGTCGCCTCGTCACCGACGTTGTTGATGAACTTGTCCTCGCCCGGGTGCCCGGCGAATGACAGGCCGCAGCGAACCATCCACTCGTTGAAACCGTCGAGCCAGCCCAGGCCACCGCGGTCGTGCAGATTGATGTGGCTCGGGTGCACGATCTCCTTCACCGGCGAGTTCCAGCCCAGGCGCACGTCGCCAAGTGTCACGTCGAGCACGCTCATGCCGCGGGTTGGGATCACGCGAAACTGCAGCCTGCCGTTGTCGACCTCGATCAGGTCAACGCCCTCCTGCTTGCCTCCGTGAAGCGTTCGTTTGTTGATCGACCAACGAGCGTCGCCCTTGTAGCTTGGGAGATCGCTGCTCTTGAGTTGCCAACTCTCCGCGTGCGTGTCGCGCTTGATGCTCGTCAAAACCTGATAGTGTGGATTCGCTTGGGCAACTGTTGCGATAGTCATCAAACCGATGGCGATTAATTGTTTCATGGTGCGGGGCCGATGGTAGCGATTGCCCGGGAATTGCCAAGCGCCAACTCTTGCCCGACACTCCCGTCGACGACTTGTCGCCATGATCATCCGAATCCTCCTCGCCCTGTTCCTCGCCGCCGCAGCGTTGTTCTGCGTGGTTGGTTTCATGGCGACCCTTGAACCGATGCCGGTCCAAGCGCAGTGGACTTGGCGCGCGATTTACGGGCTGATTTTCGTCGGAAATATTGCCGGTTTGACACACTTGGTCCGGGGCATTCGCCGCCGATAAACCGCCCCGCCAGGCGATCAACTCGGTGGTTGCATCACCGCTTGGCCAAGCGTAGCTTGCCGCCAGATGAAAACGCCCAACTGCCATCCCTTCAGCCGTCAGCACTTGGTCAAGGGGTTCACGCTGATCGAGTTGCTGGTTGTCATCGCCATCATCGCGATTCTTGCCAGCCTACTGCTGCCCGCGCTGGCCAAAGCCAAAAGCAAGGCCGCCGGAGCCTACTGCATGGGCAACTACAAACAGCTTCAACTCTGCTGGACCATGTACGCCGGGGACCACGACGACGGCATGCCGGAGAACTCACAACTCCCGGGTGGTGGCAATCGTGAAGGATGGTTCAGCGAGGGGCCAACATGGTTAAACGGCAACGCGTGGACTGATGTCGATGACAACAACATCCGCAAGGGTTGTCTTTTCAAATACAACGACTCATCCGGCATTTACAAGTGCCCCGCCGACAAGTCGACCGTCCGTGACCAGGGCAAAATTCCGCGCATCCGAAGTGTATCGATGAGCATGTACATGAACTTTCGATCTAGTCCGGAGAGCGACATGTACAACAACTGCTGGCATAAGGTTAGCGGCATCAACAACCCCTCCGCCTCCGAAGCCTTCGTGTTCATCGACGAGCATACCAAGAGCATTCAGCAAAGTGCCTTCGGCGCAAACGCCGGCACATGGACGCTGTTCGGCACGGCCAAGTGGACGTGGATCAGTTTCCCGGCTACCCGCCACAACAACGGCACGGTACTGTCCTTTGCCGATGGCCACGCGGAGTCGTGGCGTTGGGTCGAGAAGAACACGATGGAGACTGCGGCCAAACCGATTCAATGGCTCGTCCTGCAGCCGGGCCAGCGCGGCGGTGACCGCGACCTTCAGCGCCTATTCAGCGCCATCCCCCAGACCATCCCGGTGAACTAGCGGGGAGTTTCAAGTTTTCAGTTGCGTCTGCGCGGGAGATCGCTTGGCCAAGCGCGCGGTCCCAGTCAGCTTTTGCCGACGCAGAACAGGCGACTGTTGGTGCGGATGAACAGGCGGCCGTGCGCCACGGCGATACTGGCGCGGGTCTGGTCGTCGCCGGCCTCCCCCATTGCGGCCCTGTTAAGCACCCTGCCACTCTTGGCGTCGATCACGTGCACGGTGCCGGCGTGGTTCTGCACGTAGATTTTGCCGTCCGCACCGGTCGGTGAACCGCGAAAGAGTGAGCGGCTCTCGAGATCGGTCGCCCACTGGATTTTGCCGGTTTTCGGCTCCACCCGCGAGAGCATCTTGTTGCGACCTTCGCCGTACAGCACAAAAAAACTGCCCTGGTAAAACAGCGGCGTGCAGACGTCGCTGCTCACCCCGTCACGGCTGCCCTCGCTGTTCCAAAGCCTGCCGCTGCTGCTGACGTTGCCATTCGCGCCGGCCTTGATGGCATATATCGGGGCGCGCTTGGGCGCACAGGCCAAGACCACGCCACCGCCCGCCACCGGCGAGGGTACAAGCCGCCAATGGCCAATGCGCGTCGGATTCCACGTGCCCCAGCGCCACAGTTCCGTGCCGCTCTTCGGGTCGTGGCCGGTCAGGCAATCGCCACCGGTGATGAGGATTTCATCGCGTCCATTGTGAGTGAACGGGATCGGCGTGCTGAACGCCTCTAGTGATTCGCTGCGCGCCTTGGCCGGCCGGTACACCTTCCAGAGTTGCTTTCCAGTCTTGGGATCCAAAGCCAGCAGGTACGAGCGGTTGTCGTCGCTGCCCTTGCTTCCGACCTTGGTGTCGCGCTGAAGCACCTGCATGTACAGGACGCCGGCGTGGATCAGCGGGCTGGTCGAGAAGGTCCACAGGAACGCGAATTGCCCATGTTTTTTCTGGATGTTCTGCGACCACAGTTTCTCACCATCCATGGTGTATGTTGCCAACTCGCCATTGCCGTAAAAAAAGGTCACCACCTGCCCGTCGGTCACCGGCGAAGGCGCGGCGTAATTGCTACGGTTGTCCTGCCGATGGCCCTTGGCAACCTGATGCGACCACTTCAGCGCACCCGTCCCGCGGTCGTAACAGTTCGCCGTCAGGCGCTCCTTATCCGGGTTGGAGGAGGACACGAATACATGTTCCCCCCAGACGACCGGCGTCCCGGCGCTTGGCCCGTCCATCTTGACACTCCAGATGACGTTCTCCGTTTTACTGAACTTGGCCGGCAAATTCTTCTCATCGGTCGATCCGTTGTGATTGGGCCCGCGCCAGTTCCCCCACTCGGCCGCCTGCACCCCGGCTAAGGACGCGCCAAGCGCAGCTCCGAGCAGCATTGTATAGCTCATTTTCATGATCATTCAGTTTCGTTGAAATGTGTAAAGGCGGGCGAATGCTACCATCCACTTGGCCAATTGGCCAGCCGAAACCAGCCTCGAAATCATCCTTTTGTCCCGATGAGGACGCCGCAGTGAACCAGTGTATTCACCACCGACCCATCCGCCACCAAGCCGGTTTCACGCAGCATCAAACGATACTCCGCCGCACTGTACGCCCTGCCCTCCGTCACCGAAAACAACGCAGCGGAATAAAGCGCAATCGGCAGCGGCCCGTCCATTGTGTCGTTCAGGAACACATCGTGGATCAGCATCCGACCACCACTCGGCAGCTTGGCCGCATACCGTGCCGTCAACTCACGGCACTCCGGCTCGTCCCAATCGTGCAGAATATTCGAAAACAAAACCACCTCCGCTTCCGGCAGATCCTCCACTTGAAACATGTCGCCCTCGATAATCTGCACGCGATCGAGCATCCCCTTTTCCCGCGCAAACTCCTCGGCGATCCGAACGACCTCCGGCAGTTCGACAATCGCCACACGCAGGCCGGGATTTGCCGCCAACATTGCGTAGCTGTACAGCCCGGTTCCGCCACCGACATCGAGCAGCGTGGTCACGCCCTCCATCGGCACCGCTCTGGCCAAGTGCGGTGCGACGTTTTTGGCCCGACCGGAGAGTGACAGGGTAAAATGCCTCGCCAACGCCTCGCTCTCCATCGCCGAGCGCTCGCCTTCGCGATAAATGAACGCCACGCCGGAATCGTCGTCGGCACCCAGCGGCCGGTTGCTCCGCAGCAGTTCCACCATCTGCAACACGCCCTCGGACGACGAGGACAGCCCGAGGTAGTCACCCATGAAAAAATCGCCCTCCGGTAGCAGATGGTTTCGGGCGAGATCGGTCAACTCCAGTTCCCCGGCTGCATTGAAGCGCACCAACTCCATCGCCTTGAGCGCGGTGAACAGCACCACGGCCGGCCGCCGCTCCAAGCCAAGCGCTTGGCCAAGCGCAGTCTCCGGCATCGGTGCCGGGGCCAGGCGGCCAAAAACATTGAAGTGCGCCGAGGCTGCCACGATCAGTTCCGTCGCGTAGCTGCCACGGAACAACTCGAAGATCGGCGTGGGGTCGGTTGGTGGAAACACCAACGGGGAGGCATAGCGGCTCACGGCAGGCAGATCAGTCCAGTTTTTCCTTCTCGAAATCGCCGGGGGAAACCCAGCCGGCTCGCACCTTCTCGCCGCCCATGTAGCGCCGGTAGAAATTGTCGGTGGACTTGCCCGAATACGGGTAGTTGTCGAAAACGTCCCCCCTGTCAAACATCCTCGGGTCGCCCTGCCCGCGCAGCTCGGCGAAAAGCTGCTCCTTGAGCGCCGCCTTCAGTTCGGCATGTGGCTTCGACTGGGCCAGGTTGTTCACGCAGTCGCCGTCGTTCCTAAGGTCGAACATTTCCTCCTGCGGGCGCTTGCCGAAGTTCAGGTTCCAGAAATGATAAGTACCCTCACGGCGCTGGGTCAGGACCAGCGACTTGGTCGGGCTGCCGTCGCAGTTCAGGTAGCCGGTCTCCGGGTTGCCGCCGGGCCAGCGGCCCGGCTTGAAGTTGTGCAGGTACAATTGGTCACCCTTCACGATGCCCCGGATCGGGTAGCCCCAGTTGTTTGGCCGGCCGATGTCGTGGCGTTCCTTGCCGATTAGCACATGATCGCGGCTGGCAGTCACTTGGCCGGACTTGGGTGAGCGAAAGATGTCAAACAGACTCCGGCCACTCACCGGCTGCATGACCGGCACCAGCTTGGCCACGCCGGCCGCCTCGAGAAACGTCGGCGCGATGTCTGCGAAACTCACGTAGTCGGTCACCACACGGCTGCGGCCGCTGATGCCGCTGGGCCAGCGGATCGCCAGCGGGATGTGGTTCGACGCCTCGTACGCCTGCCCCTTCACGCGGGGGAACGGCATGCCGTGATCGGACGTCGCCACGATCAGCGTGTTGTCCAGTTGCCCGGCCGCCTCCAGCTGCGCGAGAATTTTGCCGAGGTGATTGTCGAAATGCTCCACCTCGATCGAGTAGTCCAACATGTCGTTGCGGATCACGTCGTTGTCCGGCCAATACTTCGGTACGCGGTCGATGTCCGAGAGCTTTTTGCCCATGCGCCGGCCGACACCAGCCTCGTAACCGCGATGCGGCTCGGTGGCCCCGTACCAAAACGCCCAAGGCCTGTCCTTGGCCGAGTTCGCGGCGGCGAGGAAGTCGGCGAAATTGCCGGAGTAGTCGTTATTGGAAATCGACCGTGCCGGCGGCTTGGCCTTCTGCTTCTGCCACGCTTGGCCGGTGATCTTTCGCGGCTTGCCGTTGGCGTCGTTGGCGTAGCCCGGCCCCCAGCCCTTGCCTGTGTAGCCAGTCGAGTAGCCGTTGGCCTCGAGCAGTTCCATCCAGCTGCCGAACTTGGCCGGGAAAAACGTCATATGGTTGCCCGCCTGCTCGAGTTGCCACGAGTTGCGCCCGGTCAGGATGATCGCCCGCGACGGCGCGCACTTGGCATTGGGCGTGTAGGCGCGGCGAAACAAAATCCCCTCTTCGGCCACACGGTCGAATGCCGGCGTGCGCACCCAGTCGCAGCCGTATGCGCCGGCATGGCCGAACGACCAGTCATCCGCGATGGCAAAAAGAATGTTCAGCCGCTCTGCCGCTTGGCCAAGCGAAAGCCAGCCACCGAGCAGCAAAACCGAAACAACAACGCGCCTGGCCAAGGAGTGCATGCGGAAGTGATACCCCCGCCCTGGCGCAAAAGCCAACCCATAGTCACTGCAACCTCCCGCTTGATTCGCGGTTTCCCCGCTTGGCCAAGGGGAAAGGACTTGTCACCGGGCGAAACAACGGTACTGTGCCCCGCCGCAGCTGAGCGCTTAACTCAGTGGTAGAGTGCTACCTTCACACAGCTAGCCTAAAGGATGTTGACCGCTCAAGCGCATTAGTTTCATTTCCAGTAAGTTAGAGCGATTCTGGAATTGCCTCAAATCGAAACTCGCTACCATTCGCTGCCATTTTCTTGGTGCAAATAATCACCAAAAACAGTTTTATGATTTGTGCTTGACGGGTTTTCGATAAACGTCATTTCCCTTCTGCTGAAGCCGAGCGAGTCAGTGCCATGAGGTTAGCCGTCCAGTTTCTCTTTCATCCTTGTCGTATCGCGCCGTTTGAAGTTTCTTCCGGTGCATCCTTTTCAGCCCAGTTGAACCAGCCTCGTGCCTGAAGATAAA
>CAJWEP010000189.1 GCA_913030945.1 uncultured Verrucomicrobiota bacterium
GCGGTGAAGATGTGCGACGGCACGTGCGGATCCCTGCCACCGCCCTTGACGATGCTCCAGAACGGCTTGTGCGGATCGGAGATGTTGACCGAGAGGCAGAACGGCTTGCCGGCCGCCTTGGCCTTGGCGATGCCATTCGCGGTGGAGACCCCGTAAGATCGAGCATCCTTGATGTGCGCCTTCGTTCCGTCCGGCAACGTGTCGAGATGGATGTCCCATGCATACGGCTGATACGGCGTGGAATGGGTGGCCTTACCGCGGATGCCCGTGAAATAACCGGCCGCCTTCATCAAGTCCACCAAGTGGGGCCAACCGGGATTCCTAACCTGGTAAAAACCCTCGACCTTGTTGTTGTGCGAGATCAGCCCGGAGAACATGACATTGCGACCGGGCATGCAGTTGCCGACGGTCACGTGCGCGTGCGCGAAGCTCAGGCTCTGCCTGGCCAAGCGGTCGATGTTCGGCGTGGTTCCAGTGAGTGTGCAGCCAAAGGCGCCAACAGAGTCCGCACTCATGTCATCCACCGTGATAATCAAAAGATTCACCGGGGCGGACTGCAAGGACACGGAGAAACACAACAAAATGAAGAGAATACGTTTCATGCGATGATGTGGTTGATCACTTTTCCACGACAATTGGAGAGTCGAATCAGTGGCAAGACGATATCGGTTTGGCCGTCACCGCGCCAGCCCGCATTTGGCGCGAGCATCTTGACGATGTCAATTGGCGGCTTTCCCTCTTTTCCGGCTCCGATGAAATGGAGAGTCCGTCGGGATCGTTCGCATCGGGGCCACCTTCGCCGGGAGCACCTTGCCCAAGCGCGCCTTCACCTTGGCCCAGCGCGGATCGTCAACGAGGTTGGTGAATTCGTGCGGATCGTTTTTGAGATCATACAACTCCTCAAAGCCGTCGCCGTAACGGATGAAACGATAGCGAGGATCGGCCACCGCCAGTGACGGGGTTTTCTCACCCCAAAACTGAAACGAAGTCAGCGCGAGTTGCCTTTTGGGCGTCCCCGGCTCTTTCAACTGGGGCACCAGCGATGTGCCGCTGCATTGTTTTGGGATCGGCAGCCCGGCCAATTCGCAAAGTGTCGGGTATATGTCGGTGAGCGTCGCGGGTTGGCGCGTCTTAGTCCCGTCCTCACTGAGGCCCGGCGCGTGAATAAAAAGGGGCACGCGCGTCGTTTGATCCCACAGGGCAAACTTCTCCCAGTTCTCCTTTTCGCCAATGTGAAATCCGTGATCGCTCCAGAGCACGATGATCGTGTTGTCTTTCATCGGCGAAGCGTCGAGTGCATCGAGCAGGCGGCCAAGCTGATGATCCACATAGCTGATGCTCGCGAGGTAGCCCTGCACGAATTTCTTCCACTGCTTGTTGTCAGTCACCCACTTGTGCCAGCCCTGCCGTCCATGACTGTGCGCGTCCTTGAGATCATCAGGCTGATGCTTAGGCAGTTTTACTTCATCGAGCGGATACAGATCGAACCATCGCTGAGGCACTTCCCACGGGATGTGGGGTCGAAACAATCCAACAGCAAGAAAGAGTGGTTTGTCTCCGATCTGCTTCATTTGCCTGATCGCCCAGTCGGTGACGAGATGATCCCCAAAGGTTTCCTCGGGATCCCTGAGCACCGCCGCCCCAAAAAGCTGACTGGTTGCGTGCCCGCCAAGCGGGCGGCCCTTCGTCAACCCCGCCTCTTCATCGGACACCAGTTTCGGCCTTGGCCAATCGGCGGAGATGGGATCGAGCGGATCACCACGGTACGCATCCCATGCATCAGGATCGTTCTGAGAGTCGCCCGGCGTCCATTGCAACGTGTGAAAGATCTTGCCAGCACCCAGCGCACGGTAACCATGATCGCGGAAGTGCTGTGACAACACGACCGCCTTTTCCAGCACCGGTGATTCATGCCGCCAACGCGGCCCGTGCGCGCCGAACATGTTTCGGTAAATGCCCGAACGGACAGGGTGCACCCCGGTCATCACAGCCACCCTCGAGGGATGACATGCTGGCGCCGCACAATGCGCGTTGGCAAAATTGACCGATCGCTTGGCCAAGCGATCAAAATGCGGCGTTTTAATTCCGGGATGATTGTCCAGCGGCGAAATGTAGTCGTTCAAATCGTCCACCGCGATAAAAAGCACGTTGGGCTTAGAAGCCGCCTGCACCCATGACACCAAAAAGAAAACCAAAAAAATGAGGAAAACCAGATGGCGAGAATTTTTATTCATATGGGTATGGCGATTAAGATTCATGAGGTTAAAGGCCAATAGACCTATTTCCCTAGCCATGTGCGCGGGTTTCGCTTGCCTTCCTTGAGTTCCTTCAGGCGTCGATTGAGGTAGTCGCGAGATATCTTACGGGCCTTCTCCCGGTCAACAGAATCGTAGTCCCAGAATTCCTGCAGCACTTTTTCCGCGGCCGGATAATGACTTCCATCGTCGCCAACCTTCTCTCGCAAAGCGGCGAGCTGTTTCTTCAGTCGATCGCGCACCGGGGCGTAGGCAGGATCATCATAAACGTTGTTGATTTCAGCCGAATCCTTTTTTAGATCGTAGAGTTCCCAACCCGGTGGTGTGCGGTAGCCGCCGTCGTAGTTGCAGCCGTAGTAGTAGATGAGCTTGTGCGTCTTGGTGCGGATGGCCAGGACACCGGGATTGTCGTGATGGGCCATGTGCATCCAGTACCGATAGTAGGCGGCCTGCTTCCAACCCTTGGGCTCCCTGCCCGTTTCGCAAATACTCTTGAAGGAGCGCCCCTGCATGGAGCCGGGCGCGGGGATGCTAGCGAAGTCGAGCATGAGTGCCGGGTAATCGACGTTCTCCACGATGGCGTCAGAACGGGTGCCAGCCTTGATGGTTTTGGGATAACGCACAATGAACGGCATGCGCATGGAGGGATCGTAGGCCCAGCGCTTGTCCTGATAATCATTTTCGCCTAGCCAGAAGCCTTGATCGCCGGTGTAGATGATGACGGTATTGTCGTAGAGACCCTCGGCCTTGAGGTAGTCGAAGAGGCGCTCCAGATTGTCGTCCACACCCTTCACGCAGCGGAGGTACTTGCGGAGGTAAGCCTGATAGGCGAGGCGAGTGGTCTCGCGCTCGGAAAGCTTGGCGACATCGTAGTTAGCGGGCAGCTCCTCGGGAAAGCGCTGCTTGAGGTCCACGGCATAGGAACGGCGCAGATTGCGTTTGCCGATGGAGGTGCCGATATGAGGCGTCAGTTCATCCTTATAACCGCGCGTGGCGATGGAGCCGAAGCTGGACGGCACATCGTAGAGCGTCGGCGGCTCGGGGATCTCCACATTGGCGAGGTATTTCTGATAGCGCGGGGCGTTTTCAAAATAATCGTGAGGTGCCTTGAACTGGTGGCAGACGAAGAAAGGCTTGTTCGGGTCACGCTTGGTCTTGAACCACTTGAGGGTGGAATCAGTGATGGCGTCAGAGGAATGTTCGCCGGTGTGCGTGACGGTATTCTTGGGCCACGGCTTGGCCCCCTGAATACGGAACTGCGTGTCGAAGTACTTCCCCTGCCCCGGGAGTACCTTGTAATAGTCGAAATTCGGCTTCGCCTTAAGGTGCCACTTGCCGATCATGGCGGTCTGGTAACCGGCCTGGCGGAAGAGGATGGGCAGGGTCTGGTTCTCGGGCTTGACGCGACCACCGAGGTCGAATACGCCGTTTACGTGCGGGTACTGACCGGTGATGATGCAGGCTCGGCTGGGTGTGCAAATGGAGTTCACGCAAAAGGCATTGTCGAAGGTGATACCTTCAGCCGCCAGTTTGTCGAGCGTGGGAGTCGGGTTGAGCGGCTTTAACACTGTCGCATACGCGCCCACGGCCTGTGCCGTGTGGTCGTCGGACATGATGAAAAGCACGTTGGGCCGTGAATCGGCGCCTACGGAAATACCGGCCATTAACAGAACGGCCACGGTGAGCTTTGGTAACAGGTTCATAGTTAAATACGGAAAGGATGTGAGTAACGCCATGTCCAAAGTTAATTTCGCCTAGGCGATCAATTCCTTGATCACCTGGCCGCCAAATTGACTGAGTTGCTTGTATCGGCCACCATGGAAATAGGTGAGCTTGTTGTCATCGAGCCCAAGCAGGTGCAAGAGGGTGACGTGCATATCCTTGATTGGATGTACGACCTCGACGGCTCTTCCTCCAATTTCGTCAGTGGAACCAACCACGGCCCCTTGCTTCACTCCACCGCCGGCAAACCACATGGCCATTGCATTGGCGTTGTGGTCGCGACCAAGGGCAAGCTCCCCGCCTCGGCGTTGGTTATCCGGGGTGCGCCCGAACTCTCCGGTCCACATCACCAGGGTGTCATCCAGCATGTCACGCTGCTTGAGATCTCTGATCAGCGCGGCGATCGGCTTGTCAACAGATTGGATACGTTTCTTGTGTGCCCGCTCGATGAAGTCGTGCGAATCCCATCCTCCGGAGAAGATCTGAATAAATCGCACCCCATTCTCGACCAGTCGACGGGCAAGCAGACATTTGCGGCCAAAGGGTTCAGTGTCCTCGTTGTCCAGGCCATACATCTCACGGGTCTTTTGCGACTCCTTCTTGATATCAATGATGTCCGGAATCTCCATTTGCATCCGGTAAGCGAGCTCGTAGTTTTCCATGCGAGCCGCCAAGTCCTTGTGCTGCGGATGACCCTTGAAGTGCCTTTGGTTGAGATTCTTCAATACATCCAGATTTTTTCGTTGATGCTCGCGACTTTTCCATTTGGGCGAGGTCAGATCGAGGATCGGCGAACCCTTTGAACGCAACTGGGTGCCCTGGTAATGGGCAGGGAGAAATCCGTTACTCCAATTGCCGCTTCCTCCCTGAGGCGCTGCAAGTTCGGTCATCACCACATAGCCTGGCAGATTCTGGTTTACCGAACCGAGCCCATAATTCATCCAGGCCCCTATGGCAGGGTCACCCCCGAAAAGATTGCCGGTGTTCATGTGGTAAAGCGCGAAGGGATGATTCACAGAAAAGGCCTGGCAGCCCTTGTAAACACACAGTTCGTCCGCCACCTCAGGTTTGGCCATGTGAATGAAGTGCTCGCACATATCGATGCCGGCCTGACCGGTCTTGCGAAACTTGTATGGGCTTTTTACGTAAAAACGATCACCGCTCAGGCCACTGCCCGCAACCTTCTCATCGTCGTTCACGAAGCTCTTCATGTGCAGGTCCTGCAACGAAGGCTTCGGGTCGAATGTATCGATGTGACTGGGCCCTCCTTCCATAAAAAGCATGATCACCGCCTTGGCCTTCGGAGTATGATGAGGTTTTTTGAGAGCCAATGGACCGGGCTTCTTGGTTTCACTGGCAATAAGATCAGAAAAAGCCACCGAGCCGAGTGAGGCACCCAAGCCGTAAAGGAAGTCACGACGTCGTAAAGTAGCGGTTTCTGATGAAAAGGGGGCCTTCATATCAGTAGACGTAGATAAATTCATTGGTGTTGAGCAGGTTCAGGCAGATATCGGCAAGAGCCCGCGTCTCGGGGCTGACCTCGGCAGCAGTCTTGTCGTGGACGTAGTTCTTATAATTGTTCAGGCTTTCCTGATACTCGAAGGGATCCCCGGAAAATTCCTCGACCAATGAACGGCGAATCTCGGTCGGATAAGTCACCCGCTCAGGTTTTACACCGCGATGGTATTTAACCATCTCGTGGTAGTGCTGTCGCATTGCCTCTGTTTCCTCCTTTTTCGGATGACGACCGAAGGCGAGCCTGAAAGCCTTGGTAACCTGCTCGTGCAACAGATTCTCCTCCTGAAGGCGGATGGCCATGGCGATGGAACGCTTTGTGACTGCATCACCGTTCATCAAGGTGAACACCTGGGGAGTGACCGCTGCCGAGTCGCGTGCTTCGCAGGAATCAGCCGAACCAGGCTTGTTGAACACCTCCATCAGCGGATCGCGCAAGCCGCGGGTGCGGTAGGCGTAGATCGAGCGGCGGTTGCGCTCCTTAGGCGTGGGGGATGCCTGGTAGGCCGGAGCCAGCGAAAACTGGATCATGCGGGGAGACAGGGCCACCTCCATGTTGATCTCCGGATGAACGGGTAGCCCTCCCATGGTCCGATTAAGCTCGCCGGTGACAACCAGCATGGAGTCGCGCAGTTCCTCAGCGGAAAGCCGACGCGGCTCGAAGACAGCCAGCAAATCATTGTTGGGATCCTTCTCCCGCAATTTGTCGATATCGGGATGCTGGCTCGTCTGACGGTAGGCACGAGACATCATGATAAGCCTGTGCATCTTCTTGAACGACCCCCCGTTTTCCTGGAAGCGCCGGGCCAGCCAATCGATCAGTTCGGGATATGTCGGCTTCTTGCCGGTGGCGCCGAGATTGTTCGGATTGCCGGCAAGGCCACGGCCAAAGTGATAATGCCATATGCGATTCACAATCGTGCGCCAAGCCAATCCGTTGTCAGGATGGACGATCCACCGGGCCAGCGGCAGGCGGCGGCCCTTGATGGATTTGGGAAGCTTGAATGGATCATTTGCCTCCCCCGAAAGGGTCTGGATTGCCAGAGCACTCAGAACGCCAGGTGAGACGGGTTCACCACGACTGAATACCGATCCGCCTGTGTAGATGTGATTGACCGGAGCGATCCTAGATTTGTTCATTTCGGATTTCTTTTGCGAGTTCGGAATCCGTAATTGCTTGGAGTTCTGGTGAAGATCGCCGCCGTAGTAGACGCTCTGAGCAAGGGGCTCATACCTTTCCAGTCGCCGTGTCCAGATACGGACATCCTGCTCGCGAACCTTAACCCGACCCTCCTCCTCGGTGCTCAGGCCAACAAAACGGGGTGGCTTGTCGTCGTTCTTCATTCCGCGGCGCACGCTGAAGGGTTTGTACTCAACAGAACGGTCTCGATCGGCATACCATTTTTTTGCGGCTTCCTCGCGCTTGAGATAAAGGACGTCAACTTTCGTTTGCGCGATCGCGAGCAATTCCTCCACACGCTTGCGGCTGATCCCGAACCCATCACGATGCTCGGCTTCAAGAAAACCGGCGTGACGCTCGGCCGGCTGGGTGGTGGCAAACGCCGCATAAAGCCGATAGTAATCGCGGGTCGGGATGGGAT
>CAJWEP010000190.1 GCA_913030945.1 uncultured Verrucomicrobiota bacterium
TCCTGACGTGCCAGCAGCGGAACACCCGCGCCTTCTGCGCGCGCTGGATTTTCATTCAGGCAAGGCAAAGGCAGCCGCGCTCACCACCTTACTGCTGGGTGATTCAAAACGCAATCCGGCGACCTATCTGGAAGCCTTCCAACGCGCCACTCCGGAATTGCTCAAGGCGCATCCCAAGGTGATGAACCAAGTGGAGTCCGTTCTACTCGCCAGCAAGGGCACTGTCACCTTTGTGGACTTGGTGGCACGCTTCAACCGGAAGGACATGACGAGACACCTAATGGACATGGTGCAGGCCAACCCGGAACGGGAACCAGGTATTCGCGCGGCTCGGCAAATCTTCACGTTCAAGGAAGGGGAAACCATCTCAACCACCTTGCAAAAGCCAGATCAAGCGCCGGCGTTCATAAAGGCGCTTGGCCACGTGGGTAACAACCAAGCGGTGGCCATGCTGCGTGCCATCACCACGAACGACGCACAGCCCGAGCCCACTCGTTTGCTGGCTATCACGGCCTTGAGCCGGAGCTCAACGGGTGCCCGCGCGCTCATGCAATTGGTCAGGCAGAAAAAATTACCCACTGAATTCGTGGCGCCGGCGATTCAGGGTCTCGCTTCGTCTCCCGGTCCGGACACCCGCACCTTTGCCGTGCAGCAGCAAGAGTTGCTGGTGCCCGCCGCCAATCGTTGGCCAATGGAAAAACTGCTGGCGACCAAGCCGGACAGCGCCAAGGGCAAAACCGTGTTTCAAAAAGCCGGCTGCATTGCCTGCCACATCGTGCGGGGTGAGGGGCTCGACTTCGGACCCGAACTGTCGGACATCAGCACCAAGTTGAACTCTGAACAACTGTTCACAGCCATTCTGAATCCCAATCAAACCATCAGCTTGGGGCACGAAGGTGTCACTGTCTGCATGAAGGACGGCACCCAACTCGTCGGGTATGTGACCAGCGACAGCAAAACCACACTTAGCCTCCGCATAGCGGGCGGCCTCCGGAAAGATGTACCCAAGGCCAACATCAAAACCCGCCAAGCCATGAAGATTTCACTCATGCCTACCAGCCTCGATGCAGTCATCACCTCACGGGAACTCGTTGATCTCGTCGGTTGGCTTGCGGCTCAAAAGACGCAAAAGACGGTTGCCGCCACGGAGCCCGATTTCACTTCTATATTTAATGGTATGGACCTAACCGGTTGGGAAGGTGACGACAAGGCTTGGACTGTGCGCAATGGCGCCATTCAGTCCACCGGAGGAAAAACCAAGAAGAACTGGCTCATCTGGCGTGGCGGTGAACTGCGCAATTTTGAACTGCGCCTCAGCTTCAAGTTCACCAAGGGCAACTCCGGCGTGCAGGTGCGCAGCAAGGAAATCGCCAAGTGGCAGGTGCGCGGCTATCAGGTCGAAATCGCCGATGCCACCAAGATGGGTCTTTGGCACCACTCACTGGCCCCTGAGAAATATCGCAGCCAACTCGCCACTGCCGGGCAGCGCGTGCGGATCGGCCTCGACGGCAAAAAGAAAATCGAGCAGCGGGCAACGCCCGCCAAGGTCCAGTCGGCTTGTCTAGACAACGAGTGGAATGAACTGGTGGTGACCGCGATGGGCTCTCGCCTCGTGCAAACGATCAACGGCATCGTCTTCACCGAACTGGTCGACGAGGACGCCAAGCACTCGGCGCGCTCCGGTTTACTGGCCCTGCAGGATCACGGCAAGGGTTGTGTCGCGGCGTTCAAGGACATTCGCATCAAGCATCTTCAGGCCAAGGCTCCTAGGAAGAAGCCACAAGACGAAAAGAAAAAGCACCGATGAAAATACGAATCACTTTTGGCCTCGGCATCCTTGCCGCGCTGCTCCCCTTGGTTGGGGCAGTCGAATCAAATAAAACCATCAGACCCAATGTCGTGGTGATGATGGTGGACGACATGGGGTTTGCGGGGCCAAGCATCGCCCCCTACGGCAACCCGAATTACATGACGCCGGGCATGGACCGCCTGGCTCGGGAAGGCCTTCTCTTCACTGACTTTCATTCCAGCGGCACGGTGTGTTCACCCACGCGGGCCGGTTTGCTCACGGGGCGTTACCAGCAACGGGTGGGGGTTGAGGCCGTCATCCATCCGCGCTCCACCCATCCGGAGCATCGCAAGGGGTTGCACAAGTCCGAAGTGACCTTCGCCGAGCTTTTCAAGATGGCCGGGTATACCACAGGCATGGTCGGCAAGTGGCACTTGGGCTATGCGGGGGAAAATCCGGAATACCATCCGCAGAACCACGGATTCGACTATTTCAAGGGCTACCACAGCGGAAACATCGACTACATCAACCACTGGGGCGACCACATGAAGCACGACTGGTGGCATGGGCGCAAGGAGACGAAGGAGAAGGGCTATACCACGCACCTGATCAACCAGTACGCCCTGGAGTTCATCGAGCAGAACAAGGACAAACCGTTCTGCCTCTACATTGCGCACGAATCACCCCACGCCCCGGTTCAGGGGCCAAACGATCCCATTCAACGCGGGCCGGGGGCGCAGAAACGTACCACGCCTCATGCCGAGGCCATGAAGCAGATGATCCTCGAGATGGACAAAGGCGTGGAGCAGGTTCGAGCCAAGCTCGTGGAACTAGGCCTCGAGAAGAACACCTTGTTCCTTTTCTTTTCGGACAACGGTGATTCCCCGCGAACCGCCACCGGGCACCCGAATCATCGCGGATCCAAAGGCTCTGTCTACGAGGGTGGCACCCGCGTGCCCGCAATTGCGTGGTGGCCCGGCAAAATCAAGCCCGGCACCTCGACCGATGCCTTATCCATCACCCTCGACGTCATGCCGACCATCCTGTCGGTGGCCGGCATAGAAAAACCGAAGAATCGCGCCCTCGACGGGATCGACTTGTCGTCCGTCCTCTTCGAGCAAAAAAAAGCTTTGCCGCCGCGACCACTCTACTGGGGTTCGCTTTCCAACAGCGGCGCCCGCAGCGAGGCCCTCCGCGATGGTCCGTGGAAACTGGTCGTGCAACACCCCAAGGCCAAGCCCGGCACCTTTGCCAACGAACAAGTTGAATTGTTCCGCCTGGATAAAGACATCAGCGAAAACATCAATTTGGCCGCCGAAGAACCAAAACGGGCGGCCACCATGCTCAAACAGCTCAAGGCATGGTATGCCGACACCCAAAAGACCGCTACTTATCAACCAGACGGATGGATCCGCAAACCACGTGTAGACACCACCTTTTTCAACGGCAAAGACCTCAAGTACTGGTCAACTTCCCAGGAGAAGTATTGGTCGGTGAAAGACGATGCCATCGTCGGGCATTCTGCGATGAATGTGCCGAAGAATGAATTTATTTGGGCTGACGGCGAAGTGAGGGACTTTTACCTGGCGGTCGACGTCAAGCTCACTCCGGACAACCGCAATGCGGGCATCCAGTTTCGCTCGAAGAAAGCGGACGCCACCGGCCAGGCGCTTGGCTATCAGGCGGACGTGGGCGCCGGCGTATGGGGCAAGCTATACCATGAGCATGGGCGTGGCAAACTCGACTGGAACAACCGGGCCGCCAAGGCCGTGAAACGAGATGACTGGAACCGCTACGAAATACTGGCAGTTGGGCACAAGATTTGGACAGCCATCAACGGCACCCTGTGCGTCGCGATAGAAGATCCCGAAGGTGAATTGTCCGGAAAAATAGCTTTCCAGGTTCATGCCGGCCCGCCGCAAACCGTGCATTACCGACCGGTAAGACTCGTCCACGACCCCAAACTCGAACTGCCCGGCCTGAACGAAAACCAACTGCTCGACGCGTTGCCAAAAAAGGTGGTCAAAGAAGACAAACCGAAACCCAAACCAGGCTGGACACCACAAGTGACCGCATGGCGCACGAAGCTCGATGCCAATGATCCTGGCATGATCGGCAAGTGGTTCGCAAATGTGTTTGACGATTCCAAGTGGAAGAGAATGAAACTTCCGACTTTCTACGAGACAGCGGGACTGCCTGGTCACGACGGCACGGTCTGGTTCCGGCGGGCGATTGATATTCCCGGCCCGCACGCCGGCAAACCGCTCACGCTCGAACTGGGGCCGATTGATGACATGGACATGACCTGGTTCAATGGCATACAGGTCGGCGGCATCGAGCGACCCGGCTTCTGGACCGCGCCCCGTAAATACACTGTGCCTGGCAAACTTGTGAAGACCGGCCGAAACGTCATCACGGTGCGGGTAATCGACCATGGCTGGTCGGGGGGCTTTGGTGCCAAGACGACGCAAATGCGTATGAGCGCCAGTGGCTTGAAGCCAGTGTCCATCGCGGGCAGCTGGAAATACCAGGAAGGCATCACTCTGAAGGCGCTCGAGCTCGGGGCACTAACCAATCCCACGCCACCCAAGCCAATACCGCCTCCACCGCCCGCCCCTTCATTGGTACGCCCCTTGGCCAAGACAACCAGTCCGGCTCCTGCATTTACCAATGGTTTCCAAATCGAGGGGGACGCCAATATCGTGATCGTCGGCTCGGCCAACGCCGCCGAGAGTCAAAGGCACGGTTACCTCGAAACGCTGTTGACTGCTGCACACCCAGCGCAGCGCCTGGCCATTCGCAACATGGCCTGGCCGGCGGACACCGTCTACCAGCAGCAACGGCCGCGCAATTTTTTCAGTGCCATCAAGCCAAGCTACGGCGAGGCGGACCGACGAAAGCCGCTCCCCGCGAACATCGTACTCGTCTGGCTTGGCCAGGCGGAGTCGCTCGACGGCCCCACCAGGCTGGACGACTTCGCCAAGGCCTACGAACAAACCCTGGAGCAACTCTCCAGCCGCACCCGCCGCCTCGTGCTCATCACGCCGGTCCCGTTCGAGGATCCGCTTGACCTTGGCTTGGAGGTCGAAACGCGCAACGCCAACCTCAAGCAATACGCCACCGCCATCCGCCGGCTTAGCCAAGCGCGCAACCTGCCCATCGTCGATCTCACCGCCGCCCTGCTTAGCCAAGCGGCCACGCGCGACGGTGTCACGCTTTCGAGCCATGGCCAATGGCTCGCCGCCCGGGCCATCGCCACCCAACTTGGCCTGGCTGCAGTCTCTGCGAACATCCGTGTCACCGAAACCGGCGAACTGTTCCCGGTTTCCACCGAGGCATTGCGGCAGGTCGTCCTGCGGAAAAACAGGCTTTGGCGGCAGTTCTGGCTACCGACCAACTGGGCCTTCCTCTACGGCAACCGCCAAGCCCAAGCCAGCAGCCGCGACCACCGCGACGCCAGCTTCCGCTGGTTCCCCGAGGAGGTGCAGTCCATTGTTCCGCGACTGGAACAAATGGACAGCCTGATCCAGGCAAAAGCCCGGCAGGTCACGGACTGATAAACGGGAGAAATGCAGGTTACTTTTTAGGAGAATCCCAGTCTGGATTTGGAGCGGGCTCCTTGGCATCAACGGACTGTCGCCAGTCATCGAGTTTCCCCCTCAAGACCTGAACCCGAGCGGACTGTTCAGCAACAAGGTTGTTGGTTTCCCCCGGGTCGTCGCGGAGGTTGAACAATTCCACCCGATCTCCCTCATAGTAATGGATCAGCTTCCAGTCGCCCTCGCGCACCGCGCTGCCGGGTGTCATACGCGGATAGTAGTGGGGGTAATGCCAATACAACAGCTCTCGACCAAGCTTGGCCCGGGGATGGCGGAGCAGCGGCAGCAGACTCTCGCCGTCGTGCTGCGGCGCATCCGCATGGCCAAGCGCACCGGCGATGGTGGAATAATAATCCTGCGAGATGACCGGTTCTTTGCACACCGTTCCGGCTTTCGTGCGGCCGGGCCAGCGGATGATGAGCGGCACGCGCAGGCCGCCCTCGTAAAGTGTGCCCTTGCCGGAGCGGTACGGGAAATTACGGGTCGGTGGACGGTTGCCAGACTTGGCAGTCGGGAAATCAACCCCTCCGTTGTCACTGGTGAGGATGACAGCTGTGTTGTCCGCGATGTTAAACTCCTCGAGTTTACGTAGCACACGGCCGACATTTTCGTCCATGCTCGCGACCATCGCCGCGTATTCGGGATGCTTGTGGTGCTTGCCTGGTTTCTTGTTTTTGAAATGCTCCACGAGTTTCGATTTACCCTCGATCGGCGTGTGCACCGTGTGATACCAAAGGCTCAAAAAGAAAGGCTTCTCCCGCTGCCGCTCAATGAACTGCAGGGCGCGGTCTGTGAGTTTGTCGGTGAGGTAATCGCCCGGCTTCCCCTGCCCTAGCGGCACGTAGCGCAGTTCGGGATCGCTCCTCGACCACGGCCCGCGGTAGGGCCAGAAGAAAGTCGCCGGCGCGCCCCAGTAGGTGCCGCCAACGTTCACGTCATAACCCTGTGTTTCCGGATAAAAGGCAGCCTTGCCAAGATGCCATTTTCCGATGTGCGCGGTGGAGTAGCCATACTGCTGAAACAACTCGGCCAGCGTTACCTCCTCGCGCGGCAGGTTGGGCTGGGCCTTGGGCTCGAGCAGGCGCTTGTTTGTCGGCCCGCCGCGCACGGCGCCCTCGTGCCAGATTGTCATATCGAGCCGCGCGGGCGATTTGCCAGTGAGGATGGCCGCGCGGGTCGGCGAGCAAATCGCCGCGGCCGCGTAAGCTTGAGTGAACAGCATCCCTTGCCCGGCCAACCGGTCGATGTTGGGCGTTTCAAAAAAATCGCTCCCCATCACCCCGGCATCCGCACAACCCCAGTCATCCACAAGGATGAACACCACGTTTAACTTCGCTGCCCCGACTGGCATGGCCAAGCTTGCCGTCAAGGCGCACCAGAGAAAAAACCGCATGAGCCGAGAGTAAATCGTGCACCCGTATCGTAAAGGTTTTTGCCAAGCTGTATTTCCGTTACACCGCCCGAACACACTAGTTAACTGAAGTTCAATCACAATAAAGGCTTCGCACCTTTTCAATCGCCAATTGCTATTGCCCGTGACTGGTAACCGTGGTATGGAGATGTCCATGCCATCTGGAAAAATCATTGCTGTCGTCATCGGGGTTGTACTTTCGCTTGGCACCGTGCACGCCGCCGGCAAGCCGAATGTCGTGTTCATTCTTGCTGATGATCTT
>CAJWEP010000191.1 GCA_913030945.1 uncultured Verrucomicrobiota bacterium
TGAACACGATTTCTTTCGAGGCGAAAAACGAGTCTGGTGACTGGACGCCGCTTGGCCAACTGCCTGGACCGGCCACCGGCGAGATTCGCGCCAAGGGCTACAACACAGACGCCGACGGCATCATGCTGGCGTTGCAACAGGATCTTGGCCTGAGCCTGGCCGGGCAGCGGGTGTTGCTGCTCGGCGCGGGCGGGGCGGGGCAGGTGGCCGCGCTCAAGCTGGCCGCCGAGGGCATCGCTGAACTGCACCTGGTCAACCGCACCGTTGCCAAGGCCGAGCAATTGGTCGGCGAGATCGCCGAGCGCTTCACGCAAACCAAGGCCATCGTCGGTTACCCCGAAAACGTCGCCGACAAAATCGACCTCGTGCTCAACGCCACGTCACTTGGTCTCAAGCCGGATGATGCGCTGCCATTCGACGAGTCGCAGTTCAGCCTGGCCAACGCGCCGGCGGTGTTCGACATGATTTACCAGCCGGCGCTCACACCGCTCCTGGCCAAGGCGGCCGACGCCGGCTGTCGCACAGCCAACGGACTGGGCATGTTGCTTTGGCAGGGAGCCAAGGCGCTGGAAATCTGGACCGGCCAAGCGGCCCCCATCGATGTAATGCGCACCGCGCTCGAGTCGCACATTTACGGTGATGAGTGAAGCCGAGCTGACTTTTTGGACGCGCGCTCCGTTCATGTTTTGGAGCTTCGTGTTTTTTGTGTTCGGCTCGGTGGTCGGCAGTTTTCTCAATGTATGCATTTACCGGATGCCCCGCGACTTGAGCCTGGCCAAGCCGGCGTCGCAGTGTCCCAAGTGCGGCTTTTCAATCCCATGGCGACTGAATATCCCGATCGTCAGCTGGCTTTGGCTGCGCGGCAGATGCCGCCAATGCGCCGTGGCCATTTCGCCACGCTACCTCGGCGTCGAGCTGCTCACCGGGTTGGCTTTTCTCTCGAGTTGGCTGGCGTTCGGGGCACAAACCACGCCGGGAGTGTTGCTCGCGGTGACGTGGGGTTTTGTGCTCGCGGGGCTGCTCGCGGCAACGTTTATTGACTTTGAGCATTTCATCATCCCGGATCAAATCACGCTCGGCGGCGTGGCGGCGGGCTTCCTCGTCTCGGCTGCGTTGCCGGAGCTGCACTACGTCGAGCGCCCCGCCGACTCGCTGATGGCCAGCGGACTGGGGATTCTCGTCGGGGCTGGGTCGGTGTTTGCCGTGTTGCAACTCGGCAAACTGATGTTCGGCAAGGTTCGGATGACGCTAGAGGAAGGCGAGTCAGCAATCTTTACCGAATCGGCGTTGCATCTGCCGGACGAGGTCGTGCCGTACGAGGAAATCTTTTTTCGCAAATCGGACACGATTCGCCTGCACGCCAGGCGGATCGAGCTGATCAACCGCTGCTGCGTGGACGCTGACGTCGCGCTGTCGCCCAAACGGCTGGTCATCGGCGACGAGTCCCTTGACCCGGAGACGGTGCCGTTTATCAAGGTCGAGACGGAAGAATTGGTCATCCCGCGCGAGGCGATGGGGTTCGGCGATGTGAAATTCATGGCAGCCATCGGGGCGTTCGTCGGCTGGCAGGGCGCGCTGTTTTCGTTGATGGCCAGCGCGGTGGTTGGCGCGGTGATCGGCGTGTTGCTGATTGCGATTGGCCGGCGCGACTGGTCGGCCCGGCTGCCGTACGGGCCGTACATCTCGCTGGCGGCGGTGATCTGGATTTTCTTCCGCGAGGAGATACTCGCCGCCTGGCTGCCGCTTGGCCAGTAAACCATCCGCTAGGCCAAGCGCGCTCAGAGCAGCCGGGGCTGCAGTTCCTCCTTGGCCAAGGCCTCGCCGATGCTCTCCACGCGGGCGCGACGCTGCTCCATGATGTGCTTGTCCACCTTTGGGTCGAACGCCACCGGATAGTCGCCGTCATAGCAGGCCATGCAGAAGTTCTCCGCCGGCAGGCCGGTCGCCTTCACCATGCCTTCCTGCGACAGGTACGCCACCGAGTCGGCGTTGAGGTAGTCACAGATTTCCTCGATCGAATGGTTGGCCGCCATCAGCTTTTTGCGGTCCGGAAAGTCGATCCCGTAAAAACACGGGTTCATGTGCGGCGGACAACTCACGCGCACGTGCACCTCTTTCGCGCCGGCTTCCTTGAGGTTGTTCACCCGCGCCTTGCTTGTGGTGCCGCGGACGATCGAGTCGTCGACGATGATGACCCGCTGGCCCTCGACCAGCTCGTTGATGAGGTTGAGCTTCACACGCACGTTAAAATCGCGAATGAGCTGTGACGGCTGCAGGAAGCTCCGGCCGACGTAGTGGTTGCGCACAAACGCCATCTCGTATGGCAGGCCGGACTCCAGCGCGTAACCCAGCGCGGCGCAGTTGCCACTGTCCGGCACCGGCACGACGAGGTCGGCCTCGACAGCGGTTTCCCTGGCCATCTCGCGTCCCAGGTTGACACGCACTCCGTACACGCTCCGGTCATCAAGGATCGAGTCAGGCCGACAAAAGTATACGTACTCGAAAATACAGAACGCCCTGCGCGGGTGCATTGGGAAGGCATTGATCGACTGGATGCCATTGTCGTTGATGATGACAATCTCGCCCGGTTCAACATTGCGAACGAACTCGGCCTGGATCAGGTCGAACGCACACGTCTCGCTCGAGAGCACATACGCTCCGTCGAGTTTTCCGATGGAGAGCGGCCGGAAGCCGTGTGGATCGCGCACGCCTATCAACTCGTTTTCAGTCATGATGACCAGCGAATAAGCGCCCTGGATCCGCTGCAAGCTCTGTACGAGGTTGTTGTCGCCGTTGCCCGATGGCCGGGCCATCAGATGCAAAATAATTTCACTGTCAACCGTGGTCTGAAAAATGGAGCCACTCAACTCTAGTTCCTCTCGAAGCTTCGCGGCGTTGGTCAGGTTGCCATTGTGCGCGATGGCAATCTGCCCCTTGCTGCAGTCCACCGTCAGCGGCTGGGAATTGCGGTGGTGCGACGAGCCGGTCGTGGAGTAGCGAGTATGGCCGACCGCCATGCTGCCCTTGAGGCTGGCGAGCGCCTTGCCCCGGAACACCTGCGGCACGAGCCCCATCCCCTTGTGCACGCGAAACTGCCCTTCCGCGCAGGTGACAATGCCGGCGCTCTCCTGTCCGCGATGCTGCAGCGCATACAGGCCGTAGTAGGTCAGCTCCGCCGCGTTTGTGTGACCGTGAATCCCAAAGACGCCGCAGTAGTGCCGGGGATGTGTTTTGCTCATTGTTCCATGGCTCGTGCAATGGTGTTCCACCACACATCGTGGAGTTCGTTCAGCTGCCACGACAAATGAGTCTCCCCAGCTTCGATGTCAAGCGTGTCACCGCCGGTGACGACGCCGATCAGTGCCGCTGGCAAGCCGAGCAACCCCGCCCGCTCGATCGCCGCCCCAGCCTCGGCCTCGCTCGTCGTGATGATCACCCGCCCGTGCGATTCGCCGAACAACAGTGCGTCCACCCGCGGGCAGTCGATTTCGCTCAAGTCGAGCGTTGCGCCTGTAAGCCGCGGCGTGCGCCGGGCGGTTAGTTGGGAAATGCTGCACTCGGCCAGTGCCACGGCCAGGCCGCCCTCGGCACAGTCGTGCGCGCTTTTCACGGCACCGGTCGCGATCAGGCCCAGCAGCGCATCGTGCAGCGCACTCTCCTTGGCCAAATCGCACGGCGGCGGCGTGCCTCCCTTGCGGCCGTGCTCAATCTGCAGCAACGCAGAACCGCCCAGGCCAAGCAGCGGATCGTCAATGTTCACCGCTTGGCCAAGAAGGATGATTGCGTCTCCTTCATCCTTAAACCATTGGCTCGTAATATGTTCCGGCTTTTCGACCAGGCCCACCATACCGACCGTTGGCGTCGGGTCGATGGCCCCGGCTGGATTTTGATTGTACAGGCTAACGTTGCCGCCGGTGACCGGTGTGCCGAACGCATCGCACGCCTCAGCCAGGCCACGCACGCTCTCCTTGATCTGCCAAAACAACTCCGGATTGTGCGGGTTGCCGAAATTCAAATTGTCCGTTGCGCCCAGCGGCCGCGCTCCGGAGCAGACCAGATTCCGGGCCACCTCAGCGACGGTGGCTTTGCTACCCTCATACGGGTCGAGGTATACGTGTACGCCATTGCAGTCGACGCTCATCGCCAGGTACTTGTCCGGGATTCCGTTCTGCGTCGCATCATTCTGCAACGGTGGATACGAGTCGGCCTTGACGCGGATGACCGCTGCATCCGAGCCAGGGCTGAGCACTGTGCCGGCACGGACCATGTGGTCGTACTGGCGGTACACCCAGTTTTTCGACGCGATGGTCGGCCAGCCGAGTAGCTTGGCCAAGGCGGTCTGCGGGTCGACCAAGGCCGGGATGTCGTCGAGCCGCAGCACACGGGTCTGCTCAAGGTAAGCCGGCTCGCGGGCCTCGCGATGATAAATCGGTGCTTCATCGGCGAGCTTTGCCGCCGGGACGGAGGCGATGGCTACGCCGTGGTTTTTGACGACCATCATGCCATCTCCAGTCACCTGTCCCACCTCGGCCCAGGGCAAGTCCCACTTGTCGAAAATCCGTTTGACCTCCTCCTCGCGACCCTTGTGGACGATGATGAGCATCCGCTCCTGCGACTCGCTCAGCAGAATTTCGTACGGCGTCATGTCGGGGGCGCGCTGTGGCACCTTGGCCAGGTCGATCTCGATGCCGGTACCCCCGCGAGCCGCCGTCTCGCAGCTCGAGCAGGTGAGCCCCGCCGCGCCCATGTCCTGTATACCGGCGACCGCACCGGTGGCGAGCAACTCGAGGCAGGCCTCCATGCAGAGTTTCTCCATGAACGGATCGCCCACCTGCACCGCGCCGCGCTGTTGCTCGGCCGATTCCTCGGTCAAATCCTGCGACGCAAACGCCGCCCCTGCCAGGCCGTCGCGCCCCGTCGCCGGGCCGACATAAAAGACCGGATTGCCGACTCCCTTGGCCGCGCCCCGTGCCACCTGGCTGTGCCGTAACACCCCGAGGCTGAAGGCGTTAACAAGCGGATTGCCCTCGTAGGACGGGTCAAAATAAACCTCTCCGGCGACCGTCGGCAGGCCGATGCAGTTGCCGTAATGGGCGATGCCAGCCACCACGCCGCGGAACAGCTGCCGTACGGTCGGCGACTCGAGACTACCGAACCGCAGTGAGTTCATGCAGGCGATCGGCCGGGCGCCCATGGTGAAAATGTCGCGGATGATGCCGCCCACGCCGGTGGCCGCCCCCTGGAACGGCTCGACCGCGCTGGGATGGTTGTGCGACTCGATCTTGAACGCCACGCCCAGCCCGTCGCCCATATCGATCACGCCGGCGTTTTCCTCCCCGGCGGCGACGATGACCTTGGGCGACCGGGTGGGGAAGGTCTTGAGCAAGGCCCGGGTATTCTTGTAGGAGCAATGCTCACTCCACATCACGGAGAAAATGCCCAGCTCAGTGAAGTTAGGTTCGCGGCCGAGAATCTCAAGGATGCGATCGTATTCCTCCGAAGTGATGCCATGTTCCTCAATAACTTCCGGAGTGATCTCAGGCTCAGGCATCAATGCAGTTGCCGCACGTGGAGCGCGGCGACAGAGGGGTGAAACGGAGTCTTCAAGTGATCGGCTTGTATTAGTTCCGGCAACCGGTCGCGGCAAGATAGGGAGACGAAAAAACGGATGCAAGTCCGCCCTGAAAATTAACGCAGTTTTTGTCACTGCCCAGCCTCGAACTTGCCAAGACGTAAACGCTCACACACGATGCGGCGGCCGGTGCCATCACCTGGCCAAGCGCCGAACCAACTCCGTGAACCGTCTCCTGCAATCGCCTGTTTTGCTTCGCATTCCCCTGCTGTGGCTCGTTGCGGGCCTGCCGTTGGCCAAGGCGCTCGAGGCACCGAAGACAATCCCGCTTCTGGTGCAGCTCGAGGATCAGGCGCTGGTTCCTTTTTATCTTGAGCAAAAACAGGCCGGCCTCGGTGACGTCGCGGTTGGCCAAGCGGTTCAACACCAAGCCAAACGCATCGCCGCCGATCAGGAGGCCATGGCCAAGCGGCTCGAGGCCGATGGCGTCCGGGTGACCCGACGCTATTCACGGCTCGTCAACGCCCTGCGCGTCCGGATTGCCCCGGAGTCGAGGGCTGCCTTGGCCAAGCGGGCTGGCGTAAAACGGGTCGAGCGGTTGCGGGTGTACAAGCTGCTCACCGCGAAAAGCGTGCCCGCCATCGGCGCCAAAACGGCGTGGGGCACCCGAACCACCGGATTCGACGGGAAAGGCATGCGCATCGCCGTGATCGACTCTGGGCTGGACTACACGCACGCCATGTTCGGCGGAGCCGGCACGAAGGAGGCGTATCAATCCAACGACGCCACGAAAGTCGAGGAAGGCACGTTCCCCACCGACAAGGTCGATGGCTGGGATTTTGCCGGCAAGGATTATTCGGGAGGAAATGATATGCCGTTGCCAGACGGCGACCCGCTGGATCGCCACGCCTACGGTCACGGCACCCACGTGGCGGGCATCGTCGCTGGAGTCGGCGTGACGAAACAGGGGCGTCCTTACGATGGAGACTACTTCGCCGGGCTCGATTATTCTGAGTTCCTGCTTCGACCAGGCGTGGCTCCCAAAGCAAAGTTGTTCGCACTGAAAATATTCGGCGACAACGCGCTTGGCACAACAAACCTCGTCCTCGACGCTCTGGAGTGGTGCGCCGACCCCAACGCCGACAACGACTTCGCCGACCGCATGGACGTGGTCAACCTCTCACTCGGGTCCACGCTGGGGCTAGAGGAAAAACACGAGGCCGAGGCCGAGGTGTTCACCAACCTCACGCGGCTGGGCAGCGTGATTGTCTCCGGAGCCGGCAACTCGAACAACGACAATTTCTACCATGTCGCCGCGCCGGGCGTGGAACGCTCCGTCATCTCCGTCGGCTCAGCCAAGCTCGACGGCTCGGTATACCGTATGGCAGCGCGCAGCGCGCGGGGGCCATCGTCGCCGCACAGCCTCCTCAAGCCCGAGATCACCGCGCCGGGCGAGTTGATTCAATCGGCCCGGATGGGCAAGATC
>CAJWEP010000192.1 GCA_913030945.1 uncultured Verrucomicrobiota bacterium
GCTGACACAATGTTGACGACCCTGCCGGCTGTCGGTTGCTCGTAGAACAAACCCAGACTGAGCAGAACCGCGAAGCCAAGGAAACACCAGCTCATAAACCTGAGACTGACAGCATCCCTCTCCCGATGTCGGCTGCTGACGGCTTCCGTGTTGCTATCCTGTGGTGAGTTCATGCGGGTCAAATAAACAGATAAATCAACAGATAAGGAACGAGCAAAACTGGAATCCACAACCTTAAATCACGCCAGCGAGCCGCATCAGGGCTTCCCTGCAAAACATAATCCTTTCGCAGGAACAACACCCAAACCGTTCCGAGCACCAGGTACGCGCAAATGCTGAAACGCCAGACCGGCGGCGGCAACAGGTCGATCACAGCGTGGAACGAATCAACAGCCGGTTTTAGCAGCGGCACCAGGTTTTGTTCCAAAAAAAATGTTATTTTCTCCATGGCGATTAGTCGGATTGAATGCGTTCTTTCAGCAGGGTTTGGATTACCTCATCACGAACCACCTCACCAAAAACCAATCCGCGAATTTGGTTTTTGGAGGGTGGTGGAGTGAGCAGGCTCACGACAACCGTGACGATCAGGGAGAACACAAATGCCCAAAACGCCACATACAAAAACGGATCGTCGGATGGAAACAACGATTCCCCAACCAAGCTCAAGCTGCCCGAGCAAAGGACGCCCAGCAACAGGCCAGCAAAACCGCCCCACGCATTGGCTCGCCGCCAGAACACGCCAAGAACGAGCACAGCAAGTGTTGGCCCCTGGAACAGGGAAAACAACGTCTGCATGGCTGTGTAAATGGTTTCGAATTGATCGATGTAGGGCGCCAAAAAACCGGCTGCGACGATCAGCACGCCTGTAAGCACTCGAGTCAACAGAAGGCAATGCCGGTCATCAGGCTCTTTACCTGACAATGCGCGCGATGCGGGCTTGTACCCGTCCGAAATGATGATCGTCGTGGCGGAGTTGAGGTAGGAGTCCACGCTGGACATCAACGCCGCGAAAAACGCTGCAAAGACGAGCCCCGCCAAGCCGGGAGGCAACAGTTCGCGCACCAACTTCGGAACTGCTTTGTCCGGATCTTCCAACTCCGGATAAAGAGCAAGGGCGGCCAAGCCTGGCAGCAGCACAAGCACGGGAATCAACAACTTGAGAAACGCGGCCAGGAGCATCGACGCCTTGGCATCCCACTCCGAGCGGGCGCCAAGCACCCGCTGAATGACAGCCTGGTTGCTGGAAAAATAGGCCGTGGACAGGACAATCCCCAAGCCCATCAGCATTCCTGACCAGGGATAGGGGGTGTCTATTTGGCTCGAGATCAGCAGGTTGAAATGCTGCTCAAACTGCGGCCCCATTGCGGAGATGGTTTGCACCATGTTCGTCCATCCACCGATCTCCCAAAGGCTCAACCCCAGCAACGCGCCGGCTCCGATGAACATGATCACCATCTGCATGGCATCGGTCACCACCACCGCGGCCAAGCCTCCGAGGATGGTGTAAATCCCAACCACAAAAACGGTCAACCAGATCGCCGCCTGGTTGGGCATGCCAAGCACCGTGTTCAGGAAAACCGCCGAAGTCCACAGCATGACTGCCAGCATGGACAATAGGAACCCGAGCCAGATAACAGCCTGAAAAAAACGCACCGCCGGCCCGTAACGTCTCCCAAGAAATTCCGGCAATGTGCACACGCCGCTGCGCCAGTAGAACGGGACAAACACGAACGCAACGATCACCATTGCCGGCACGGAGCCGAGCCAGTCGAAATTGGCCTGTGCCAGTCCGTATTTGTAGGCGGCTCCTGCTCCTGAAACCATGTCTATCGCCCCGATGTCGCTGACAACGACCGACATCCCAATGGCCCAAAACGGAAGGGACTTGCCGGCAAGAATGAAATCGCCGGACGACTTGACGTAACGGCTGAACAGGTAACCCAGCACCAGCACCGCACCGAGATAGGCGACGATAATGATGGTATCGATCGGCGTTAAAATGCTTTCCGCAACTTCCATCGCAGGGTGGATTTAAAGGTGTGGGTTGGTTTGCTTGTGTTCAGCGATGAGTGCTGCGTTTCGTTCGTCGTGGTCGGCATTGCTGCTTTGGTACAGGTCCGGCGGCGTGCCGGCGATGTATAACATCTCGGTGGCCCGGCATGCGATCATTTGCATGATCAAACAGCCAGTGACCGTCGAGGCGGCGCCCACGGAAAGGTCGCTGCCGGGCAGCGGGACGCAGGCATCCCCCTCCACCCCGCGATTGTCGATTACCAGGTCAACCACGTCCCCGAGCCTTCTGCCGCTCGGATGGCGGGAGGCCCACCTGGTGCTGTGCCTGGCGTTGAGGACGGCGATCGTCCGCACGGAACGCTCTTTTGCCACCATGGCCAACTCAATCGGGCAGGCGTTGCGGCCCGAGTTGGATGCGACGACCAACACATCGCCGCCGCTCATCGGATACCGCTCGAGCAACTCCCCGACAACATCAGAATCTCTCTCCGCCTGGGTGGCAGCGGACGCACTCTCGTGCAGCATGAGCGGCGGGTGGAGCATCGGAACAATGCACGCCAAGCCGCCCGCACGGAAAAAAAGCTCCTCGGCCAACATGTGGGAATGGCCGGTGCCGAAGATGTAAACCAAACGCCCGGCGCCGATGGCCTCGGCAAACCAACCGGCCGCCGTCTCGATTGAGGCCATTTGAGAGGACTCCACTGCATCGACCTGCCCCTTGACTGTCTGGAAATATTTCTCGGCAAGATTCATGACTCGCGCTTGGCCAAGCGGGCGGCAACTTCATCCACCTTCGTTGGCGCCATTTTTTTCAATGCCATCAACGCGGCCCCCTTCGCTGCCGACAGGGCCGGCGACTCGACGGACAGCGAGCGCTTGGCCTTGGCTGTTAACTCCGCCTCGAACGACTCGCGCACGGGCTCGCTGTTGGCCAGCACCGATCCGGTGACATGAACCACCCCGGGCCAGTTGGCCGAGTCCAACTCGGCCAACAACGGCACGCAGAGCTTGGCCAAGCCCACGCCCGCCCGTTGAAGAATGTTCAACCAAAACGGCTCCCCGTTCAATTCACTTGCGGCAACGAACTGGCTAAGCCCGGCCAGTCGCTCCGCCAGTTCGACGCCGGAATACATCTCGGGAATTAATTGCTGAAACTCGGCAATATCGAAATAACGGCAGATCAAGGCCGTCAACCCGATGGGCCGGGTGCCGTTGCACGACTCGGCGCTGGCGTGGAGCAAAACCTCGTTGGCAATCCAGCGGGCGCTTCCCGGGTCGCCGCCGATCGCCGGGCCCAAGCCACCGGTGGTGTGGCATTGCCCTTGGCCGTCCATGGCGGCAGCGATGGAGCCGGTGCCGGAAACCACCAGCAGCCCAGGCGCTCCAAGCGTTGCCCCGTAAAGCGCAGTGACGACATCACCGACAACCGTCAGCCGATCCGCGGGCAACAGCCCGCCGCAGACCTTGGCCGCCTCGCCGGGGTCGAGCGACGTGAACAGCGAAGCCGTGCCGATGACCGTCTGCTCCGCAGCCGAGTCCAAACCGTGGACATCGCTGAATTGTTGAAGAATGGCTCCGAGAGATTCGCTGAACGTTCCGGCGGATGTCGTGTTGTAATTCAGCGGCCCGCCACTGACCTCCCCGAGGAGGTCGCCCTCGAGGGACACGGCGATGGCCCGGCTGCGCGTGCCGCCGCCGTCGATGCCAATGACAAACGACATCGCCATCAGGCAGAGCCGCCCCCTTCGTTGAGCCGTTTTCCAAGATAGATGGCTTGATTCTCTCCGCTCCCGTCGCGGGCCAACTCTTCAAACCCCATTTTCCGGTAAAAATGATAGGCGCGCTCGTTTCTTGCACTCATGCCCAAGTGAATACCCGGTGAACCCTTGTCGGCTATCAGGGAAACAACCTCTTCAATCATCTTCCGACCAAGGCCCCTGCCCTGCGCCCTCTGCACAAGATCTATGTGCAGTTGAGAGGGGTACAAATCGTACGGTTCCGGGCAGTAATAATCCGGATGGTGATACAGGTGATACACCTGCTCCAACGAGGTCCACCGGGACGGATCGCCGCCGGGCTCTGGAAAATTCCGGGCCAAGCCGGGCCGCCATTCCTGCTCGTACCGGTCATACAGTTTGCGTGAATCCATCGCCCCGAGGCAGTAACCGCAGACGCCCTCGCCATCCTCGAGAACCAGCGCCAGGTCCGGCTCGAACTCCAGGTACGGTCCCACGTAAATCCTGCCAAGCGCATCGGGATCGTCGGTGAACAGGGCTTCCCCGTCATCCCCGTGGTCACCGGTTTTCAGGCAGACCCAGTAAGTCGTCGCCTTGTCCGCGGCCATCGCTTTTCTGATTTTGAATTCTCCCGGCATCGTGTTGTGTCATTCATCAGCGGCGACCAACGCCCCGTCGGCACCGAACGAGATGAGTTGCTGCAACCGCCTGATCAACCCGCCACGATAGGTGCCCGGCAGATAGTTCCCTGAGCGGAAAGGCTCCGTCGCAGGGTCTCTGCCCGCCAGTTTCCAGTCCATGTATTGCTCGATCATTTCCAGTTCCTCACGCAGTTCCCACACTTGCCGGTTGAACGCATAAAACAATTCCCGGCGATGTACCTCGGTCAGCTTGCGGGCCAGTTCCACAACCTGCCGGATCCGTTTGCGGAGCCGATCCTGCCGCTCGCCCCAATCATCGGTCGGTTGCATTACGACACAGCGAACATCGTCGTAGAGTTGCTCCGCGAGTTGGCCACTCTCGTGCGGCAAATAATAGGCGTCGCCCAGCAGCGTCAAGTCGTCGAGAGTCACTCCGTCTTTTGCCGCGGTCGAAAAACGCGGCAGCCAAGCCGCAAGCGCCTCTTCGTAAGCTCCCCTGCTGTTCCATGAACCGGAGGCATCCAGATAGTCAGCCAATGTCTTGAGAGCGACAAAATTGGCCTCAAACTCGCAGTTCGGGTTGATCAGGAATCCAGCCACCTCCTCCCGCAGTTCGAGCGATCGCCCGGAGTACGGCCCGAGAAAAACCCGCGTCATGTCGTAGTCGTTTGCGTGCAGGTTGTCCCAAATGACCGGCTTGCGCTGCAACGCCTTTTGCAACTTGCAGATACTCTCCACGGTGATTTCACGGGATATAATTTCAGGCCCGGTCCAGAATATATCAATGCCTTTGGCCAGATGCCGACCGACTTCATTCAGGTAATCCGCCCCGCCGTGCTGTTCGTCCGCCATCCGTTCACAGTAGGGCGTCGGGCAAAAGATCGACCGGCTGCCCGGCCTGGCCAAAAGCTCGCCATGAATCGCGTTGGCCGTCTTGCATTGCGCCTTGGCCAAGCTGCCGAATGCGGCCCGATCCGCCTCCGCCATTTCTCCGGGGATGTCGTCGAACAGGATGGCGAACGACCGGCAACCCGCGTCGAGCAATTGACGGAACCGCGCCCGCAGCAAATCCAGTTCGCCGGCATCCGAGTAGCAAATCGTCAGGCCGGGGGCGATGCCGTAAAGGAACTCGATACCCCGATCCCTACACGCCTCGATGAGTTCGCGAAGCCCCTGCAACTCGTCGGAAGTGTAACACTCCCGCCACAACGCCCGGTGCTTGAGGTCGTCCTTCGGGCAGTACAGATAGGTGTTCAGTTCAAGCTCCTGCATCAAGCCGAGAAGCTCCAGACGCCGTTGCTGGCTCCATGGACGCCCGTAAAAGCCCTCGATGACGCCCTTGAGAAATGAACGATCGGCCTTACCCATCAATTTTCTTGCCACTCATGTCACGTTGTCCAATAAACCCCGTCTGCTGCGGATTGACTCGCGGCGCACCGTACCCCCAAATGCCACCCGAACCAATCGAAGAAACACGATGAACATATCGCTGGACCAGTTGTCGGCCTTTGGCCGGGAGGTGTTTCGGCTAGCCGGGTTGAGCCAGGCCGATGCGGCAACCGCAACCGACGCACTGCTCGCGGCCGACTCTTGGGGCATCCACACTCACGGCCTGAAGAACTTGGGCGGCTACGTGAAACGGCTGAACACCGGAGGAATCAATCCGCTTGGCCAAGCGCGGGTCACCGCGGAAGGACCGGCCTGGGCGCGGGTGGACGGAGACGCCTCGCTTGGAATGATCGGCTCCACTTTCGCCATGCAGCAGGCCATCCGGAAAGCCGAAGCCAGCGGCATCGGGTTCGCCGGACTGTGCAACAGTTGCCACTTTGGGGCGGCCGGCTGCTACGCCACGCTTGCGGCGGACAAAGGCATGATCGGGATCGCCATGTGCAACGACACGCCAACCGTCACCGTCCCGGGTGCGCTAGGCGCGGTTCTGGGCAGCAACCCAATCGCCTACGCGGTTCCCGCCGGTGAACAGTCGGTGCTCCTTGATATTGCCACGAGCACGGTGGCCGGTGGAAAGGTTTTCTCCGCAGCGGCGTTGGGGGAATCCATCCCGGAAGGCTGGCTTGTTGACGAGTTGGGTCTGCCAACCACCAATCCCTCGGCTTTTCCAGCCAAGGCGACTCTGACGCCGATGGCAGCTCACAAGGGCTATGGCCTGGCTTTGCTCATTGAAATCCTGTCGGGCGTTCTGACCGGGGCGGCCTTGGCTGGAGGCATCCTGAGCTACGCCTACGACGATCCGTCCAAACCGACCAACCACGGGGCGGCTTTTGTGGCGATTCAAATCGAAGCCATGATGGAGCGCGCCGAGTTTGAAAAGCGCATGCAGTCGCTGATTGACGAGATTAAAAACGCGCCGAAGGCGGCCGGCATTCAACACATACTGATCCCCGGTGAGCGCGAGCAAAAATACAAAGCCAAGGCGCTGGAGGAAGGCGTGAACCTGCCAGACGATGTCTGGGCCAAGCTGGTTGAGGTGAGCGAATCCTCGGGAGTCGCTCTCCCCGCGGGTTAAAGGGCATCAACCGTTCGATCCGCGCTTGGCCAAGCAGCTATTGATCACTCCTGCCACAAACCAAGCGGCGGCGATGGTGCACGCTAGGATGAGGAAGGCCGTCCAACCGCTGTGATCCCAGTACGCCTTAATGCCAAGCGCG
>CAJWEP010000193.1 GCA_913030945.1 uncultured Verrucomicrobiota bacterium
ATTGTTTGTCCGTAGGTTATCGAGCCGCCAAAACCCATGGCGATCGTGCCCAGCGCGGCGGCGCGAATCACGTGGATCGATGAGTTGCCCGGGCAAAAGAGAAACACCAGCACGAGGCTTACCAGCACGCCGGCGATCATCGCGCCGGTCTCGTGTCCGTACTGGCCGCGAATGCCCCAGCCCATGCCGCCGGCCATTGCGGTGGTCAGCATCACCAGCCAGAGTGGCGGGTTGGGGGTGGGTCGTTCGTCGGTCATAACTCGTTGATCGTGCCGGCCATCGTGCCTCGGACGAGCTCGCCACCGATATCGTCCATGTCGTACTTCAACTGGAACTGCATCGCCTTGGCCAAGCCGGACACCTGCAACACTACCGTTTTGCCGTCCGGCTGCAACGTCGCTTTTCGGATGACAACCGGGTCGCGCCTGTTTTTATCCGGGTCACGAATCGACCAGTCCTTTGAGCCGTACTGGCTGCTCCAGAGATAGTTCCACTGCTCGAGGCTATAGCTCTGCGGATCCTCCGCCAGTTCGCGGTCGAGCTTCACGTCGAAGCCCAACTCCAGTTCGTCCGCTCGTGTGGCGTAACGGACCGGCTGCCGGAGCGCGCCACCGACAAATCGCAGCCGTTGGAAACAGCCGTCGTGCACCGCCGCTGTCTGCCAGCCGCGCAGGCCGCTCACATACAGGTGGCCGTCGTGCGGATTGAACCGCCCACGCATCGCGCCTGAGAGATAGCGCCCCGGCAGTTGCAGCATCGCGCCCTGCCCGGAATGCGCCTCGTCCGGCAGGGCCACCAGCGCGGTGCAGCGACCGTACGACAGGTGAATCATTCGTTCGCCAAGTGCGCCCCATTGCCCGGGCGGCACCCACACCTGGCCTCCGGCGGAGTTGTCGAGCACTCGCGGCACAAACGCAAACGGCGGATCGTACGTCTCCGGTTTCGTGGCACGATGATGCATCGGCATGAAGCCGTAAAACCCGCCCCGCCGCATCACGTCCACCCGTGTCTCTGGCACCCAGCCGCCCTGCTGGTCGCCTACGGTGATCACGTCGCCGGGGCCGATGCCCAATCCGTTCGGGTTGCGGAATCCAGTCGCGAACACGTCCAGCTTGCCGCCGTCGGCGCTTACGCGGATCAGCGAGCCACCGTGCGGTGTGTTCTCGGAGCACTTGGTGAAATAAAAGTTGCCCTTCGAGTCGGTCTCGAGGCTGGTCGCGTACGCGTGTCCGCCGCCGGCCGTGAGCAGGTCGTTGTTGAAGCACTCGTAAAAGTCGGCCTCGCCGTCGGCGTTGAGGTCGTGTAGCCGTGTGATCTGGTCGCGGCCAATGACGTAGGCCTTGCCGTCGACCACCTTCAGGCCAAGCGGCTGAAATAGGCCGGTGGCAAAGCGGTGCCACGTCACATTCGCGAGCGTGGCGTCGAGGCCTGTGAGTCGCCACACGTCGCCATGCACGGTGCAAACCAGCGCCGAGCCGTCCGGCAAAAAATCGTGGCCGGCTGTGAACAACAGCGCATTCCACGGGTTGTCGAACGGCAGCTGGATCGTGTCGATTGCGAACGCGCCGTGCGGCTTGCCGACGACGCCCCGCGTGGTCAGCGGCGGCCACAGGCCGGGGCCGCCCTTGGCCAGGCGCGACGGCGGTTCGATGGCGGCATTCGCCTTGGCCAGCTCCACAACTGACTCCGCTTGGCCAAGCGGCGCCTGCATGATGAGCACCTTGGCCAGGCGCTTGGCTGCGCCGGGCTTCACCGTCAGCAACACGCGGTCGTTATCCACCGCCAAGCCGGCGCCTTGGCCAAGCACGACGATCCACAGCGTCTCGTCGCCGGCGGGGAGGTGGGCCACGGTCAAGCCATCGATCTCTTGCAGTACCGCAGTCGCTCCGCGCTTGGCGGCGATCAGGCCGGTCAGCGCCTTGGCCGCCTGGCCGAACTCAAGCGTGCGCATGAGAAACAGCCGGCCATCGGCATGGGCGGCCCACGGCGTCTCGAGCACCCTGGTTTCGTCGATGGTATAGCTGAGCACCACGCGATTGCCGTGCCGGTACAGGCCGCGGTACTTGGCCCAGTTGCGCGGGTGCGGGTCGGCCAGTTTGCCGCCATGCGTCCAGCCCGGCGTGATGCCGTTGGCGAACAGAATGCGGCCTTTTGGTTTTGTGCTCCCGGTCAAGCCGTATCGCCCTGAGTCAAACTCGAGGAAGCCGTCCGACCACGCCGCGCTGTAGCCGAGCAACTCGGTGTTGAAACAAACCGTGGCCTGCGACATGTCGCCGACTTTGATGGCAATGCCCTTGAGCGTGCGCCCCTGCGGCGTGTTGATGGCAGCGCTCATGAACGGCCCGACGTCGACCTGG
Organism: uncultured Verrucomicrobiota bacterium; assembly: GCA_913030945.1. Lineage (GTDB taxonomy): Bacteria > Verrucomicrobiota > Verrucomicrobiia > Limisphaerales > UBA1096 > UBA1096. The sequence continues at coordinate 2,358 of CAJWEP010000193.1, forward strand.
TTCCATCGTCCGTCCGCCCAGTCCCCCTCGACCTGGTCGGCCACGGCCTTCATCGCGGTCGTCGCCGGAGTGGTTTTTCCCGCCTGGCCAAGCGCGCCCAGCGGGCAGCCAAGCAACAGTGCGGCGGCAAAAAGTTTCCATCGGACGGAAAACGAGAATTGCACGGGCAGGATGCTGCCCAAGCGAGGCGGCATGTCAAGCGGGGCTTGCGTGCTGGAGGCAACTCGCACATCTTCCCCGCCCGTGAAGAAGTACCTGACTGAGGACCTGCCAGGGCAAGCCGCCCAGTGGCTGCCGAAGATCGGTTCCGCTCTTTTGGTTCTTTTAGTTTTTTGGGTGCTTGCTGTTGTGGCGCGGAAGGTGGTTCGCAAGGCCGGCGCGGCTGCTGGGATCGACTCGAGCGTGATCAATCTGCTGGCGCGCTCCGCGCATGTCGTATTGATGGTGGTCGGACTGGTCACGGCGCTGGGCACACTGGGCATCGATGTCTCAGCGATCGTGGCCAGCCTGGGGCTGACCGGCTTCGCGGTGGGGTTTGCGCTGAAGGACTCGATCAGCAACCTGTTGTCCGGGGTGCTGATCCTGATCCACCAGCCGTTCAACGTGGGCGACTCGATCAAGGTCAAGACGTTCGAGGGACTGGTGACGGTCATCGATCTGCGCTACACGCGGCTGGAGCAGGACGGGGAAAAAATCCTTGTGCCCAATTCACTGCTGTTCACCAACCCGATCAGCATTCTGCCCGTGGCGGCGGATGAAAATTGAACAACCGTCCGCCGCTGCCTGTCACAATCGCGGGTGTTCTGCCGCCCAATCCCGGTTCCGTATTGAAAAACAACACCAAAACTGCCGTCGCCGTGTCAGCCTGCCTGCTGGCCGGGTGGGCCTTTGCTCCGGCGGGTTTGGCTGAGAAGGCGAGGTTTTACTCCTCGAAGGGCAGTGCCGCGTTCAAGAGCCGCACCAAAGACATCCAGTCCGGGGTCGGGCGGAGCAGCCTGAGCAGGGCCAAGTCGCTGAGCGGAGTCGGCACAGTCCTTTACCCCGGCAGTGCCCCGTCAATGGACGGGGCAACCTCCAAAAGATTGCTCGAGTTATTCGATAAGAAGAAGAACTGGATGTTCCAGGACTTGGGGGAAGATGACGATTCCGGCGACACGGCATATGAGTGGTCGAGGGAGAACAACCTGCTCGACGGCGAGGACGGCGGTCGGCAAAACACCTTCTTCAAGTCCCGCGGAGTGGTTCAGGATTTCCTTCGCTCGGGCGAAAAGGAGAAACGGCCCCGCAAAAAAATCGGGCGGCACGGTCAACCGGATCAGCTGCCGGGAGAGGAAGAGGAGGACGACCTGGTTGAGTCCGAGTTCGAGCTGAATCCGGATGAGTTCAAGGAGGGCGGCAAAAAAAAGGAAACGTCGCTTTTCCTTGCCCGCTCGCCGTTTGCTGCCAAGACGGCACTGGCCGATTTTTCGCCGTTTTCGCGCAAGAGCTCCAAGTCCACGGATCCGTTCAAGACCCTGCGGAATCGCGCGGGCCAGAAGGGTGGCCGTCCGGAAACGGGCCAGGCGCTTGGCCAGGCGGCAGCCGCGGGCCGCGCCGGTTTTTTTCAGCAACAGAAAAAAATCGGGGGAGGCTTCATCAACAGCAAAAACTTTTTTAACGCCGGGCAGGCGAGCACTGGAAAGCGTGCGCTAGGCCTCGATCCGATGAGTTTTGGCAACGGCCTGACACCGAAGCCGTCCACGCCGGTGACCGGGGTTGGCGCGGGCAGGACGCCGGCCGGCTTCAAGCTGCCGTCGGGCTTGGCCGCTCCGGCATCGGCGAACAATCCATTTTCATCGGCCTTTGCCGCGCCACCGGTGGCTGCTCGGCGGGAGATGCCGCTGCTGTTCCAGTCGAGGGATCGACAGCAGCCGTCCATACGCAGCGGGCTGCTCCACCAAAAGCCGGGTGCGAATGCCGACAAGTCGCGGCGGGGTTTCTGAATTGTCCGCCGCTTGACCCACTGCCGCCAACTGTGGCCCACTGACCGGCCTTGAGTGACCACGCCGCCAGGCCGACATTTCCCGAGGGCACGCAAAGCCTCTTCTGGTTTTTCTTCCTCAACTTCCTGTCCTGCCAGATCATCATGGACAGCCCGATTTTCCTTTACGCGGAGAGTCTCGGGGCCAGCGCCACCGTGATGGGGCTCATCGCCGGGATGACGCCGCTGATGGTGATCTTTCAAATCCCCGCCGCTGCCCATGTCGGGCGCTGGGGTTACAAGCTGTTCATCACCACTGGCTGGTCGCTGCGGTTGATTTTTGTGTTAGGCCTGGTGTTCGTGCCGTTGCTTGAGGGCGTGATCAACCAGCAGAGCCAGCTTGCCCTGGTGCTGGTGCTGTTGTTCGCCTTTAACGTGGTGCGCGGCATCGCCAGTTGCGCCTGGTATCCGTGGATTCGCGGGCTGATCCCGGAGAACATCCGCGGCCGGTACCTGACCTTCGAGAGCGCCTTTGTCAACGCCGGCAGTCTGGTGGCGTTCCTGCTGGTCGCGGCGTACCTTGGCCAATCGCCGACGAGCGGGCAGTTCAGTGTCCTGTTCGCGTTCAGCTGCCTCGCGGGGGCGGGGAGCATCTACTTCATTCGCCGCGTGCCGGACGCTGCACCGCCAAGCGAGGAGGCCGGCAAAAAACAGGAGGCGCCTTGGGCCGAGATTTTCGCGAACCAGCCGTTTCGCAAGCTGCTCTGGGTGGAGTTGTTCATGGCGATCGCGCTGGGTGGTCTGGCCGCGTTCACGGTTAAGTACCTCAAGGCCGAGGCCGGCATGCAGGACAACCACATCATGCTTGCCTCGGCGGCCAAGTTTGTCGGCGCACTCGGGACGCTTTGGTTTCTTAAGTCGCGTCTCGACCGCATGGGCAGCCGGCCGATCATTTTTTTCGGCCTGGCCATTGGCTTGGTTTGCGTGGCGGTGTTTGGGCTGATCGCCGGCGGGGTGGTGCCGATCAATTTTTTTGCCGTAACCGGACTGTACTTCAGCTTCGGCTTCGTGCTGGCGAGTGTCACCATGTCGATGACGCGGCTGGCCATGGCGACCGTGCCGCGCCTGGGCAGCGTCCACTACTTCGCCGTGTTCGCCGTCGTCGGCAACATGGCCATGGGCCTGTCGCCGATGCTTTGGGGGCTGATGATCGACATCCTGTCCGGCCGGAAGTGGGGCTGGCTCGGCGTTGAGTGGAACGAATACACCATTTACTTCGCCGGCGTCGCGGCGGTGCTGATGCTTACGGCGCTGGCCACCGTGCGGCTGGAGGAAGCCAAGGCGGCCCGGCTGAATGAATTCCTCATCGACCTCATCCGCCACTCGCCGCTGCGCTACTGGATGCGAAGCTAATCATTCAGCTTCCTTTGGTTGCGGCGCTCGAAGAACGGTATCAGCAGCGAGTCAGCGATCAGTTGAATCAGGTGATACATCGCCAGTGGCAAGGCGCCGATTAGGTTGTCGCTAAAAAACCGTTCCCAAAGGTAAATTCCGTTCGGCAAGGTTTTTTGTGATCCGCAAAAGACAAGCGCGGTGCCTGCGCCACTATCCATACGCAAAAACACCGACATGCCAAAGTTCCACGCCAGTAGAATTGCGTGCAGCAGCGCGGAGATGACGACAATGCGCAGTACGACGTCTGCGTTTCCCTGAATCTGTCCAGTGGCCACCGAGAAACCGGTATACACGAACACGAGAATGATCCACTGCGGCATCAACTGGATGCCCCGGCGCAGCGGCCTGGCCCTCTCCCATAGCAACCGGCGCAGAGCTTGGCCAAGCGCCACTGGCATCACGACGACCAGCAGCATTTTCAGGATCATTTGGCCAAGCGGGATTTCTACTGAGGTGCCGATGCTCACCTGCAGCACCAGCGGGGTCAGCACCACGGTCAGCGAACTCGACAGGAGTGTGAAGATGAGCGCCAGTTCCTGATTGCCGCGCGAGAGCACGGTCAGTGCCAGCGCCGAGGCCAGGCTGCTCGCCTGCGCGGCCATGATCATCACCGCCGTCAGAAAATGAGGGTGGTCCGCCGGTTGCAGCCACAGCGCTAGCCCATACGCCACCGCCGGCGCAAGGCAGTAGGTCGAAAAGAGCACCAGCGTGATCGCGCCGAGGTTGGCCGCCTGCCGGTGCAGTTTGCCGGTGTCCAGCGTGAAGCCGGAGACGGCCATCATCACCCCAACCAGCACCGGCGTCACCCAGCTGGCTTCCTTGATGGCCCGGCCGCCGCCCGGCAGCCACAGCCCGGCCGGGATCATCAGCACCAGCATCGCCAGGAACCAGTAGCGGCTCGCGAAAGTGTTCAGTCGTTTTGCGTTGGCGTTGGGTTGTTCGGAAACGCAGCCCACGAGGCGGCGCAGTATGGGCATCGGTTCCCCTTCGTCCAAACCAATTCCCATCGGCGAGCGTTCAATAAATAACTTGCGCGTCGTTTGCTCCTTGACTACAAAACACCGCTCTCGACGCGCGACGGCGTCGTCGACTGGAGTGCCTCGGTAGCTCAATGGTAGAGCAGTTGACTCTTAATCAATTGGTTGTAGGTTCAAGTCCTACCCGGGGTACCAGTTTTAGTGCCAGTGTGGCGGAATTGGTAGACGCGGCGGATTCAAAATCCGCTTCTTTCACGA